>CALUYP010000021.1 GCA_944325055.1 uncultured Elusimicrobiales bacterium | reverse complement strand
ATGGAAAAATCCTGCGTGATGTTAATCGCATTTCCGTTGCCGCGGTATACAACCGAACCGGATTTCAGCGTCAGAGTACCGTTGTTTAATTCCAGATTAATATGCTGAGGAATTTTGGTTAGACAGTTAGAAATTTTATTTAAAACCGACGCCGAAGAAGCGGAAGAAGCGGCATCCTGTGCATATTTTTTAGCGGAATAATTCTCCCCATCCACAGTGCCGCCGGTTTTAGCGGCCCAGTTTTTAGCTAAATCCACTTGGCTGGCAGTTTGGGTCAGATAAGATTGGGCAGTAGTATAAATTTCCTGTTCACGCACGGTAAGAGAATCGGAGAAATCCTCCGTTTCTTGTTCAAAATCATCCATCGCCTGTGTAATGGACTGCTGTGCTTCTTGAGCCGTTTGTTGAGCTTCGCCGGCAGATTGCGCTGCTTGAGTAGAAGCCAGAACCGCTTCTTCTTTGGCGGCAAGAATATTTTGTAAAAAATTCTCCGTCTCCAAGTCACTTTCTGCCGATGATACGGGATATTTAATACTGCGGTTTATTTTTTCGCCCAATTCCTGTACCAGCATCGTCAGCTTATCATACCCTTCTTCCAATACTTCGGCATCCAATTCTCCTTGCCGGATTAAATCAATTTCTTGCGTCACGGGAGTATTGCGTAAAACCGTTAATTTCCAACCTGCCGCCAACGGACTTTTCCCGCTTTGTTCGGTCGGATAGGTAAGCGTATGGGTAGACGGGTCGATGGAAAAATCCGTTGTAATTTGTTCTTCGGATCCTTGGGGAGAGGTTAAATAGACATTTAAATCATCCGTCGAAATAAGCGGAAAGTCCACATCCCACTGGCGTGTTACGCCATTTCCTTGGTAAATACGTTTTGTTATTTGCATTGAAACAGTCATATTTTCTCCTAAATATCAAACAGCGCCTTGATACGCCGCCAAGCGTCCAGCTGGTTTTCTACCCCGCCAGACGCAGAAAGAACCCTATATTTGATGGATTGGGTTTCTTGTTCCGAAAGTCCTTTCTTTTCTCGCCACAAATCAATTCCTTTGCAAAGCAGACGTGTGACAGTATCATCCTCCCCGGCGGCACGTTCATGGCGTACAGCCTGCAATAAACAGAATTCCTTGGCAGAGATTTGTTTTTTTTCATAAGCGTGAGAAATGTCTTTTGCGGAAGCTGAAAAATATAGATCATTAAATTTCCCCGCATGAGCGGCAGGCGCAATGTTTAAATCCATTTCCAAAGCGGCCCGCTGCAACAGTCTCATCTCTGAAGGATCCATCGCAGATTGCGTCTCCACAAAAGCCACTGCCTCTCCTCCGCTATGACCCGCTACAGTACGGTATACGCCGGCCTGCCGGTGATGTTCTCTTGCCTGCTGGGCCAAACAAAGCAACTCCAAATTTTCTTTAACATCCGTTTTCAAATCGGTATTTGTCTCCGAAGATAATTGCTGTTCAGCCCATTGCTGTCTGCATGAAGCCGTACCGTCTGTTTCCAGCCCGGCACGCTGCCATAATGAACGCGCGTACAACGACGCGGCCGACCAACGTATTTTTTCCGTACATTCTTCCCGTTGGCGATCATTCATTTGGCTTGCATATTTTTCAAATACCTCTTGAGCGGCCGAGGCGTTTCCGGAAGATACGGCCTGCCCTATATTCTGCACTGCTGTCTGGGCGCGTAAAGAATCCGCTTTCTTTTTGACCACCTCTGAAGAATTGCCGTTTTCTTTTAACCTCTGCTCAAAAGCAGGCAGCTGGGCGGAAAGATACCTCTCTAAATTTTTGGCGGAAGAAGCCGTCGCCCCCACAGCGCTTATAATTTGCTCCTCCTGCATAGACCGTTCTTCCCGTTCCTGCCGGGAAGCCGTTCTCTTATCAATTTGAGCCGCCGCACGCAGCATCATGTAATCACGGGCAGCCGGTGTTTCCTGCACCGTATTACCAAAACGTTCGGCCGCGAACTCATCTAAACCGGACGAAGTAACCGCTTGTCCATCTGATACGGCATTGCGAACGTGATAAAGCATGTCCTGCCGGATTTGCAAATCTTCATCAGCGGAAAATTCCTTCTCTGAAGAAGCCATCCCGTCCGCTACAGTTTCAACGCTGATTTTCTGTTTTTCAGCGGAAGTACGCTTTGAAACGGCGGATGATTTTTGTTTCTCTTTTCCTTTTTTAGATTCCATAAATTTCAAAAAGCTCTGTGAAAAAGACCCCCATTCCTGCAAGTCGTTTTCATACGCTTGTATCATCCGGTTCGGAGCGGAAGAGCTCATCTCCACTCCGGGTGCGCTGTAACGTTCCTGCCGGCGGTATGTTGGAATAATAGGCATAGTGTCTCCTAGCTGAATAAACTCAAAATATTATTGCCGAGCTTCCAAAAAGAACCTCGGTTTTTGGCCACACTGCGATACTGGGAAGCGGTTTGGCTTAAATTATAAATACGCTCGGCGGCGGCGAGATTATTTTCGTATAAAGCATCGTTTAAAGATTCCTGTAAAGATTCTTGGTCTAACAGGGCATTGAAACGACTGTTTTTAAGAATGGTCTGCGCCGTAACGGAATTAGCCGTTAATCCGGAAGCGGCCAGCGTTGTTTTTTGTTCTCCAGCGGTTTGACGGAAACTTTCATAGAGTTTCTGCCCCCGCTCGGCGGCGGATTTAAACAGATACTGCGCTTGACGCTGCGCCGCGGCGGCGGTATATTGCGCCTGCCGGTCGGCGTCGCGCGCCAGGTCTTCGTAATAATCCATCTCGGATTTACGGTCTCCCAGCATAGAAGCGGCGCTGGAAATAACTTCTCCCCCCGCTTTGAAAATTCCTCCCATATTATTTCCTCCTGAATGTGAAACGTAAAAAACGGGCGGAAGGAGTGTCAAAAGAAACTCCGTCAAATCGTCCGCCCAACCGACGGATGAAGCGTAACGCTTCCTCATACCTTCCATCGGCAAAATTGTATAGTTCATCGTACTGCGCCAACGCCGCAGCTAAAAAACGCCGGGCCAATCGTACAAATGTTTTAGAAATCCGCCCAAGCTCTCTGCCAGTCAGCAACCATACGCATGCCCGCCTTCCCATCCACACGTCCGGCGCCAATCCAAATAAAGCAACCGGTTCCCCGCAGTACTCTAATATAAAGCTGCTGCTAGATTGAGTGATAAAATGTTTCAATAAATATTCGGGTTCTTTTCCCGGGTGGGAAGCAGTCAGTTCTGCTTTGTCCTTCCAACGCAATACCCGTGCCAGGCGCAAAGCGTCTGGAAGATACGCCCGGCGCAATAATAAATTATTTTTTTGATACAAAATAAACATAAAAAACTATAATAAATAGAGAAATTTACAGATTAAGGAGTGTATCATGACGTTACTTTTTATTCTAGCCGCGTTGCTGACTGTTGCAGTAATTTATGCGTTATTCTTTCTATTGTTTAAACTCATTTGGATTTTATTGAAAAAAGATTCAAACAAATGGCCTCTTATTTGGGCAGGAGTATCCACGGCGGTTTTTGGAATACTCTTAAGCGCTGTAATGGCGTGGAGTGTTTACAAAGTAATTTTACCCTTTCGCGGAATGATTGAACGCTTTTCCGCCAATCCGACTGCTGTGTACGGAGAACGCATTTACACCGATCCGGTATACCGTTTTGAGTTAGATGTGTTTAACGGAATGGATTTTTCGGAGTGGATGGAATTTGATGATATAGATGTTAAAGTAGGGTTTGATACGAATCTTCTCAAAAAAGAGTCGCCATCCTCCTCGAACCAAGCCGTCAATACGTTTTTCGGCGCCATTCTGTTCCGTCAAAGCGATGTAGATGAAGGGCATCCTTTGGAAGAATTACGTAAAAATTTAAACACGTTCTCCAATAACAGACGGGAAATGGAAATCTTATCGGAAGAAAACGTAACAGTAGACGGTTATCCCGCTTTATTTATAACGGGAAAAGCATTTGGAAACCGTGGCGAATCCATCCCTTTCTGGTTAAACGCGATTTCCGCTCCCTATGAACAGGTGTTCTATGTCATTACGTTTATCGTGGAAACAAATAATGCAGAACTAAACGTTCTGGCCGCCAACCAAGCCCAACAAATGGCCCGCAGCCTGCGCTTAGAAAACGGAGCTTCTCTTCCACCGGCAACCGATGCACAGCCGCCGCTGGAAACAAACGAAAACCAACCTGAAACAGCAACAAAATGAAATCTTGACAGATTTTTCCAGGGGGCTTCCTTGTAGGAAGCCCCCTTTTTCATTTGGATTGCGCTACACAATGCGGCTGATAAAAGCCAGCAAAGTAACCGGTAAAGGCTCAGTCTGCTTGAAAATGACTGAAGGCACTAAGGAATGCATACCGGAGAGGGCCAGTATATAATCCCCCGTTTTAAGCGCAATGGGCGTATTAAAGTTTTCGTTGGTCCGCTGAATGATTTCATCCATTTGGCCATTCTCGGTGCCGACTTGCCCGCCGCGGCTGTCGAGCATCTTGACAGTCACGGACACCAGCCGCCGCTTCCGGTCTTGAGCCGTTCCATCAGAGCGTTCAAAAGCCGCCGGCAAGGTTTGCAATTCCGCTTCATAAGATAATCCTGCATGGACGCAATGCATCGGTCTAGGCAACACTATTTTTCCCTCATCCACTACCAAGCCGTCAATGGGACTGCCGTCAGCCAATACCCCCACTTCCCGTCCTTCTAAGTGATCAAGCCCGTCCAATTCGGTAAATGTCGTTTCGCTTTTGCGGGAAACAGCAGCATCCAAAAACAATTGATCCTCCGGTTCCTTACTGGCCAGACGCTGAACCAACCGTTCAATAAAATATTTTCCGTCCCGTTCCACCGCAAACCAAATTTCATCGTATCCGCGGTTTGGGATGGTACAAATACTTTTATATTTTCCTTGCGTATCCTGACGGGACCAAGCACATACATTTTGTTCAGACAAATAAGTCAGCACCGCCATTGTACCGTCATCCAGCACGCACCAAACCAAGTTATCGGGTTCCTGTTGATAGCAAACTTCCCGGATTTCCCGGTTGAAAAAGATATGTTTGGCGTAAAGTGTCAAGTCGTTGCTGGTATAAGAAGCGGAATTATAATCATAGTAAAAATCACGCAATACGCCGCCGCGTGCCTGTACATAAAGCGCCTTGTTTCCCACCATCACCGGAGCGGTACGGCTGGCGCCGCGTTCACTTTGCTGCTGGATTTGAATATTGTAGGGAGTCAGCGCACCGGAACTGCTGATCGTCCACTCGCTGCCGGCAGTAAATACCAACAATTTGCTGGACACCGCCACGGAATGGATGGTATTGAGTTTTTTACCCGATAAATTGACACTGATTGAATCGGAATCTTCGAGCGTATTACGGGCATGTCCAAAATCATTATATATCCCTGTTTTGGAAAACCAGACGGTCTGCGCTTCGGCTTGTGTTCCGGCCAACCCAAGCCGGTCTTGGTAAAAGAATACACAGGCCGGATACCCCGCCGCCGGGCTGAACGAACCTTCCGCCCATTCGTAAGTCCAATCTTCCAACCCAAAACTGCGTTCCACCTCCACTACCACTTTACGTTCATTTACAAAATTGCTTACTACCAACACGCCTTCCTGTAAAAACGAATCCGCCTGCAATTCAAATCCGGCTTCTCCGGTAATTTGTTGGGCGGTCAAACGCAGACAATACATCTTGGCATCATCTTCAATTTGCCCGAATGTATTCAAATTTTCTTCTTCCTCCCGTGAGAAAATTTTAACGGTTTCCCACGTCTCTCCCATATCACCCGATTTTTCCAAGACTAATTTCCCGCTCCAAACGCCGGTAGTGCGCAAGGTCCAATCTCCGCCGGTTTTGATGTAATCGGAGGAGTCTTCATAACCCAGCGTCCCCGATAAGAACTGATTGGGAACCCTATGGGTCAGCGAAAAACGCCCCCCCACATGACCAGGTTTAAAACAATCAAAATTGCTTTCCAGCTGGTATTTGTTTTCGCCTTGTGGAATTTGTTCTCCTTTATTCGATCCGCCGCTTAGCGTTTGAGTAAAAGAAATAACGGGAGGACGCAACAGTCCGTCATGAAAATTGATAACCAACTGCTTGCCGTTACAATCTCCCCCGGTGTCTTTGGGCGATTCAATTTTTACGACTCCCCCCAAGTTATACGCCTTATATCCGTCCGCGCCAAACCGGTTATTGAAAAATGTAACCATCAGCTCTACATCCAACCCAAACTCCGGCCCGACAAAAAAACGTATTCCGTCAAAATAAACAAACGCCGCCATATTAGAATAAGAAACAGGCAAGAAGGAAAGTGTGGCGCTGACTCCAACAGATTCAGCCGTTTCTTGATATTGAATGGCCCGCATCTTCTTAGTTTCATCGGTATTCGTAAGCATAAACGGACCGTATTGAATAGCTACATCCTTAAATTCAAACGAGCCGCTCTCTACACGCGTCAGCTGTTTCGGCGGATACTGAGGGTGAGTCAAAAAAAGAGTCTGGTCATACTGGGTGTAATTAATATAACGCACGTCATAAGCCTCATAAGGGGTCTGCAATTCGTAAACGGTACCATCCGCATTGGAAATACGCCCCCCGGAAGCATACACGCGCAAATAATGTTCCCCCAACTCCAGCACATAAGATTCTTCTTCCCCCAACACAAATGGAATAATCCGGCACTCTTTGTTTTCATATTTGGCTTCCCCCATAAATAGCGTACCCGGCCGGTTGGACGCGCCTCCTTGCGGATGGATATAGAAATTACGGGCCGTTTTAAGCCAGGAACCATAAGCGGAACTGTCTACACGCCCATGCAAAGAAGGACTAATCTCCCCACCTGAAAAAGAAGGTTGTAAATGATGAATCGGCATCAGCGCACCTCGGTAAATGCATTGGAATCATCGGCGCGTGAGAAATTTTCAGTCATATTACTGCGCCGGGCTTCATCAAGACTTAACATATACTTCTGAAGAATTTGAGAAGCCAAGTTCGAGTCCCCCGTCAAGGCAACCGCCAAATCACAAGCCAATGCCAGCGAAAAAGATTTAATAAAAGCCGGATCAAACAGGTTTTCATCCAAAATACGGCGAGTATATTCCGCATAAGCTTGTTCTGCATCCGTCTCCAGCACCCGGCAATGCAAGTCCGTTCGGAACAATTCCTTGAATTTTAACGCCTCTTGCATTCCCTCCTGCCTAAATACACGCCGGATAAATAACGCTTCCGCCGGATATTTATAAATATACCGCCCCCTTGCATCGCTTTGCTTCTCTATCAAAATAAGCGGCTCTTGGGCCCCGGCAAACGCCCAATTATGAGTACGTAACACTTCATCACGTACTGGCTCATAAAATAAATTTAACCTCCTTGCTTTCTCATCATCCTGTTCTAAGGAAGATATAGGAGCCTGCCCCAACTGGGCTAATGCCAGATTACAAATAGTAATTTTAGATATCATTTTCTTCTCCTATTTTATTTTTATTTAAATTTTAATTATTTTTTTATTTATAAATTCAAAACTATCAATATTAAATAAACATAATATTTTTATTTTTACTTATTTTTTAAGTATTTATTTTTTTATATATATTTTTAAACAAAAAAAGAAATTCCACAATTAAACATCAATCCCATTTTTATAAAATTTTAATATTATTTTTAAAAATACTTAAAATTTAAGTATTTTTATTTTTAATATTATTTTTTTATTATCAAATCTGAACAATATTTTTATATCATACGCTTTAAAGATGTTTGCTCATAGAGACGGTTTAAAATAGGGCAAATAAACTCGAAAATCATAAATAAATGCTTTTTATGAAGGGGAAATATCCATTTTTAAACGTTTTTCGGGCAAAATGGGGTCTATTTTCGGTTTTTTAAAGAAAGCTGGAGTCTATTTATGCAATAACTTCTAAATAACAGCCTAAAATCCTATTTTTTCCGGGCCGTTTGCCAACTAAAAACGGCCCGGAAGTCTTGCGGCGGCTAAGAGAGCTACGCCACACCCATGGACTGAAAAGCCCCTATTTCATATCTACCGCATCGGTCAGAAAGCAAGAGATCTTGCCGGCTGTGCCGGAACCGGTAACGGTATAATAGGCGCGCAGGAAGCGCTTAGCGCCGTTAGGCAAGGCGAGTGCAAATAAGTTTTTCACCGCTTGCAAATCAGCCTGGGCAAAGGTGGCTGTCATTAATTCTTGGGCAGATGAAAAACTGGATGAATCCGCCGTTTGAATGGACACCTTCAGCTGGGTGACGCCGCTGAAAGCCTCATCGGTGCGGCATACCACAAACAGCGCTCCCGGCACCGCATTTCCCGCAGCCCCCAAATCAATGGTATGATTGGATGCGGCAGAAGCGGAGACCGCCTGTTTATCAGACATCATAGCGTTTTGATCAAGTAACATAATTCCTCCTATTTCACCACATCTTCTGTGTCGACAATTGCATCGCAGATGTGTACCGGAATTTCGTTAAACGTCATAAGCGGGCGGGACGTAATCTGATCCGGCGTATACTGAACGTTCGTACGGTTACTGGTTAACTTTCTAAGGGCCGCCTTAACTGTACGGTTCATATACCACACGGGTTTGCCCATAGACAGGCTTTGGATCCGCTCTTCCAATTCGCACATTTGGTCAATGAGGTTGCTCGGGACGTTTTTCACATCAATATTGCAAATACGCCCGGCATATCTCCAATCCTGTACGGCTAGGCCCAATTTCCATTCGAAATATTCTTTATAGGCGGGATATTCGTTGCCGTCTCCGTCTATATGGTTCACCAACCCGTGGTCTACGCGTTGGATGCCGGCTTTCGAACCTTTAGGGAAGAAGGTAAATATCTTATCGGTATCCCAAACCACCAAATAGATAGATGAATTTTGGCCTTCCGTTTCGCCGCCGGCGTCAATGACGTTGCGGGAGCTTTCCGCGCCTTCCAATTCGCAGTAACGGGCGGCCAAACCGGTAAAACGTTCGGGATTTTTGCCTACGTTTCCATAGATAAGGTTGGAAGCCATGGTATTGGACATACCGGCGATAATCGCACGCGATTGTCCCGTCCGCACCGCTTCGACGTGTCCGCCTTTTTCAGCGACTAATTTATCCACTACGGAATAAGCCGACAGCGTTCCGTACGATTCCACTACTACTTTTGTAGTGGCTTTGGCGGGTTCAATACCCTGATAAGCACGACGCCAGGTACCTTCGGGAATGCCGGTGCGGACGGCATATTCGTGGCCGCTGTCCAGAGAGCTTTCGGTCACGAGGGCGTCTGCAATGATATCATTGGATTGGCTTAACACCTCCGCAATAGCCAGTTCTTGGCCGGAGGGATCAAACTGTTTGGCGTAATCCACCAAACTGTAATGTTTATCAGCAATAATTGCCATTTAATTCTCCTTTAATTGTTTTTTCCGTACAATGCCTCAGCGAAAGTTTTATCCTGGGGAGCGGACGGTTTGCCGCCGGGGAGGATATCTTCGCTGATACTTTTTCCTATCTCGTGAAAGGTACGGACGATAACGGGATGGTTGCCCAGCCCCGTGGCTTCCAAGAGTTCGCGCAGTTCGGGACCGCCAAATGCATCCGCCGCACGCACCGCCAGCGCGACGGCTTCATTGCATTGCGGGCCAAAGAATTCCTTCGTTTGTTCGGCCCAACGTTCCACAATGTGACGTTTTTCTTCGGCCCCGTGCTGAATGCCTGAACGGGTATAGCGGGCTTCCAAGTCCAAAAGCTTTTGTACTTGTTCGCCGGAAAGACCCATTTCTTTCGAAAGCGTTTTGAATTCTTCCAAAGCCGCTTGCGGAAAAGAAATATCTTCGGGCATTTTTAAGTCTGGATAAGCCGCCGGGTCTGAGGCGGAGTCCGTCCGAATATCAGTCTGGTCAGGGAGTTCTTCCCGGCCCGGAACCGAAGCGGTTTCAATCCGCGCGGACGGGGCATTTAAATCGGTTGATTCTTGGGGTGTGTTTTGCGGGTTCTCTATTTCAGTTGGATTCATCAGTTCATTTCCTCACTTAAACGGTTGATTTCATTCTGTTCGGACTGCACTTGCGAGAGATATTCCCCCCGCATTTGCAGGTAGGCGGCCGGAGCGGCCTCCTCGATTTCAGCCAGCAGAAAAAGACCTATACTTTGTTGCCCGCAGTGAAATGCGGTAGCGTACGGATCGCCGGGTACAAATCCGTGCTGGCGGATTTGGGCCGCTTGCAAAATCCGCCATAATACACGGCGGCCTTGCACGGTTTTTAAGACGGCCTGCAAATCGCAGGCGTTGCGTTTTTTGAGTTGTTTTTCGTTCATAGGAATCGTTGGGAAGAAAGAGCGAAATTCGTTGGACTCTTTCTTCCCCGTCCGCGCAGCGCTCGCTTATAAAGGCGCCTGCGGCGGAACATTTAAATCCACGGGAACACGCCGTTCCGGACGGCGTTTTCCCGTGCTGTGCCGGGCCGTACCGCTTATGAAGACGCGCCCCGCCGCACAGCTTTCTCTTTTATCTTTCCGGATTGGAAGGGGGTTGCCCGGATCCGCCGGTTTGCGGCTGACCCGTCAGCAATTGTGCCGCCGCCTGCCGCCGTTCAGCGCGGATTTGTACGGTTTGCTCTTTATTACGCAAAAGAGCCGGGGCAACGCCTAAGGTATTGAGGCCTTCTTCCAA
>CALUYP010000020.1 GCA_944325055.1 uncultured Elusimicrobiales bacterium | reverse complement strand
GTTCGCGCTTCCACGGCGGCGTCTTCGGGTTTGACGTAAACGCGTTTAATGTCCGAATAGGCTGCATATACGACTAACAACAATCACATGCATAAGACGACGTTGGCGGCGTGGTTGAGCATTTTTTCCGTTGGCAGTTTTTTGGTTAATCCTTCCCATAAATAAACGAGCGCATATCCGCCGTCCAGTATCGGAATCGGGAACAGGTTAAACATCCCTACCGCCAAAGAAAGCATAGCAATCAAAAATATGAAATCAAACAGACTGCGGTGTACCGACTGGTGAATCACATTTACAATCCCAATCGGCCCAGCCAGTTCAGGCGCTTTTTTCTTGGTAAAACTTTGCGCCAGAGAAGCAAGAGAAAACTTTGTCCAATAATAACACTGATAGAATCCCAACCCGGCCGCCTCCCAAATGGAAACGGGCTTAAAGGTGGGGGCCACCGTGACGCCCAGCACGGTGGGGGAATCGGCCTTAAAATCACTGTCTTTGACGGTGGCGGTTAGGGCCTTCCCATCGCGTTCGTAGGTAAGGGTTACGTCTCCTTTGCGTTGGGCCATTGCTTGCGTCAAATCCTGCCAAGTGGCGATCTCTTCACCGTTGATTAGGCGGATGACATCGCCTTCTTTTAAATCCAGTTTTTCGGCCGGATAGCCTTTTGCAATGGTACCGACAGTGGCCGGAAGTTTAACCGGATCCGTTTCCGGCATTCCTTTGATATAAATTAATACGCCGAAAATAATGGCCGCCAACAGATAGTTAAACAACGCGCCGTTGACCACCATAAAAAATTTGGCATACCATTTTTTAGCGGCAAATTCGTACGGTTTGGGCGGTTCGGGTGCATCATCCGGATGAAACATCGGGCCGGCCGGCTCTACAAAGCCGCCGAACGGAATGGCGCGGATTTGATAATCCGTGTCGCCCACTTTTTTATGCCATAAAATTTTGCCGAATCCAAACGAAAATTCGTTTACGCGGATTCCGGTCAAACGGCAGGCGATGTAATGCCCAAATTCGTGGATGATGACGATAGGGCTTAATACGACTAATACAGCAATAATAGATAAAAGCATGTTTTCTCCTAGATTACGGCTTTTTTATAAACTTTTTCTTTCAAACACACCGCGGCGGCTTCGCGCGCCCATTGGTCTGCTTCCAAGGCTTGGTTGAGGGAGACTTCTCCTTGGGTTTGCGGAGCCGACTTTAAAACAGTGTAAACCAGCTTTGCAATATCTGTAAAGTGAATTTCTTCTCTTAAAAACGCCTCTACCGCCACTTCGTCCGCCGCACTTAATACGGCAGGTAATACACCTCCTTTGCGGGCCGCAGCTAAGGCTAAATCCAAACAAGGGAAACGGTCTAAATCTGGTTCAAAAAATTCCAGCTTGGCCGCTTCAAACAAATTCAGCTTTTTGACCGGTCCTGCCGCGCGGTGAGGATAGGTAATGGCATATTGGATTGGCACGCGCATATCCGGCTCTCCCATTTGCGCCAGAATGGCGCCGTCGTTGAATTCCACCGCCGAGTGTACGATGGACTGCGGATGAATCACAATCTGCACTTTTTCTTCCGGCAGATTAAACAGATTCATAATTTCGATAGCTTCAAATCCTTTATTCATCAATGTGGCGGAATCAATCGTTATTTTCCGTCCCATCCGCCAACGCGGATGGTTCAACGCTTCGCCCGGCGTTACCGTAGAAAGCGATCCTTTTCGTTTCGCAAACGGGCCGCCGGAAGCCGTTAAAAACACGCGGGAAATTTGGGGTTCCATTTGGGGGTAGTTATGCTCATCTGCCATACCGCTTAAGCACTGAAAAATAGCAGACGGTTCGCTGTCCACCGGCACAATAGCGGCTTGCCAGCGTTCGCATTCTTTCATCAGCGTTTTACCAGCCATTACCATAGGTTCTTTATTGGCCAAGGCAATCGTTTTACCCGCTTTAATGGCGCTGACCAGCGGCTGAAGCCCTATCGCCCCCACTACGCCGCTTATAATTAAATCAGCCGTCGGCAAAGACGACATAAACATCAGACTTTCTATTTCCGCAGGCAGCAACCGCGTGCCAGAAGGCATTTGGTTTTTTATCTTTTCATAACTTTCCGGGTTTAATACGGCCGCAAAACGGGGCTTAAAAGCATGTAATTGTTTTAAAAATAGTTCGGTATTGGTATTGGCTGAAAGACCCACCACCCGGTAATCCGGCCCTAAGCGCGCAATTACATCCAACGCAGAGGTGCCGATTGAACCCGTAGATCCCAAGATAACGATGTTTTTCATAGCGTATATAATACCACGTAATAGAACAGCGGTGCGAGCAACAGATAAGAATCAAACCGGTCCAAGAAGCCGCCGTGTCCGGGCAGAAGATTTGAAGAATCTTTCACGCCCGTGGAACGTTTGATCACGGATTCCGCCAGATCGGACACTTGGCCTACTATCGCCACTAACAGCCCTAATAAAACCGCTTCTTTGACGGAGAATAACGTAGATAAGAATAAATGGCGCATGAGTACGGCGCCTCCTACGGCTAGAAGCGTTCCGCCTACGGCGCCTTCCCAAGTTTTTTTCGGGCTGACTTCTTTGTTGAGCTTATGACGCCCGAAAAAACGGCCGCTGAAATAGGCGCCCGTATCGCATATCCAGACCGTAATAATCATAAACAAAGTCAAATATTCTCCATACGTCGGAATATCCCGCAAATTGATTAGATGGGCCAAGGTCCATGGAATTAAAAATACGCCCGTAAAAGTATTGCACACACGGTCCCAAGAACGCTTGGGGGTAAGCACTTCAAACAAAAGTACTCCAAAAATAACCACACTGACGGTAAATGGATATAAATTATCTGGCTGATCCATCATTTCGCTTGGAGTCCGTCCTAAGACAGCCGTTACGGCCATCAACAGACCAAAAATCAATAAACTGGCCATATGCACGGGTTTTTTGCCGGCGGTAAGTATCAAGCCGTATTCGTAAAGACACAGCAATATTACACATCCCACGAAGGCTATGTAAAACACGCCGCCAAAATGGATGGCAGCTAAGATAACGGGAATCCCGATTAGGGCGGTTAATATTCTAGGTAATAACATATTTTTATTTTACTATATTTACCTGGTTTTATCTTAGAAAAACAGATTGAAAAACGCGGTATAATAGGCCGGATAAAAAATTTTACTTGATCCGCACAGATTAAAAACATTTATTTACGTTTAGCGATCATCATTTTGATTTTTGGATTTTTAAGTTCCCATAGCGCATTTGACGCCACCCAGCGAGCCGATTTATTATCGGCATATAAATCTAATATGTCTTGGGCGCAGGCGATTGCTTTGGGGGTTAAGCGGGGGTTTTTCTTGCCGATGTTTCGCAAGGCCCAGTTGACCGCTTTATACACCATCGGACGCGGATCGCATGCATGGTTTTTTATAAGAGGCAGCAGCTTAAGCAGTTCTTCATCTTTTGTCTTAGAGCGGGGGGAAGCCAACGTACAGATAATGGCGAATCCGGCCCGGCGGACAAATTCTTCTTCCCGTTTAATCCAGCGTTCCGCCAGCTTTAATGGATTCTTCACTTTAGAAAATAGATTGTTGCAACATAAATCGCAAATATCCCAAGAATTGAGCGCCAAGACCCACCCGTCCAGTTTTTCCCTTGTCATCAAGGCGGGGTCCGCCAGCATCGAAGCCGTAATACGCGCTTCATGTATACCGGTTTCCCATAACGCTTCGGCTAATTCTTGGTCTGGTCTAGGCAGTCCTTTTACCAGCAGGCGCAGTGTGGTAACAGGCGTGCCGAGGGCTTTTTCCGTACAGATGCCAAACCGTTCTGACATTTGTCTTTTAAATGTCGGTGACGAAAATTGTTTAATTCGTCTCAGCATTTCGTCTCTACGGGAACGGGTAACAGGAGAAATCATAGTCCTCCAAACCGCCGCTTACGGGTGCGGTAGGCGGATAATGCTTTTTCAAACTCCGCCTCGTCAAAATCCGGCCATAAAACCGGTGTAAAGTAAAATTCACTGTAGGCCGCCTGCCAAAGCAAAAAATTAGACAGCCGTTCTTCTCCAGAGGTGCGGATTATCAATTCCGGATCCGGAAGGGAAGGCTGGTATAGATGTTGTGAAATGTCGGATGGTTGAATTTCTTTCTTTCCTTCTTGGAGAAGCGCATTTACCGCATGAACGATTTCTTGTCTGGCTCCGTAATTAAGCGCCAGATTGAGTATAAATTGGGTGTTTTCAGCCGTAGCAGAGACGGCCTGGTCTATTTGTTTGAGTATGGCGGGGGGAAGCGGTTCTTTTGCGCCGCTTACCAACAGGCGAATGCCATATTTTTCGGCTTCTTTGGTATAGCGGGACAACGTTTGCTCTAAAAGTTTAAACAGACCGTCTATTTCATCCGCGGGACGCGTCCAATTTTCGGTGGAAAAGGCATAGAGCGTAAGAATTTTTACGCCCGCTTTTTGCGCGGCTTTTAGGGTGCGTTCCACGGCTTTTGCTCCGGCGTTATGGCCCGCCAGCCTAGGCAGGCAGCGTTCTTGGGCCCAGCGTCCGTTGCCGTCCATAATAATGGCAATATGCTGCGGAACAGGATTTACGGGAGTTTGGCTCATATGGATATTTTAGCTTTTTTGACGCAAAGGGAAAAGAAAAATCCCGCTCGTATGTGGAGCGGGATGAAAAGAAAAGAAACAAAATTAAATTTTCATAATTTCATTTTCTTTGTTTTTGATTACTTGGTCAATTTTAGCAATGTTGGCGTCGGTCGCTTTTTGGACGTCGGCTTCATAGCGTTTCAAATCATCTTCCGTAATTTCCGAAGCTTTTTGGGCTTTTTTAAGTTTTTCCAGTACGTCCCGGCGTTCATTGCGGACCGCTACTTTAAAATCCTCACTCATTTTGGAAATATTTTTAGCCAGTTGCTTGCGGCGTTCTTCGGTCATAGACGGCAAGGTAATGCGGATGACTTTCCCGTCGTTTACCGGGCTGGCTCCTAAATCGGCTTTTTGAAGCGCTTTATCAATATCGTTAATGGAGCTGATGTCCCAAGGTTGTATTTCCAGCGTCTTAGCGTCTAAAACATTGATGACAGCCATTTGTTTAATAGGGGTAGGTGTTCCGTAGTAATCTACGCGGATGTTTTCCAGAAGTCCTGCACTGGCGCGGCCGGTGCGGATAGTTGCCAAATCGCGTTCCAAACGCGACACGTGTTCTGCCATATTGGTTTTAGTTTTGTTTAAAAGGTTGCTGATGCCTTCCATAATTATAATTCCTCGTTTTGAAATATTACTTTATTATATCAATTCTGACGCGTTTTGCACGGCCCTCTCCCAGAATATAAATTGGGACAAGAATGCAATCTAATAGATGATTGTACCGACATCCTCGCCGCAAAGAGCTTTTTTGATGTTTCCTTTTTTGTGCAGGTTAAATACTTGTACCGGCACCTTATTTTCCAAGCACAGTGCCAAAGCGGCGGTATCCATAAATTGCAGTTGTCGGGAAATGGCTTCTTTGTAGGTAATTTTATGGATTAATTTGGCATGGGGATTTTTCTTTGGATCGCTGTCATAAACGCCGTCTACCTGAGTGGCTTTTAAGAGGACGTCCGCATTAATTTCCGAAGCGCGCAAAGCGGCGGCGCTGTCGGTGGTAAAGAATGGATTTCCCGTGCCGCCTGCAAAGATGACAATGCGGCCCTTTTCCAAATGGCGCAACGCTTTGCGGCGCACGAACGGCTCAGCCAGCTGATAGATATTAATAGAAGTTAATACTCGGGTAGGAACGCCTGCTTCTTCCAAGGCGGATTGCAGGGCTAAAGCGTTAATGACGGTAGCCAGCATACCCATATTGTCGGAATTGACGCGGTCAATTACGCCGCCGCCGTCGCGCACACCGCGCCAGATATTGCCGCCGCCCAATACAATAGTCAACTCGCAGTTGCCGCAGCGGTAAGCGTCGGCAATTTCTACGGCTATTTCTTGAAGCGCCTGCGGATTAATACCGCGGCTTCCTTCGTTGATTAACGCCTCGCCGGATAATTTAAGCAAAACTCGCTTTTTAGACGGACACTTTGTTGACGGGCAGCACGTTTCCATAAGGGAACCTCTCTAACGTTTATTTTTATTATTGTAGCACAAAACCGCTCTGTTCGCTACGCTTAGCGGCAGGCTTCTTTTTATGCCGGCGGACATAGCGTTTTGTCTATCGGCATAAAAAGAAGCCCCTCGCTGAGGAGGGGCTTTAAATTAGAAGCGAACGAAACGAATCACTTTCAGTTCACAGCCAAGCGCCTTAGATTCTTCGGCCAGATAATCGGCAACGGTTTTCTTGTTGTCTTTAATGGTCGGTTGTTCCAAAAGGCAGTTTTCTTTGGCAAACTTTTTAACTTTGCCGGGCAGCATTTTTTCAATGGCCGCGGCCGGTTTGCCTTCGTTGATGGCTTGTGTTTTGTAGATGTCTAATTCGCGGTCAATCACGGCTTGCGGAATATCTTTGGCATCCACCCAGCCGCTTTGCATACCAACGGTGTGCATCGCTAAACCGCGGGCGATTTCTTTCACTTTTTCGGCGTCATTGGCGTTTCCGGCAACAGCCAGTTCCAAAATGGAAGCTTTTTTGTTGTCGGAGTGTATGTAATACGCCATCACACTGCCTTCGGCGGGCGTCCAGTTATAGCCGCCTTTAAAAGTGGTATTTTCGCCAAATTTAGGGGCTTGTTCGGTGATCATGGCTTTGATGTGTTCATCATTGGCATAATCCAAACCAGGGTGTTCCAATACGTATTGAGCCAGATCGTCAGCCAGTTTAATGAAGGCGTCGGTTTTGGCTACAAAGTCGGTTTCGCAGCCCAGGTAAACCATCGCATAGTTTTTTCCGTCGGTTTTGACGGAAACGCGGCCTTCTTTGGTTTCGCGGTCGGAGCGTTTGGCCATATCCGCCAATCCTTTTTTGCGCAAGAAAACGATGGCTTGTTCCATATCGTCTTTGCATTCCAGCAGGGCTTTTTTGCAGTCCATCAGGCCCGCGCCGGTTTTTTCTCTAAGGATTTTGATGTTTTCAGCTAAAGACATTTTTTTCTCCTATATAAGGGGTTAAATCCGAGGGGAAAGTTCCCGGCGAGCCGGGAACTTTCACGCAAAAGTTATTTGGCTTCTTCGGCCGGAGCTTCTTCTTTGGCTTCGGCTTTAGGCACTTCTTCCGTTTCAGCTTCCGCTTTCGCTTTGGCTTTTACGGTTTTTTTGGCTTTAGAAGCGGTCGTCTTTTTAGCCGCCGGTTTTTTGGCAGCCGTTTTCTTTTTGGCGGTTTTTTCTTCTTCTTTGGCTTCTTCCGCCACTGCTTCTTCTTTGGCTTCTTCTGCCACTGCTTCTTCTTTGGCTTCTTCTGCCGCTTCGTTTACTTTTTCGTCGGCTTTTACCACTTCTTCCACCGCCACTTCTTCCACGGCGGCCGGTTCGGCGTTTTCAGCTGCGAGCATTGCCGATTCAAAAGCTTGCGCCATTACCGGATTTTCTGCCGGTTGCTCTTCTGCGGTTTTGACGGCTTCCACCTCAGCTCTGCCTTCCAAAATCGAATCGGCAATAGCCGCACAAAATAATTTAATAGACCGTGCCGCATCGTCGTTACCGGGTATCGGCACGCTGATCATATCAGGATCGGCGTTGGTATCGCACACGGCTACCACCGGAATTCCCAACGCATGGGATTCGCGCACAGCGCCGGCGGTATCCACCGGGTCAATCACAAATACCACATCCGGCAATACTTTCATGTCGCGGATTCCGCCTAACAGTTTTTGCAAGCGAAGCATTTCTTTATTCAAGCGGCTTGCTTCTTTTTTAGAGATGGCTTTAAACACGCCGGACGCTTCCCATTTTTCCAATTCATTTAGTCTTTCAACAGATTTTTTAACCGTTTGGAAATTGGTCAAGGTTCCGCCCAGCCATTTCTCGTGAATACAATAAGCTCCACAGCGTGCGGCTTCCGTCTGGATAGCTTCTTGGGCTTGTTTTTTAGTGCCGACAAACAAAAATTTAGCGCCTTTTTTGCTTTCTTCTTTAATAAAAGCACAGGCTTTTTTAAGCTCTTTGGCTGTTTTTTGTAAGTCTAAGATATGGACGCCGTTTCTTTCTCCAAAGATAAAGCGGCCCATTTTGGGATTCCAGCGGGAAGTTTGGTGTCCAAAGTGTACACCGGCTTCCAGCATGGCTTTCATTGATACATTGCTCATGTTTTTCTCCTGTGACCGCAACCTAAATTAGGGAAGGGGATTCCCCGGTGGTTTTGGTCTTGGGTGTCGTCGGGACTGGCTTTGATTTACAAACTTTTTTCGCTATCCCGCTCATTTTACACCTTGCAGTATTATAGCATAAAATAAAACCGCGGGCAATTTCCCGCGGTTTTAGAAAACATGTATCCTGCCTTAAACTTAGAACCGGCCGTTTACGATGACCATTGCAGGCAGCCAGCCATTTTCGGCAATGTTGAGCAACCCAATCTGTAAACCCGTGATGTTTTTTGCATAGTTTACAAAACCTAATTGTAATCCGTTCATATTGTCGGCTTGGTTGTAGAACCCATATTGCAGCCCTAACACATCGTTTGATAAGTTTACAAGACCCAGTTGCACACCGGTTAAATCTTCACTCTTTGACAGCAGACCCCACTGCACACCGTTTACTTTATTGGCTAAGTTGATGATCCACGTCAAGCTCACGCCGTTTAATTCATATTCGGTTTGTGCAAACAATAAATCAAGCTGTACGCCTGACACAGTGGCTGTTTTAGAAGCGATACCCAAATCCACCCCTTTTACATCGTGAATATTATTGGGAATAGCCACTGCAATTTGATCCCATAAGGATAATTTTAATGCGCCGGTTTCGGCAGCAGCTGGAAGAGCCGGCAGCACTGCCACCGCTGCAAATAACGCTAACATCAAGGCTGTTTTTTTCATGGTTATTTTTTCTCCTTTCAAAAATGTAACTTAACAGAACAAATTTATTGTAGCACTTTCCGGATTTTTTTTCACACAAAAATGAGATTAGAAAGTGCTACAATAACCATAAGAGGTGAAGTATGAAAATAAATTTGGTTTCTTTTAATCCCTTGTCTGCTGATATCTCCGCCAATTCAACCCGCATATTGGAATATTTGCGTGCGCCCGCTCCCAAAGCGGATTTGTTTTTATTTCCGGAAGCTGCTTTATGCGGATGTCCGCTATTTGACTTGTTTGAGGATAAGCAGTTGGCGGCTCAAAATAATGCAGCGCTGAAAGAGATAGCGAAAGAAACCAAAAATACGGCTGTTGTGTTGGGTTATATGGATAAACAAAAAGGAACCTCCGTTACGGCCGCCGCTTTTATATATAAAGGAAAGGTTACTAAAATTTTTGATACGCAGACTATTTTGTTTCAAAACAAAAAAATTCAATTTATTCTTGGCGTTCCGGAAGATTCCAAAGCAGATTCCGAAGCGGATTTGGTTTTGTTTTTGGCAGCCCGTCCTTATTTAAAAGGAAATATTGTGCCTCGCCTGCACATGTTGGAAAAATTTTCTAAAAAATATGCCGTTCCTGCCCTGTTGTGCAATCTGCTTGGCGGCGGAGATGGTATGATTTTTGACGGGATCCAAGCTGTTTCGGATAAAAAAGGGAAATTAGTATTATTGGGGGCCCCTTTCCGAGAGCAGGTGCTGACGTTTGATACTGAAGAAAGATATGACTCCCTTTCCTATAAAGTATCCGTACAAGAAGAATTGATTGAGGCGTTGGCTTTTGGATTACGTGATTATGTGCATAAGAGCGGAATGGATAAAGTCATCTTTGGCGTTAGCGGCGGAATAGATTCAGCTTTTACAGCCGTATTAGCGGCAAAGGCGTTAGGGGGGGAAAGCGTTTATTGCGTTTCGCTGCCATCTTACTGTACCAGCGGTTTAAGCAAAACGCTTGCCGGACAGTTGGCCCGCACGCTGGGCGTTAATTTGGAGGAAGTAGGCGTGTTGCCCGCACTAAAGGGAGTTAAGGATGCTATTTCCCATATTGTTTTTCATCCCAAAGACGCCACCGAACAGGAACTGCAGTCCCGCTTAAGAACTACTATCTTGGGTGCGTTGGCGAGTGAATATAAAGCAATGCTTATTTCTACCGATGACAAAAGCGAATGCGCCGTTGGCTCTTTTGTCTTATATGGAGATGCGGGCGGCAGCCTGCAGCCTATCGGAGATCTGTATAAGAGCGAAATCTACGAATTAGCCAAATATATGAATAGAGAGAACGAGCTGATTCCGCAGGGCATTATTGATCGCGCTCCGACTTCGGAATTAAGCCCTAACCAAAAAGATGAAGATTTGTTGCCGCCTTATTCTGTATTAGATAAAATTCTGCGTGCTTATTTGGAAGAAGGAAAAACGGCTGATGAGATTGTCAAAAAACTCCGCGTTAAATCGGAAACGGTGCATGACGTGCTGAACCGCATTAACCAATCCGATTTAAAACGCCGCCAAACTGCACCTGCATTACAAGTAAGCGCCCATCCGTTTGCTGCCGTGCTGAGACCTATTATCAAAAAAATAAACATATAATTTATGTTTCTTAGGATTATTTTTGTATTTATCAGTTGCGTTTATGGATTTTCTGTATGGGCGGGCGATACAATTTTTTTAGGACCTACCCATCTGAGAATTAATGAAGCGGGTGATTTTTATAAAGTGGACAACAGCCCTCAATCCAGTCCGTTTGATAATTTGTGGGCGTACCGTTATTACCCTACGGAGAAGAAGTTAACCGGCCGTGGTGTAAAAGTGGCGGTGGCGGACAGCGGAATATCTTCCCATCCGGAGTTTAACGGAAAAAATATTATGGGGCAAGATTTTACGCTTTCGGGTGCTTTAAACGATATCAAAAATCATGGCACGGGTGTAGCCGGTATCATTGGGGCCCGCGGCATACGGTTTACGGGGGTGGCGCCGGAAGCGGCTTTATTAGTCTATAAAATTGATG
>CALUYP010000019.1 GCA_944325055.1 uncultured Elusimicrobiales bacterium | reverse complement strand
GGCATAAACGTCGTCCAGATAGTTTTCCAACGCCTTATCGTCGCAGATATAGACGATATCCGCCCCGTGTTCAAACAAATCCGCGGCAAATTTTTCCACCTGCCAGCCCAATAATACGGCACACAATTTTTCGCCCAAATCATCGGCCAGTTTGCGGCCCGCCGTCAAAAGTTCCAAAGCGGTGGGGCTTAATTTGCCGCGTTGCGCTTCAGCGAAAATCCAAACGTTTTTGCAATCTTTCATATGTATTATCCTTAAATGTATTTTCCGTCTTTAAGCAGTTTTACTAAATTGGCGGCTTTTTCTTTGCCGTTGGCGCCTTCTACGGCCACCGCGCACACTTCGCGCTTGGGTACGAAGGATTTTACGACGCGCGTCGGGCAGTTCTTCACACCCAGCATCGTTTTATCCGCGCCGATATCCTCCGCCGTCCATTTGGTTACTTCGGCCCGTTTGGCGGCCATACGGCCTTTTACGCTGCGTACGCGCGGGCTGTTGATTTCCTTCACCACCGACAACACACACGGAAACGGCAATTCCAACACTTCGCTGCCATCCTCGGTCAAACGTTCTACTACGATGGATTTTTCTTTCACTTTCACCACTTTTTTGACAAACGCCGCATTGGGCATTTTAAGCCAGGCGGAAATCTGCGGGCCGATGTGGCCGGTGTCGCTGTCATTGGTTTGTTTGCCGCAGATAATCAGATCCACCGGGCGGATGGAATTGATTTTTTCAATCCCTTTGGAAAGCGCATAGCTTGTAGACCAAGTATCCGATCCGGCAAAGGCCATATCGCCCAGCTGATAGACGGCGTCCGCACCGCGGGCAATGCTGTCGCGCAAGCCGGCTTCGGCCTGCGGCGGACCCATCGTAATTACGGAAACCGTACCGCCCTGTTGTTCTTTGAGCGTAACGGCTTCTTCCAAAGCGTATTCGTCAAAGGGGTTCATCGCGCTCGCCGCGCCGGAGCGGATTAGACATCCGGTGGCGGGGTCTATTTTCACATTGTCCGACTTAGGGGTTTGCTTCACGCAAGCTACAATATGCATACAAATTACTCCTCGTCGCCTTTAGCGGCGTATTCTTTAATCAGCGCCGTGATAATCTCGTTCTTTTGGATATGCACGGTTCCTTCGTAAATTTGGGTGATTTTAGCGTCGCGCATATATTTTTCCAGCGGAAAATCGCGCATATACGCCACCCCGCCGCACAGCGTTACGCATTCGTCGGCCACTTCCATCGCCACATTGGAACAGAAAAGTTTGGCTTCGGCGCTGTATTTCGTCCAGCGTTGGCCTTTTAATTTTTTAAGTTCGTCGTGTACGGTCGTTCCTTCCGACAGCGCGGCTTTCACGGCGGGCAAATATTCTTCGTCCATTCGGTGCGTTAAACTGTACACCAGCGCACGGCCGGCTTCTGTTTTAGCTGCTAATTCGGCTACTTTATGCCCCAACGCCTGGAAAGTGATAATCGGCTGACCGAATTGTTTGCGGGTACGCAGGTACGGAATGGTTTCATCCAAGGCTCCTTGGGCTATCCCTACAGCCTGCGCCGCCACGCCGGGACGAGAATAATCCAACGTTTCCTGCAAGTACAACAGGCCGCGCCCTTCGCTGCCCAGCAGGTTTTCCTTCGGAACGCGGACATTTTCAAAAATCAGTTCATACGTCGGGTTGGAGCGGATACCCATTTTTTCTTCTTTCTTGCCAAACGAAAAACCGGGCGTCCCTTTTTCAATGACCAAAAGCGAAATGCCGCGCGCTCCGCGGGCGGGATTAGTATTGACGGCTACAGTATAAAAATCGGCTTCTTTGCCGGTGGAAATAAAATGCTTCGCACCGTTTACCACGTAAAAATCGCCGTCTTTAATGGCGGTGGTTTTAAGCGCGGTAGCGTCCGAGCCGGCTTCGGGTTCAGTCAAGGCAAAGGCCCACAGTTTTTTGCCGCTGGCCAAATCCGGACACCAGCGTTCGCGCTGTTCTTTGGTGGCGGCTAGAAACATCGGAATTGCGCCCAGCGCACTCGTACCCGGCGTAAGAGCCAGCCCCGCACACACGCGGGACAATTCTTCAAACGCCATCGCCAAACACGTAATTCCTCCTCCTAATCCGCCGTATTCCTCCGGCAGCCACAAACCCATCAGTCCAGACTTGCGGTATTCTTCCAACATTTCTTTGGAAAATTGTTCTTTGGCATCCATCTCAGCACGCAGCGGTTTCAGTTTTTTCTGTGCAAATTCCCGCGTAGCGTTGAGAACTTCCTGTTCCATTTCGTTTATCGCGTAATCCATTATCTTTCTCCAGGGTTAAATTTTTTAAAATGTCTGCGTTTTCTAAAAAAACGTCTCTTGCCGCCGTTCTTTTTCGTCGGAGGCACCAAGCTGCGATACAGGCGTTCCTGTTTTTTGACCATGGTAGAAGCCGTAAATTCCGAAAAATCACGCCGGTCTATCGCCGCTTCAAACCGTTCCCGCAGCGAGGCGTGGCGCAACAAAACTTTTAATTTCTCGGCAAAGGTATTAATATCATTCGGCGATACCAAAAACCCCGTTTTATTGTTGGTAATCACTTCACTAATGCCGTCCACATCATAACACACTGCCGGCACACGCATAGACATCGCCTCTAACAAAGACATCGGAAGCCCTTCCCTCAAAGAAACGCTGGCGTATACGTCGCTAATCGCCAACAGTTCCAATGCGTCACTGCGCCAACCGGGGAAAATAACCTGTTTTTCTATACTTAAATTCTTAGCCAGGCTGGAAGCCGTTTCCTTCAGCGGGCCCTCTCCCGTAAAAATAAAATACACGTTTTTCATTTGGCTCAGCACTTTATAAGCCGCGAGTACAAAATGAATCGGATTTTTAAGCGGCTTAAAATTCGCTAAAGCCAGCACCACTTTGGCATTGGCCGGAATTTTTAAGGAAGTTTTTTTGGCAACCGGATCAAACTTAAGCGGCAAAATCGGGTTGAAATTCACTCCCGCGCGAATAAGTTCCGTACGCACGCCTTTGCCGATTCCCAACTGCTTGGCCTCGGCCGCGTTGCGACGGGAAACAAACACCAATACGTCCGTAAATTTGGCGCAAAATCGTTCCACCGCAACAAAAAACTTAAATTGTTTTTCGCCGTGTTCCTTGGCAAATCCCAAGCCGTGGAACGTGTGTACTACTTTTGCCTTGCGCCAAAAAATACGCGCCGCTATACGGCCCAATATGCCGGCTTTAGGCGCATTGGTATGGACAATATCCGGTTTCACCTGACGCAGCACACGCCCCATTTGAAACAACGCCGCCAAATCGTGAAAAAAGTATTTGGGATGAATATCATGACGCAAAGCCGTAATAAAAAACACATTGCGTGCTTCATTCTTCAGTTTGCCGTCCAACCGGCCGCCCGGACCGGTGGCCAAATAAGTTTCAAACTGCTGCTTGTTAAGGGTTTTTAAAGTCATCAGCACGCTGGCCTGCGCGCCCCCCTGATCCATACGGGTGATAAAATAAAGTATTTTCGTCTTTTCCATTTATTTGATTGTTCCTGTAGTAGTATCTAAGATGCGGGCTTCCGGGAAATAATACTTAATAATTGCCATATAGTCCGCGCCTTGTTTGGCTAAACCGTCCGCCCCTTGCAGGCAAAGCCCGTAACCCCACCCCGTATCATAACCGCGCACCAAGACGCTTTTGATATTTTTTCCCTTGTAAAATGGCACTATATCAAACAGGTTGGAACGCATCGTGCCCGCGCTTAAAATAAACGCGACCTCTTGCGGGGTTTTGGCTTCATACGAACCTTTGCTTCCTTCAAAACGCATAGACAAAATGCGTCCGTTCGGAGTAAACGAAGTAGGCGTCAGCACACGCAACTTGCCTATGTTTTGTTGGTAGGCAATACGGTTTTCTATCTCTTTTGCATTGTACCAATACATCCATTTCACGCCGGCCCATTGGGTCGGATCCTGCGGCCGGGAATATAAATCCGCCGGCGGATTAGAAAGAATGTATTTGCTGACGTTGGCCGGAGAAAACATATACCCCGGTTTATCCGACGTATTTTCCAATGCATCCGCCGTCAACACGCCGCAATCGGCATACGCGCCGGCTTGCGCTTCGGTCAGACGGATCTTGCCGGATTCCTTAGAAGCATCCAGCAATTTTTTAAAAATTAAATTAATGCCTTTAAATTTAAACCGATCATCATTATCGGTAATGTGGTAAGGTTTTTCTCCCTGCTCCGCCACTTCCTGCAACAACGCCGACCGAAAGACCACCGCCAACGCGGTGAGCGCCGCATCATGCGTAATATCCTGCACTTGGGTGGCCAAAAGGGCCGGAATTAAATCTTCCGCGTACACTTCATTTATCAGCTTGATCCCTTCCGAAGTAGGAATAACCACCAATGTTCCTTTCAGTTCTTTATCGCTTAAATCTGCGGCAAAAATGTTCTTGGCGGACGCTTCCCGTATCAGCAAAGTCTTGATCGGGTTTTCCGTCTGAATGGTAAACGGACGTTTGGCGGAAAACTCCACATGCCCTTTATCGTTCATAAAATCTACCCCGCCCGTTTCAGGGTTAAACGCAATCGTCTTTTGTATGTAAGAAGCGGACCGGAGCACTTCCCCCAATTTTTTGTCCTCCACGCGTATCGTACCCGACGGCATGATGGAAAATGATTGCAGCGCTTGCGGTATCTGCTCACGGTTGGCGTACAACGCCATTTTGACTTTTTCCGATGGAGTTGAAACCATCTCATGTACAATGGGCTGCTCTAAGCGAAGATAAAATAAATAATCAATGCTCTTATCTCCCAACTTTTGGGCGTATTTGTCTATTTTCTTGGCAAGCTCTTTGTTGTCGGGATCCATGCTGTACAACGTGGCATAATACTGAAAAGTGCGCAAATCATTCTTTTCTTTTTCAGAAAGTTGAGCAAAAAGCTCCACCGCAGCATAATTGCGGGCGTCATGAGTTAAGGATTGTTGTAAAAAAACCGGCGCCAGCTGGCGGGAAGATTTCATCTCCGATGCTATACGCCCCAACATATAGGACACAAATGAAATGGTATAAGGATTTGACGTATAGAGATATTGCAGTTCTGTAGCAGATTTTTCTTTCTCCCCCTCCAGATACCACGCCAAAGCCATTCCCAATTTAGCCGATGACACATATTCAAAATCTGCAGTTAAATACAATAAATCCTGAAAAGACTTTCGCGCCTTTTTATATTTACCCGCCGACAGCAAAATCCACCCGCGCGTCAGTTCGGCAAACGGATCATCCGGATTCAACGCACAGGCTTGCTCTATATACTTGACCGCTTGTTTTACCAATCCCCGCTGTAAAGACATGACCGCAAGTTCTAAATTAGCCGCCGAAGCAGTATTCTTATCCGGGGAGTTTTCAAAGGTTTTAAAAGAAAAATAACATTCGTCTATCTCTCCTGCCGCGCATTTCTTGGCGACCGCCGATATATCTGCCGGCAAAGAATAATCCAACACGCTTTTATGCAAAACGGTTTCATTCAGTTTACTGTCTACCCGCGTCGCCGCCAATGCCGATTTGCTGACGGTCTGCCCGGCGGTTTCTTCTGCTCCCAATCCAGCTTCCTTTTGGGAACCTAAACCCTCTTCCGCGCAAAAAGCCCAATCCGCCGCGTAAAAACATATCACTAAAAATACGGATAAAAACAAACATTTCTTCATATACAAATTATACCAAATTGAATTCATAAAAAGACTTCTATAAACCGCCTATAAGCCCTACACATTCAAAAACTCTCCCCCTTTCCCTTCCATAAATAAAAGAGCGGGCTAATAAAAGCCCGCTCTTTGAGGTTAAAACCGTTTGTCCAGCCCTTATACCGTATCTTTTATAAGGATTGAAAAACGGCGCTGCCGAAACACTTGCTCCACCCGATATCAGGGCGGCACTCGCTTCCTCCGGCAAATTTATTTATATTTCGCTTCTGCTTTCAGAAAATCAAACACTTTGCGTTCGCTAAGCGTTGCCAAAATATGCGCCTTGCGTTCTTCAAAGAAAGCTTTGATTTTCTTTTCGTCTTCTTTATTTTGGGAATTGGCGGCAAGGCTCTTATCCAATTCGGCTTTCCAATCGGCTTCGGTGGCCTCCAAGTTTTCTTTCTTGGCGATGGCATGTACGATATACCCAATGCGCAGATCCTTTTCTACGCTGGGGCGGATGCGTTCTTCAAACGCTTTCTTTTGTTCCGCCGTCAGCTGTTCCGGTTTGAGCTGGGTCATGCTGCGTACAAAATTATTTAACGAAGATTCGGTATATTCTTCCACCAAGCTTTGCGGCAATTCAAAATTGTTCATTTTGACCAAATGGTTTTCAATTTGGGCCACTTCGTCGCGGCGGGCGTTTTGTTTGGCTTCTTCGTCCAAGCTTTCTTTTACTTTGGCCTTCAACGCTTCCAACGTATCAAATCCCATATCTTTGGCAAAAGAATCATTGAGTTCAGGCACGATTTTATTTTTGATATCATCCACTGTCACGTGATAAGAAATCGTATCGTTGCCGTCTTTGGTTTCAATGTCTTTCACGTCGCCTTTTTTAAGCCCTTTTAAGCCTTCGGCCAAGCCGGGCATCGTCTGCGGGGCAGCCATATCCACCAGCTCGCTGTCGGCGCTTAATTTATAATCGTCCGTTCCGTTGCGTTTGCCGGTGTAGTGAATAACGGCATAGCATTTATCGTCAATTACGGCGCCTTCCGCCGCACTTTCCAAGCGGGCATTTGCCTCTAAAACGCGGTTTAAATTGTCCGTTACGTCTTGTTCGGCAGCGGTTTCCGGCTTTTTGGCAATTTCAATACCTTTGTAATCTTTTACTTCAAATTCCGGAGCTACATCTACCGCAATTTCAAAAGTGAAGGATTTACCGTCTGTAAAATTGACAAAATCCGCTTTCGTCAGAGTAGGAACAGCCACGGCATCCAATTTAGCGTCGGCAATAGCGGCGTTGATGGCGGCCTTGACCGTTAAATCCAACGCACGTTCTTTAATATGCCCGGCAAAATTCTGTTTCACAAGATCCAACGGCACTTTCCCCGCGCGGAAACCTTGCATCTGCGCACGGGATTGTACCTGCACGGCGGCATTTTGAAAGCTTTTAGATACCAGCTGCGGGGCGGCTTCCACGCTCATCGTTACGCGGCAGCCTTCTTTTTTTATTTGTTGCGTCTTCACTTCCCCGTTCTGGGCGGTTTTAAAAATGGACATACTTTACTCACTCCTGTTCATATCGGTCGGGCCGAAAAAATATGGACGGAGAGGGAATTGAACCCTCACGGATTTCTCCATACGCTCCTAAGGCGTACGCGTCTACCAGTTCCGCCATCCGTCCTTATTATATTTCAGAAATAAATTGGGCCATGTGAGGCTCGAACTCACGACCTTACGCTTAAGAGGCGTCTGCTCTACCAACTGAGCTAATGGCCCTAAAAGATTTACAGTTAGATTATAGCAAAAATGAAAAAGCGGGTAAACGGACAAAAACCGTTCTAAGAATAACCGCTCTGCAGTTATTTTATTTTACAAAATTTACCGACGATACGCAACCATCCCCGCTCCATCCTCGTTTACCCCCCTTGACAATTTCCATTTACAATCCATATAATACAGGTAGATCCTTGTTTATGGACCATCTTTGGTTACTATACATTTAGGAGCATTGATATGAAAACCCCGTCCCGTACGCTAAAAAACCTATTGTTAGTTGCTATTATCTTGTTGCCTTTTGAATCCGCCTTCTGCCAAAAAACTCATTTTTTAACTGCTCTCTTTAAAAAAACTCCTGCGATACAAACCAAAATTACTTTATCCGCTGATGCTCCATTATATCCATTAACAGATTTGAACGCTGTCTCCGCGCAATCTTTAGCTAGTAAAAAATTAGCCCACCCCGAAATAAATTTTGATAAATTTTTTAAACAAATGGTTTATCTGCCCCAAAATTACTCTGTTATTGAAAAAATGGACCGCGGATATTTCCCTTCTATGCATTCGTTGTTGTCTACTGCCGCGAATGTTACCCTCAAAGAGGGTTATCCCGTTTTGTATGCCTATCTTAAACTGAATAAGGGCCAAATGCCCACCTTAGCGGCCGACGGTTCCGCCCAAAGCACGCCCGAAGTACAAAAAATGCTGACCTTCTACGCTTCGGAAGAACTGAATAATTTATTAGAAAAAGTATTGGCCCGTCCCGAAGGAAAACAACAATTATCCCAAGACGAGTGGATTGTGATTAACGTACTGAGCACGATGCTGCCGGATAAAACCCGTCCTGTTTTTTACGAACTGTTGCTAGAAAAAAAATACCAAGAGTTGCGGATCATTTCGTTAGACCCCTATATGCAAAACCCAGCAAGCCTCCGCATTGCAGCCGGAAAAACTTTACCCCAAGATTTAACCGTACCCACAAAAAAAGAACGTATCGACGCACGAGAACAACAGCTTAAAGATTTGCTAACTGACATTGACCAACTAAAAGGAATTTATATTTCCTATCTAAAAAATTATTCAGCTGCGGAAATTTCCTATAAGCTTTCAGCCGCCAAATCGCCATTATCTTCTGAAAACAAACTAAAAAATAACCTTACCCAAGCCCAAGCGCTGTATGAAAACTGCAAATATCAACTAGACAATTTATACCATCGGGCTATGCAAATTCAAAAGGAAATTCATTTTTTAGAAGGGAATGGTTATAAATAAAAATTTGCTCCGTATAGGAACAGGAATACTCAGCTTGGGAATCCTTATATTACCTAATATAGGGTATTCCCAAGGCGCTTTTAAAGACATT
>CALUYP010000018.1 GCA_944325055.1 uncultured Elusimicrobiales bacterium | reverse complement strand
CCCGCCGCGGCAGAAGAAAAACCGTGGGTTCCAAAACCAAATAAATTTAGAGATTAGGAATTTAAACATATGGCAGAAGAAAAAGTAACAACGGCCGCGCCGGCGAAAGCTCCCGCGGCGAAAGGAAAAAAGAAAAACGCCAAAGCACCGGTATTCGGTGTGGTGCATATTTACTGCTCGTTCAACAACACCATTGTGACTGTTTCGGACGACAAAGGCAACACGATTGCTTGGTCTACCGCCGGATCTCACGGCTTTAAAGGCACCAAGAAAAGCACTCCGTTTGCCGCGCAAATTACCAGCAATAAAGCGGCCGAAAAAGCCGTTGCCATGGGTATGCGCGAAGTGGCCGTAAAAGTGTGCGGCCCGGGCCAAGGCAGAGAAACTGCCGTACGCGCCGTACAGCAAGCCGGACTTACCGTGTCTTCCATTAAAGACATCACCCCCATCCCCCACAACGGATGCAGACCGCCCAAAGCCAGGAGAGTATAAGAATTTATGTCTAGATATACAGGACCCAGCTGCAAAAAATGCAGAAAATTAGATTGCAAACTTTTCTTGAAAGGAACCAAATGCTACACCAACTGCGTCATGGACAAGTTGGCGGCCGTAGCTAAACGCGGCGGAAAAGTAAGAAAAGCCAAAGTGTCGGAATATGGTATTCGGTTACAGGAAAAACAAAAAGCCAGATTGCAATCCGGCATGTCGGAAATTCCGTTCCGCAATTTGTTTGACGCCGCCGCCAAAGCCGAAGGACAAACGGGTGAAAATTTCTTGCGCAAGCTGGAAACCCGCTTGGACAATGTGGTGCGCCGTTTAGGTTTTGCGGTATCTTTGAAAGCCGCCCGTCAGATTGTATTGCACGGCTATGTAACCGTCAACGGCAAAGCGGTAAACGTGCCGTCTTATCAACTGCGCATTGGAGACAAAGTAGCCTTGGATAAAGCACTGGCTGAAAATGTGCAGGTCAAGCAAGGGCTTACTGACGTCGAGAAACGCAATCCGCGTCCCAGCTTTTTGGAATATGACGCCGAGAAAATGACCGGTAAACTTTTAAGATGGCCCGACAGAGCGGAAATGTCCTACCCTGTCAGCGAGCAGCTCATCGTCGAATACTACTCTAAATAATTTGGAGGAAACACATGGCTTTTAATAATTTAGTCCTTCCCCAAAAGATTCAGTTGGAAGAAAAGACCGCATCCGGATCTTACGGTAAATTTATCGCAGAACCGTATGAAAGCGGTTATGGTCATACGGTGGGCAACTCTTTGCGCCGGATTTTGCTTTCCGGCATGGAAGGAGCCGCTGTCACCGCCGTTAGAATTACCGGTGCGGTGCACGAGTTCAGTACGCTGCCTAATGTGCGGGAAGATGTGATCAATATCTTGCTCAATTTGAAACGCCTGCGCATCAAAATGGAAGATAAAAACCGCGAATATTTGCAGTTGCATGCGGCGAAGCCCGGAGTGATTACGGCTGCTGATATCGAAGAATTAGACGGGGTGGAAATTATCAATAAAGATTTGCCCCTCGCTACACTGGAAGTAGGCGGCAGCTTGGAGATGGAGATAGAGGTTTCCCGCGGAAAAGGATATGTTCCGGCGGAAGATTTGGCTAAAATACAGCGCCCGGCTGGTTTTATACCGGTGGATGCGTTGTTTTCTCCCATCGTAAAGGTACACTACGACGTAGAACCCGCCCGCGTGGGGCAGAAGACGGACTATGACCGTTTGATTCTGGAAATTACCACGGACGGAACTTTGTTGCCGGCCAAAGCGCTTCATCGGGCGGCGGTACTGCTGTCCGGTTCGTTGCATATTTTCACGATTGAAGGCGAAGCAGACTGCGTGGCCACCACCAGCGATGAAGCAGTGGAAGAACCCGTATCTATGACCGGATCCGTGGCTGGAGCGAGTGTTAATTCTAAACAGGATGAACTGCTCAATCAATCCATTGAGTTTATTGAATTGTCGTCTCGTTCCATTAACTGTCTGAAGTCGGAAAATATCAATACGGTGCGTGACTTGGTCAAAATGTCCGAAGATGATTTGAAAATGATCAAGAACTTCGGCGCCAAGTCCATGGACGAAATTAAAGAAAGACTGGCCGAGATGAAACTTTCGCTCGGTATGAAAATTTAAGGAGTAAGTTTTAGTATGATTAAAAATACCGGATACAGAAAACTTGGCAAGACTGCGTCCCACCGCAAAGCGATGCTCAATAATATGGCGACGAGCATTATTCTTCACGAAGAAGTAAAGACCACCTTGCCGAAAGCCAAAGAAGTCAGACGCGTAGTGGAAGGGTTAATTACCCTGGCTAAAGCCAACAACGAACGCGCCGCCAAAGACACCTTGAAAGATGCCGCGGCCGTGAAGAAATTGTTTGAAGTGTTGGCTGCCCGCTATGCCAACCGCGCCGGCGGATTCTGCCGCATTTACCGCGCGGGTCTGCGCCAAGGCGACAACGCTCAAGTAGCGATTGTAAAACTGGTTGAATAGGGGACGATATGGTAATAGACTATCTGGGAGGCCTTTTTTCTTCTGACTTAGGGATGGATCTGGGTACGGCCAACTGTCTGATTTATGTAAAAGACAAAGGCATCGTGCTGCGGGAGCCGTCCGTAGTCGCCGTAGAAAGAGAAACCGGCGAAGTAAAGGCCGTCGGAGCAAAAGCCAAGCAGATGCTGGGCAGAACTCCGGCCAACATTGTGGCGGTGCGGCCGATGAAAAACGGCGTCATCGCGGATTTTGAAGTAACGCAGGAAATGATTCGCTACTTTATCCGCAAAGTCCACAGCAGAAGCAGTCTATTACGTCCTCGTATTGTAATTGGCATTCCCTCGGATATTACCGGCGTGGAAAGACGCGCGGTAGATGATGCGGCCCGTCAGGCGGGTGCGCGCGAGGTCTATTTGAGAGAGGAGCGCATGGCTTCGGCCATGGGCGCCGATCTGCCGATTGCCGAACCGCATGCCAGTATGATTGTGGATATCGGCGGAGGTACCACGGAAGTAGCCGTCATTTCGCTGGGCGGAATGGTAGTGGCGAAATCCATTGACGTGGCCGGCGATGAATTGACCGAATGTATCGTGCAGTATTTCCGCAAGAAATACAATTTGATTATCGGCGAGACGACCGCTGAAGAAGTGAAGATCAATTTAGGTTCCGTCTATCCTTTGAAAGAAGAAAAGTCTATGGAAGTAAAAGGGCGCGACCAGACGCAAGGATTGCCCCGGACGTTGACGGTAACTTCAGAAGAAATCCGACAAGCCCTTATGGAACCGGTGCGTTTGATTATAGACGTGATCAAGAGTACGCTGGAGGAAACTCCGCCCGAGTTGGCTGCTGACCTGGTAGACAGAGGGTTAGTGGTAGCCGGAGGCGGAAGTTTGCTTAGAGGAATTACGGAACTGATTCGAAAAGAAACCGATATTCCGGTCCACCGGGCGGCTGATCCGCTTAGTTGCGTGGCGTTGGGTACGGGTAAGTTTTTGGAACAGTTGAACGAAAAAGGGTCCCGTTTCTTCGGTTCCCGCAATAAATCTTTCTAGCGTTAGAGAGCTGAAAAAGTTTGAGGCGGACACAGTTCTTTTTAGGGACCGTGTCCGCTTTTGAGTTTTTATAAATTTTGCATCATCAAATAAGCAGGAAATACTTTTATAAAACGTTTTCTCGGGTAGTATAAAAGCAGTGTAAAGTATGTTTTTCAACCGGGGCGGCTACATTTGATGGCGAAGAAAATCGGCAGAGGTTATGTTATCTCATAAAAAATCTTCTAAAAAGAATAGTACTCCTAAATTGCGGCAGCGTTTTCTGTTGCCGGTGGTATTTTTGTTGCTTTCTTTTTTATTGATGATTTTACCGCTGGAAGGATTCGTTTCTTCCGTAAAAGCGGTGTTGGCGTATGTGTTTATTCCGCAAGTTCGTTTGGCGCATAGTACGGCTAAATATGCCGAAAACGTATATCAAACCGTTCGGGAATTGTTGGACGCACACCGTGAAAACCGTGCGCTTAAGCAAGAAATAGAAATGACGAAGTTATTGGCGTCCCAAGCGGAAGCGATTTTGGATGAGAACGGTCGCCTGACTGAAATTTTGCGTTTGAATCCGGCGAAACGATGGGTAGGCGTATGGGCAAAGGTAGCATATCGGGAGCCTACTCAGTGGAATACCGTGATTATTGATAAAGGAAGCCGGGACGGTATTCGGGAGCGCAGCGCCGTCATTTCGATGGAAGAAGGAAAAGAAGGATTGGCTGGGGTGGTGTTGGAAGTGACGGAGAATACGTCTAAGGTTTTGCTCGTGCGGGATGAAGATTTTTCTGCGGCTGTTTATTTGGAGCGGGGGCAGGAAGAGGGGTTGTTGGTGGGGAATGGTCCCAGACCGGTTCGTATTAAATACATTCCATTATTGGCAAAGGTGAAAAAGGGGGATAAAGTATTTACAGCTTCAACCAGCAGTATTTTCCCGGCAGGTATTTTGGTGGGGGAAGTAAGCGGGGTGCGGGAGGATGAAAGTTTTCAAACGGCATTGACCGTTAATGTGGATCCGTTGGTGCATTCCGCTGCTGTAAAAGAAGTATTTGTTATTTTGGATGGGGGGAGAGTCAAATAAGATGTGGAGTCTGGTAAAACTCATTTTTTTATTTATATTGGCGACTGTTTTTCATTGGGCGTTTGCGTCCATTTTCTCGTGCTGGGATTTAAGCGTAAATATTTTATTGGTGTTTGCCGTAGCGTTTTGTGTGGTGTTAAAACCGGGTTTTGGGTATGCGGCGTCGTTTGTCTGCGGGTTGTTTTTGGATTTTTTCGGGACACGGTTATTTGGGAACAATGCTTTTACTTTTACAATTTGCGCTTGTATCGTTTATCATTTGGCGGACCGATTTGATTTCGAGGCGTTTTTTCCGCAGATAGTGGCGGGGTTTGGTTTGACGCTGTTGGCGGGATTGTTAAACAGTTTACTTTATTTGTGGTTTACATCCGCTGCGATGTGGCCTGGATTTTGGAGTCTGTTAGGGGGGGCGTTTGTCAGCGGAATATTAGCGCCGGCCGTATTTTGGTTGGTGCGCCGGATATTGGGCAAGGGAGCGGTATGCCGGCAAGTGTAACCGGAGAGGAAGATGTCCGTTACCAAGATTTTTTTTAATACACGCTTAAAAATAATGATGGTGTTGGCAGCCATAGCCGGAGGAATAATTGCAATCCGGTTGGTAGATATTCAAGTATTGCGACATCAATCTTATCTTGAAATGGCGGAACGGAACCGCACCCAGGTGATTTATCAAACTGCTCCGCGTGGGCGGGTGTTTACGGCGGATGGGGTGGCGGTTGCCACCAACGCGCCTTCTTTCAGTTTTTATTACTTGGGGGCCGGGAATAATGATCCGGCTTATTTAGAACAGCTTGCGCGTGATTTTGCTCCGCAGTTAAAGATGGATCCGAAAGAAATTTTGTCTAAGCTGCAAAAAGGCGTTAAGACGGGAAAAGCCATTTTGCTGGCAGAAAATTTATCTACGAAAAGTACGGTGGCCCTTCAAGAATTACAATTATATTATCCCGGGGTGTATTTGATAGAAGAAACGAAACGTACCTATCCATACGGGGGGTTTGCCAGTCATCTGTTAGGATATATTGGGAGTATGGACGACCGAGAATGGCGCAGCCGTGATGTGAGGATGGGGTATCGGCTAAATTCAAAAATCGGTAAAAACGGTATTGAAAAAAAATTTGAAAAAGAATTGAAAGGAAGCGATGGCGGCGTATATTTGGAAGTGGATTACCGGGGACGCGTAAAAAGCATTATTCAAGATAAGAAATGGGCGGCGGGGAGTGATGTTTATTTGACGCTTGATTTTAAGCTCCAGCAGGCGGCGGAAGAAGGGTTAAGAAACTCTAAAACCGGACGGGGCGCCGCGGTAGCGTTGGATCCGCGGACGGGAGCTATATTGGCCTTGGCAAGCGCACCGGCGTACGATCCGAATATTTTTGTTCAGTACAGCGACGAAGAAAATCCCAAAAAATCGAAAAAAATTAATGAATACAATCTGGCCGTTCAAGGCACTTATCCGCCGGCTTCCACTTTTAAGGTGATTACGGCGGCCGCCGCATTGGAATACGGACATTTAAATATAAATCATAAAATTAATTGTCCGGGACATTATGATTCCGGTCCGCGGGTATTTAAATGCTGGGGAACACATGGACCGGTTGATTTGTTTGACGGAATGGCTAATTCGTGTGACGTCTATTTTTACCAAATAGCCGCACAAACCGGGGCCGCTGCGATTGAACGCATACAACGTAAATTTATGTTTGGGCGTCAGACTGGAATCGATTTGCCGGGGGAAAAAGCGGGAAATCTCTATGGCCCTACCCGGCGCGCCCGCAATAAGACGTATTGGTTTATCGGCGATACGTTAAACCTGTCTATCGGGCAGGGAGAACTGTTGGTTACGCCGCTTAAACTGGCGCAGTTTGCCGCGGCGATAGCCAGCCGGGGAAATGTATACCGGCCATATTATGTAGATAAAATAGTCAGTAACCAAACGGGAAAAACCGAAATATTGGGGAAAACGGAGATCTTGCAAAAATCCGATTTAAAGCCGCAAACTTATGATGTACTTTTTAAAGCGTTAAAATATACCGTAGACCACGGCACGGCTGCCCGGGTGCGCATCAAGGGATTAGATGTATATGGAAAAACCGGCACCGCCCAAAATCCACACGGGGCTGATCATGGCTGGTTTATGGCTTTTGCCGGGCGGGAAGGAGAGGAGCCTTCCATTGCGTTGGCGGTGTTTGTGGAATATGGAGAAGGGGGAAGTTCCGCTGCCGGGCCGATTGCGCGTTCCATGCTTGAGGCCTATTTCGGAATAGAAAAGCCGATGCCGGCTGCTGCTATGGCTGAGGAGAAGCCTGAACAGACGGGCGCCGAATTTGAAGAATTGTTATCGGAGGAAGAAGATGGCGTCTTTTAGGAATTTTTCCCAGCCTTCCGGAAGAAGCCGGTTGGATTATATTCTTTTTGGAGCGATGATTGCGCTGGTATTGTTGGGAGCGTTGTGTATTATGTCGGCGGTCAATAGCTTGTCTTTCTCCAATCCCGTGGTAAGGACGCATCTGGTGGCGTTGCCGATAGGGGCGTTGGCATTTTTCATTGGATGGAGTTTTAACTATCAGATTTTTGATGAGCAATGGAAGTTTCTGTATGGTTTTATTTTAGCGTTGCTGATAGGCGTATTGTTGTTTGGTTCTTATCAGCGCGGCTCGCGTTCGTGGTTTGTGTTGCCGTTTTTCTCCATGCAGCCCTCTGAAATTTGCCGCGTTTGTACGATTTTGGTGGCGGCGGCTTTTTTGGACCGGAGCGGCCGGCGGATACGGGATGTTTCCACTTTGTTTGGGTTGGGATTATTGTTGGCGCCTATATTTGGGTTGATTATGATGCAGCCGGATTTTTCTTCGGTTGTGGTAACTTTTCCAGCCATATTGGTTTTACTTTTTTGCACGGGTATCAATGTCTTTTATCTGGGGTTGATTGGTTTATTTGCAGGGGTAGCGGGTCTTTTTACGGTGGGTTGGACTTTTATTTACCTGCATCCGGAATTGACGGATTATTGGTTTATAAATGCGTTCTACCAACTGGCTCACAGTCCGTGGTATATGTTGGGATTTTCCGTTTTGGTGATATTGGGCGGATATGGCGCATGGTGGCTTTTTAAACAACTGCGTATTTTTTTGCCGTCTTTTTATTTCGTATTAGCCACGCTGGTGGTGTTGGCGGGCCTGTTGGGCGGGATTTTTGTTGACCAGCAAATGAAACCGCATCAACGGAAAAGGGTAGAAACGTTTTTGGCGCCCCGTTCCGATCCGCAAGGAGCGGGTTATAATGTGCTTCAAGCACAGATTGCGATGGGGGCCGGCGGTGTTTTGGGAAGCGGTCTTTTTTCCGGAACACAGTCGCGGTTGGGTTTTGTTCCGGAAAAACATACCGATTTTATTTTAGCGGTAGTAGGAGAGGAACTGGGGCTGTGGGGCACTTTGCTGGTATTGGGACTTTATTTGCTGATTCTGTGGCGGATTATTGTGGTGGGATACAGCGCCAGCGATCGGTATGGATATCTGGTCTGTTCAGGCATATTTGGGATGTTTTTTACATATATGTTGGTCAATTTTGGAATGTTGATTGGGATTGTGCCGGTAGCGGGGATTCCGCTTCCGTTTATTTCTTACGGGGGGTCCAATCTGGTGGCCAGTCTATGGGCATTGGGAGTGGTGCAATCCGTGTATGCGCGCCGCATACGGGCATAAAAAGATGATAAACACGCCAAAAATTTATAAAATGCGTATAGTGTTTCGCGGTTCGGAAGAAGGAACGGCAAACAGCAACATTTTTAATGCAGTACGCAATATGGTGCTTGCCAGCGGACTGGCTTTTGAACCGGCCAAGATGAATAAAAACTGGCCGCGTTTGGCGTATGGTCCGGCTCCGGCTTTTGGACAGATAGCCGAAAGAGAGTATTTGGATATTTATCTTACGCAGCCGGTTTGCGCAGCCCAAGTGCAGGAGGCGTTGCAACGGGTTAAACCGCCGTATATACAGCTGTTAAGCGTACAGCGTGTTCCCTATACCTTGCCTTCTGTGCAAAGTTTGGCATCGGTTGCCCAATATCGGATAGAGGGCGACTTTACGCAGTACCGTCCGGAAGAAACACCGGAAGCATTTTTTAATGCTGACCGCATTGAGTTAGTGCGTCAAGCAGAAAGCGGATTGACGATAACGGTAAATATTAAACCGTATGTGTTTGGGGTGCAAACCCTTTCTCCGCGTGCTTTGCGTTTAACGTTGACATGTGTGGAAGGCAAATGGATGAAGCCGCAGATAGCCTTGTCCGCTTGGTTGGGAATGAACGTTCCGCTGGAGGACGAGGGGTTTACGGTGGAAGGTTTCACATTTATAAGGGAAGGGCTTTTTTGGCAGGACAGCGCCGGAGCGCTTCATTTGATTTAATAACCCCGCAAGGGGAGAGAGGATTTGAATTATGAGTAAAAACTTGGAAGAACAACCTACAGTGGAAGTATTAGTCAATACTTCTTTTGAAGAAACACGCATTGCTATTTTGGAAGATGAACGCGTGAATGAATTGATTTGGGAACGCCGCGGTGCCCTGAATATTGTGGGGAATATTTATAAGGGCGTTGTGGAGAACGTTTTGCCTGGGATCTCCAGTGCGTTTTTAAATATCGGATATGAAAAAAACGCCTATTTGTACATTTCAGATGTATTGGGCGGCGATAAGAAAAACATAGATAAAGTGCTTCACAAAGGTCAGGAAGTGATGGTGCAGGTGGTAAAAGACGCTATCAGCACCAAAGGAATGAAGGTGACGATGGATGTGACGCTGCCGGGCCGTTATTTGGTGCTTACGCCGCATCAAAGTTTTGTAGGAGTTTCGAAGAATATTGAAGACTCGGAAGCGCGGCATAAATTAAATGAAATTATGCAGGAATTGGCCGCCAAACACTTAGATGGAATGGGCTGCATTGTGCGTACGGAAGCGGAAGAGGCCACTAAAGAAGAATTGGAGCGGGAAGTCAAATACTTGTACCGCCAATGGCAGTCTATTATGAAGAAGTTTGAAACCGCCCGGGCTCCGAAACTATTGCACGAAGATATGGACGCCGTTTTGCAGGTGGCGCGCGATGTACTTTCTGAAAATGCCAAAGTCTACCTGTTGGACAGCAAAAAAGACTATGAACGCGTATTGGATTTTGTAGAGAAAAACTCACCTGATTTGGCGGACCGGGTGAAACTTTATAAAGGCAAAACGCCCATTTTTGAAGCGTATAATATCGAAGCGGAAATTGATAACTTGCGCAAGACGAAACTTCCTTTGCCCAACGGCGGAAGCATTATCATCCAAGAGGCCGAATCCCTTTGCGCAATTGATGTAAACACCGGCAAATTTACCGGCAATAAATCGCAGGAAGAAACCGTCACGCAGACCAACATTGAAGCCGCCAACGAAATCGCTCACCAGCTGCGCCTGCGCAACATTGGGGGGATTATCGTCATTGATTTTATTGATATGCGCAAAGCCTCCAGCCGCCACCGGGTGGTGGAAGCGTTGGCGCAGGCGGTCCACGGAGACCGCGCAAAAATCCGGATTTTGCCCATTACGCGGTTGGGATTGGTGGAAATGACGCGCGAGCGCAAACGCGCCAGCACCGGCAGTTTTATCAGCGAAGAATGTCCGCAGTGCCACGGATCGGGACGGGTACTTTCCTCCGAGAGTATGCGCATTAAAATTCAGCGGGAAATTTATGATCTTACCAGCGGGCGGCCCGGAGGCAATTTGCGGGTGGTCTTGCATCCCGTACTGGCGGAAGCCATCAAAGCGCGTCAGGAAGACATTGAACAGAATATCCACCGCACGCTTAAAATCCAGGCCGATCCGCAACTGGCTTGGGAAGATTATAAAATCGTCTTGGAATAACCGATGTCGTTCGGCTGCGGACGGAATGACTGACTTGTTTATGAAACGTTTGTACAGACTTTTCTTATCGGGCTTATTATGTTTGTCGCTTGCCGGGGCGGGACACGCGCTGGAGAAGGTGAATTTTATCGTTTCCGGCCGGGATAAAGGATCGGTCTCCGCCATGGAGGCAAACGGCGTTACTTATGTTGACGTGCAGAAAACGGCCCGCAAGCTGGGTACGGGGATAGAACTTTTTGCCCAATCCAAACAAGCCAAAATTTCCTCCAAAGGGTTTTACGCGATTCTTACCGCGCCGCTGGCGGAGATTATCGTGAATGCCCAGCCGCAGACGCTGTCTGCTCCTGTGCGGATTGACGGCAGCAAAATGATGGCGCCGGTGGAGTTTTTTCTCCTGCCGCAGTTCCAGCAGGCGGTGGACAAGTATATTTCCTTCAACAACGGTACTTTTTACGTGGAACGGCGGTTTGATTTGGAGTTTTCCGGCACGCAAAAGAACCCGCGTGATACCTTGCTTGTTTTTGCTTCTCCCAAGAAAGTTTCCTATCGGACGGAACAACCCAATAAACATACCGTGCGGGTAACCTTCCAAAATGTAGTACTCAAGCGTGATTTGCATTTAAAGACGCGTACGGATTTTATTGCGTCTATGGACGTTCGGCAAGGGCGCAACGGCGAAGCTATTTTAAAAGTGATTTTAGGTAAAAACGCCAAAGATTGGAGCGTTACGGAAATGGAAGGGCGGATGTTGGTATTCCGCGCGGGCGCGCAAAAAGCGCCCCCTGTGTTAGAAGCGTCGTCCCCGGTTGTTGTAAAGCCGGATCCGTCGGCCGATTCGGCGAAAGAGAAACCCCTTAAAGGGCCTTCCTTGGCCAACGAAAAACCTTCCGTATTGATGGAGGATGACGGAGATATCCCGGAGATGTCAGCCGCGGCAACCAAGCCGACCGTTATCAAAGAGGCGCAGCCCGCTCCCACCCCTAAGCCGACACCTGTTATGAAAGAGGAACCCAATCCGCTGGCGGTGCGTTCCGCGCATAAAAAGATGCGTATTATGGTAGATCCCGGTCACGGTGGAAAAGATCCGGGTGCGGTACGCAGCCGGTATCGGGAAAAAGATTGGAACTTGGATGTCGCCAAAGAATTGGCCCGTTTGCTTAAGAAGGGCGGATTTGAAGTTAAAATGACGCGCGAAGATGATACGTTTATCGCGTTATCCGAACGTTCCAAAAAATCCAATCAGTTTAAAGCCGATTTGTTTGTGTCTATCCACACCAATGCGTCCAAAAACCGCAACGCCAACGGATTTCAAGTTTATTTCCGTTCGGAAAAAGCGACTGATAAAGAAGCCGCCGAGGTAGCCGCGCTGGAAAACGAAGCGATGCAGTACGAAGAGGTACATTATAATTTTGTAGACGCGTTGTTGCAGTCTATGGCCAAGAACGAATACATCAACGAAAGTTCCAAACTGGCCGGCTATGTGCGAAATGCCGTTTACAAGCAACCGGGAATTGGCATTGCGGTCAACCAGAATACCAGCGTTCGGCAGGCCAATTTCTATGTGTTAAAGGGTGTCAACAGTCCGGCTATTTTGGTGGAAATGGGTTATATCAGCAGCAATAAAGACCGCGCCCGGCTGGCGAATGGCACGGTGCGGGACCGAACGGCGAAAGGCATTTATAACGGGATAGTCAATTACGCCAAGAAGGAAGGCTGGATTGATTAACTTTCACTTTATAACCCGCCTTCAGGCGGGTTTTTTCTGGCCGAATTTTGGACAAATGCTACAATATACAAGATGAAAGATTTTTTAATTTTATTTTGGATTTTTGCTAAAATCGGCACGTTTACCTTAGGCGGCGGATACGCAATGCTGCCGCTGATTGAAAAAGAAATCGTAGATAAAAAAGCGTGGCTGGATCGCAAGGAATTTTTAGATTGTGTGGCCGTAGCCCAAGCCGCGCCGGGTATTTTGGCCATTAATGTGGCGATTTTAGCCGGTTATAAAATTAAAAATTTTTGGGGCAGCGTAATTGCTTCATTGGGGGCGGCGCTGCCTTCTTTTGTGATTATTTTGCTGATTGCGCTTTTTTTTAACGAATACGAACACAACCCAATCGTCCAGCGTATTTTTATGGGGATTCGTCCGGCGGTGGTGGCATTAATTGCCGTGCCGGTGTTTAATCTGTCCAAGACAGCAGGTATTACATATAGAACGGTTTGGATTCCGGCAGTTTGTGCGGGATTGGTGTGGTTGTTAAAGGTGTCCCCGGTATACATTATTTTGGCCGCGGGTTTGGGCGGATTTTTATATGCGCGGTGTAAACGGAGAACTCCGTGATTTATTGGAAATTGTTTGTTACTTTTTTTAAAATAGGTCTGTTTAATTTTGGCGGCGGATACGCGATGATTTCGTTTATCCAAAACGAAGTGGTGTATAAACACGCGTGGCTGACAACGGCCGAGTTTACTGATGTAGTAGCCATCAGCCAGGTAACGCCCGGCCCGGTGGGAATCAATATGGCTACCTATACGGGCTACACAGCGGCGGACAGCGTGTGGGGGGCGTTTATCGCTACATTTGCCGTTTGTTTGCCATCATTTATTTTAATGCTGGCGGTGAGCAAATTCTTTTTGAAATATCAAAAATCTCCTTCAGTGGAAGCGGTTTTTTCCGGGCTGCGGCCGGCGGTTATTGGACTAATTGCGGCGGCGGCGTTGGTATTGTGTAATGGCGAAAATTTTGTAGATCTTAAAAGCCTGTTCTTTTTCTTGGCAGCTTTTTTGGCGGTGTGGAAATATAAGATAGGGCCGATCGGCGTGATCGCCGCGTGTGGCGTGCTGGGGTTTCTGGTTTATTAAAAGATAGTTTAAACTAACTCTATTTTAATTCATAAATGCCCGTTTTATTGACGGGTATTATTTTTTTTATAAAACACTTGTTAGTTTATCCTAACTTTTGTATAATATCATTAACAACAAAAAAGAGAGGATCTTATGGAAAATAAAATTTATATTACTTCGTTAGTCATTTTGGTGGCGATGTTTGGATTGTTCGGTCGGGTGACGGCACAAACCACGGAAAATCTGAAACCCGCCGTTGAACGGGCGGTAATCAGCGCTGAGAAAAAACACCGCATGCAGTCTGCGGTGGTGGATTTAAATTTTCAATGGGAAAAAGCCGTTTATTTAAGCGATATGGTTTCCCGCCGGCGTCCGGGATTTAAAGATGCGCTCATTCAAAGCAAACAAAAAGCTACTTCTTGCCGCGGGGTATTAGCGGAAGGAGAACGCCGCGTACTTGTGCCGGCCGCTTGTCTGCAAGCTGCGGATGGATTTTCGTTGAAGGGAGTGCGTCTTACTTTTTCAAATGGGAAACGCGGCAAGGGGACCGAAAAGAGTGTATTTGTTTATGGAGACTTGGCTGAGATAAGGGTGTCGGCCCGGCTGACGGAGGGCTTAACCGGAGTTCCATTGGGATCCGTTCCGTACGGACAAACTTTGGCGGAAACTTTTGGGAACGATATTTTAGACGAGTTACTTCATTTTTTTGTCAGTCGGGGAGTTGTATCAAACAGAGCAAATCGTATTACCGGGACCGAAAATAAGCTGCAAGTGGGGGATCCTTTCTTTTATGGGGGAAAGTTGGTTGCACTGGTGCAGGAGGTCCCTGCCCGATTGCCAATTTCCCCAAGCGGACGCATTGCGGAGACGTCTTTTTCTTTAGTCCGAGACGAACATAAAAGAGAATTACTTTCTTTGCGTTAGATTTGCTTCCTCTCCTAAAGCCAGGGATGAGGGGGTCTCCTATAAGCCGCCGGTTATTTTTACAGCCGGCGGTTTTTCTTGGAAGCATAAAAAACCCCGGTCTTTACGCCGGGGGTAAATTAATGATTTTCTTCTCGGTGGAAATCTTCTTCGGGCGGCGACTCTGGTTCGGACGGAGACGTGGGGCCCTTATTTTCTTCCGGTTGTTCTTCCGTTTCTTCACGGTAGGTCAGTTCCACTTCTGCAAAAATGGATCCTTTATTTTCGTTTAACCACCGGCGGTGGCTTTTGTAATCGGGGCTGTATTGAGCCACCAACTGCCAGTATTCCTACTCGTGGTTCATATGCACTAAATGGCATAGTTCGTGAATCATTAAATAATCCTGTACGGCCAGCGGCATTTTGACGATGCGATACGAATAATTGATATTTTTTTTGCCGGAACAACTCGCCCAGCAGGTTTTTTGATCTTTAATGACGATATTATTAAATTCCACGCCGATTTTCTCGGCCCATTCTTTGGTTTTAGCTTTTAAGGTTTCGTTGGCTTTGTTGCACAGCCAATCCGTTACCAGAGCGGAAGGGTCGGAGTCTTTGGTGTGCAGGTAAATATGGAAAACCGTGCCGTCAAAAGCGACGCCTTCTTCCTGGTCGGGCGTTAGATACATACGGGCTTCCAACAAGTCCCCGTTGTAAAGCACTTTATTGCCTTCGGGCGCGGAAGCGGTATCTGGGGCCGCTGCGCCCGGTTTGGCGTCCGGCTGGCCGAACACTTCCGGCAGCTCTTTTTTGAGCCGTTCGATAAACAATTTAACATCGCTGATGACGCTTTGGGTATCTGCCATATGTATATTGTATAAAAAACGGTTAAATTTTATACAATGAACGTATACTTTTGGAGGCGTCCTGTGAACCAAACCGATTTACAAAAAACTCCGCTTTGCGCTGCCTGCGAAAAAGCCGGCGGGAAAATGGTGGATTTCCACGGGTGGCTGCTGCCCGTGCAGTTTGAAGGGATCATCGCCGAACACAAAGCCGTGCGCGAAGCCGCCGGTATGTTTGACGTTTCCCATATGGGGCAGATTTTTGTGGAAGGGAAAGACGCTTGGCCTTTTTTGCAATACGTCAATTGCAATAACATCAAAAACGAACCGGGTGCGGGCGTGTATTCCCATATCCTGACCGAAAAAGGCACGATTATTGACGACGCCATTTCGTTTTGTTTAACGCCGGAAAAGTTTTTGGTGGTTGTCAATGCGGCCTGCGTGGCGGAAGATTTTGCCTGGTTTGAAAAACAAGCCCAAAAATTTGACGTTACCGTCCGCAACGAAAGCGCTCAATGGGCCATGATCGCCGTTCAAGGCCCGCAGGCGTTGGAACAAGTGGCGAAACTTTTGCCGCAGGCTAAAGATATTGCGCGATTTCATATTGTGGAGATTGAACTATTCGGTGCAAAAGGTTATCTGACGCGCACCGGATACACCGGTGAGGACGGTGTAGAAATCATGTTGCCCAACGCTCAGATTGAAGCGTTGTGGAACGCACTTTTGGCGCAAGGCGTGAAACCGTGCGGCTTGGGCGCGCGCGACGTGCTGCGGCTGGAGGCCGGATATCTGCTCAACGGCGCCGACGCCGACCAGACCCGCACGCCGTATGAAGCGTCTTGCGGCTGGGTAGTGAAATTAGCGAAAGAAAATTTTGTAGGAAAAGACGCGTTGGCGGCGCAGAAGGCACAGGGGGTAAAGGAGAAACTGACCGGCTTTGTGCTTAAAAGCCCCGGCGTACCGCGTGCGGGATGCAAAGTGTTTGCAGGCGCGGAAGAAAAAGGCGTTCTGACCAGCGGCACGTTTTCGCCGTTATTTAAAGGAATTGCCGTTGGCTATCTGGCGGCGGATGCGGCGGTGCCGGGGACGGAAGTGGAAATAGAAATCCACGGCAGACGCGCCAAAGCCGAAGTAGTTAAAACCCCCTTTTATAAAAACCGGGTTTAACCGAAAGGAGATAATTATGTATACCGAAGAAAATTGCCGTTTTACCAAAACACACGAATGGGTCCATATGGAAGGCGACATTGCCACCGTAGGTATTAGCAACCACGCACAAGAAGAAATCAGCGATATCGTTTTTGTGGATCTTCCCAAGGTGGGACAACAGGTAACTGCCGGTCAAAATTGCTGTGTGATTGAATCGGTCAAATCCGCTTCCGAAATTTATGCGCCTGTCAGCGGCGAGGTGGTGGAAGTAAACGAAGCCTTAAACGGCGATCCCGCTCTTGTCAACCGCGAACCGCACGGAAACGGCTGGCTGTTTAAGATTAAAATGACCGCGCCGGCCGAATACGAAAATCTGTTGGATCTGAAAGCTTATAAAGCAACGCTGGGCAAATAAGCGTACTTTTTACTTATCCCCCGCTTGTGCGGGGGATTTTCGCAAGGACTTTTAATTATGTTTATCCCTCACACTTCTCAAGACCGCGAAGAAATGCTTCAAAAAATCGGTGTTTCCTCGGTCAAAGAACTGCTTTCAAAAATTCCGCAGGAGCTTTTATATCCTGCCTTGGGTTTGCCCAAAGCGCTTACGGAGCAGGAACTTTCCGCCCACGTACGTGAATTGGCTGCCCGTAATCAACCGCTCAAAAATTTTATTGGCGCAGGTATTTACGAACATTTTATTCCGGCGGCGGTGGGGGCGCTTTCGTCGCGCGGCGAATTTTTAACCGCATATACGCCTTATCAGGCTGAAGCCAGCCAAGGCACACTGCAAACGATTTATGAGTTTCAAAGCTGCGTTTGCTCGTTGTTTGATATGGATGTGGCGACCGCTTCCCATTACGACGGTGCTACCGCGCTGGCGGAAGCCGCAATGGCGTGTTTGCGTATTACGGGGCGAAAAGAAATTTTGATTTCCGCCGCGCTTCATCCGCATTACAAAGAAGTGCTTAAAACGTATGTGCGCCATCAGGAAGGCGTCCGAGTGAAAGAGTCTCCCGTTGGGGCGGACGGTACTCTTGATTTGGACGCGCTTTCCAAAAAGCTGTCCGATAAAACCGCTTGTTTCGTGCTGGCGACGCCGAACTTTTGGGGCTGTTTGGAACGAGCCGAAGAAGTTTCCGCCCGCGTCCATCAAACCGGCGCATTGCTGACGGCGGTGGTCAATCCCGTGGCCTTGGGCGTGATGCAAACGCCGGGATCGTACAATGCCGATTTTGCCGTAGCCGAAGGGCAGCCCTTGGGCAACGCGATGAACTTCGGCGGCCCGGGGCTGGGCATTATGACGGCGAAAAAAATGTATATGCGCCAATTGCCGGGCCGCATTGTGGGAATTGCCAAAGACAAAAACGGCCGCCGCGCCTTTGTGCTGACGCTCCAAGCGCGCGAACAGCATATCCGCCGCGAAAAAGCTTCTTCCAACATTTGTTCCAACGAAGCGTTGTGTGCGTTAAACGCGGTCATTTATCTGACGCTCTTGGGACCGAAAGGCTTGCAAGAAGTCGCCGAACTGAATTTGGAACGCGCCCATCAGCTGGCGGATTTAGCGGGCAAAGTTCCCGGCTTCAAAGTGAAATTTACGGCTCCGTTCTTTAATGAATTTGTACTGGAATGTCCGATTCCGGCCAAGCAAGTCATTAAAAAATTAGCAAAAAAAGGCATCAGCGCCGGATATGCGCTGGGAGCTGATTTTAAAGGGTTGGAAAATTGTCTTCTCGTCTGTGCTACGGAAACCAAAACCGCGGCCGATTTGCAGGCGTATGCCGATGCGCTGGGAGGTATTTAAGATGGAAACGATTTTAACACACAATCAGCTTTCCTTGGAAAAATCCCGCCCTGGCCGGCGCGGCGTGCGTTTTGAAACCGCCCAAAAGCCGGCGTCGGCTTATTTGCCGGAAGGATATTTGCGCAAAACCGCACCCAAACTGCCTGAGCTTTCCGAGTTTGAAACGGTGCGTCATTTTACGCGTCTTTCCGAACTTAATTATTGTCTGGACGGCGAATTTTATCCGCTGGGGTCTTGTACGATGAAGTACAATCCCAAAGCGTATGATTTGCTCAGCTCGTTGGACGGATTTACCCAAATCCATCCTTTTACTCCCGAATCGGCGGTGCAGGGAACGTTGAAGATGATGTACGATTTCCAGGAACTGCTCAAAAAAGTAACGGGGCTGGCGGCGTTTACACTGCAGCCGGCCGCCGGAGCGCATGGCGAGCTGACGGGCATTCTAACGGCGCGCGCGTATCACGATGCACGGAAAGATTTGAAACGTACGGAAGTGATCGTGCCCGATACGGCCCACGGCACGAATCCGGCTACGGCGAATATGGCGGGCTATACGGTCATTAATATCAAATCTGCCGCAGATGGATGTGTGGATAAAGAAGCGTTGCAAAAAGCCCTGTCGGACCGGACGGCGGTTGTTATGCTGACGGTACCCAACACGGTGGGACTTTTTGAAAAAGACATCCGCGAAATTGCCGATATGGTACATAAAGCCGGTGCACTTTTCTATTTAGATGGCGCTAATTTTAACGCCTTGGCGGGGCTTGTTAAACCGGCCGATCTAGGGGCGGATTTGATGCACTTAAACGTGCATAAAAGTTTTGCCGCGCCGCACGGCGGCGGCGGCCCGGGGGCAGGCCCGGTGGGGGCGGCCGCGCACGTCGCGCCGTTTTTACCCAAACCCATAGTGGAATGCAAGAACGGCAAGTATACGCTGAGTGGCAAAATGCCCAAGAGTTTAGGGAAAATGAAAGCATTTTATGGCAATATCGCCGTTTGTTTGCGCGGATATTGTTATTTGCGGCAGTTTGACGATCACACATTGAAAGAGGTTGCCGAAAATGCCGTTTTAAACGCCAATTACGTGCGTGCGGCGTTGAAAGGGAAATTCAATGCGTTTTTTGACTGTGCGTGTATGCACGAGTGCGTGCTGAGCATTAATCCATCGGAAATGAACGGCGTGCATACGTCCGATATTGCCAAACGCTTGTTGGATTACGGGTTTTATGCCCCCACCATTTACTTTCCGCTGATTGTGCCGGAAGCCATGATGGTGGAACCCACGGAAACCGAAAGCAAACAAATGCTGGACGCGTTTGTCGCGGTCATGGAAAAAATTTATAACGAAATCCAGACCGAGCCGCAAACCGTAAAAGACGCACCGCACAGCCAATGCGTGTGCCGCATTGACGAAGTTTCCGCCGCCAGAGAGCCGAACTTGCGGTGGTAAAAACGGCTGTTTGTGAAGGTAAAAATCTAGAAGGAACGGCCTCCGCCCATAACGGGCGGAGGCCGCTGAAAATATGGACATTTTATTATCCTCTCCCGCAATGAACGTGTTTGAGCAAATGGCGCTGGACGAATGTATCGTCCGCGCGCGTCCGCACGAAATTACCCTGCGGCTTTATCGCTGGACGGCGGACGATGCGGTAACGTTCGGGTATGCCCAATTTATAAGCGAGGTGCGCCGCGCGCTGGCGGAGCGGAAGTTTACCGGCCCGTATGCCCGCCGTCCCACGGGCGGCGGAATGGTGTTTCACGAGGGGGATCTGACGTTTTCGCTGGTATTTCCGTCCTTCGGGCGCCCGGCCGACATTTATAAAAATTTTCACGCACACATACATGCCCAATTAAACCGTCTGGGGGAGAAAGGACGGATTTTTGATAAAAATCTGTCCGTTTCGGCCTATGCGCCCAGTATCAATCATACGGCCAGTGCGTGTTTTTCCAATCCGGTGGAAAACGATCTGTTAGCCGAAAACGGACATAAAATTTTAGGGGGCGCTTTGCGGCGTTTCGGAAATACCGTTTTATACCAAGGGTCTTTGCAAGTGCCGCAGGCGCGTGAAAATCCCGCTTATACAAATGCCGTTATATCGGCGGTGCGTTCCTATCTGGCAGCGGATTTGCATCCGCACCGTGCCTCCGAAGCGTGGGTGGCGCAAGCGAAGGAATTGGCCCGCACCCAATATAGTACAAACGCGTGGACGGAGAAGTTTTGATGATTCGTTTGGTTAAATTATTTATTGCCCTTTTGCTTTTGCCGACGGCGGTTTTGACGTTTGCCGAAACCGTACGGATTTTGTTGGCGGTGTTGGGGCAGGTTTCTGCCGCGATCAGTTTTATCATGGGGGTTTTAATTTATTGTGCAATTCATTATGGATATTATGATTTTTCGAGGCCGTATGTATTTGCACACGAGATGACGCACGCCTTAGCGGCGTTGTTGTGCGGATGCCGGATCAAGGATGTATCCGTAGGCCAGAAAAGCGGCTACGTCAAGATGGACCGTTGTAATACGCTGGTGGTATTGGCTCCGTATTTTGTGCCGGGGTATGTGATTGTGGTAGCTTTTGTGTATATGATTGCCGATTTATTTGTGGACGTAACGCCTTATCGGCAAGTGTTTTTGTTTGTGATTGGTTTTTTTACGGCCTTTCATTTTATTCAAACGTTTAAGACGTTGTTTGAGGCGGATCAGCCTGATTTAAAATTAGCCGGCGGGAAAATTTTTTCCGTTGTGATGATTATGCTGGCGAATTTGGTGGTGCTGGCGCTAGTATTAAAGGCGCTTTTTCCGGAAACGGTGTGGCTTGTGCAAGCCGGAAAGAATATTTTGTTGGGAACCATTAATATATGGCGAATTATAGTAAACTATATATTGGAGAAAGCGATAAACGCTGCGTAAAAAATGGGTAAAAAACATAAGAAAAAAAGAAGCTTCGGCTCTTGGGTATGGCGGTTTATAAAATCGTGCTTTGTGCTTAGTTTGCGTACGGTATTGTTTACCGTTATGTTACTTTTGCTCTTAGCGGCGGGAGTGTGGCTTCTTTTTCTAAAAACATTTAATGCCCAACATATCAGCGAACTGATTACCGAAGAACTGCAAAAACGGCTGGATCGGCCGGTTATTATTTCCTCGTTGGATTTAAAATTTATCAACACGTTGGAACTCAAGGGTTTTTCCGTATTGGATACCGAAGGCGCGCCGGGGTATCCGTTATTGTCTGCCGAATCGGTTACCCTGCAGTTTAAGTTGCTTCCTTTATTTCGCCAACAATTAATCATAGATGAAGTGTCTTTAAATTCGCCGCGGTTTAACGTGGTGCGTCAAACCAACGGGACATACAATATGCCGAAAATCCGTACACCGAAAGAAAAATCCGTCTACACTAGCGAATTGACGGGACGGAAACTAGCCGTTAGCGTAGAGGACTGGTCGGTGCATAACGGGGTGTTTAGTTATAAGGATCTGGCGTCCGGCGTATCGCACGCGATTTATGGACTCAACCTGCATTTTGAACAGCTGCGTTTCGATGAATTATCCCGCTTTAATTTAGAAATGATTGTACGCAACAAATGGGGGGATAATATCTCCGATATGGAAATAAAAGGAACGGGCCACGTAAATTTTGCCAATTTTGATTGGAACAAATTTGCCTTGCGCAGTCTGCGTACTCAAGTATTTTTATTTCAAAAACCGGTGGTTTTACTGATTGATTTGGATAATTTGCGGGTGCCTTATTTTAATGTTAAAGCCAGTATCCCGGCGTTTGAAAGCAAGGATTTGTCTCTATTCCACGAAGAAGAGCTGGGATTCTCTCTTCCGAAGGTGGAACTTAGTGCGCAAGGATTGTTGGAAAACGGATACCGTTTCTTAAAGCTGGATCAAGTAACGGCTTCGGCGCAAGATATTCAAGTTTCCGCGTCCGGCAATTTGGATTTTACCCAAGCTCCGTTTACGGCGGATTTAACGGGAAACACCAACTTTTTTAAACTCGCCGGGAAAAACGCCTATTATCCCGCTATTGGACAATATAAGCTTAACGGGCAAGCCTCCGTTTCGGCGCAAGTCTTGCGCGAAAAAGGTAAATTTTCTTTGCCGTTTTTAAATGTACAGGGCAAAGACGTATCCGGTTTATTCTACGGGTTTAAAGCCGACGGAATAAGCGGAGAATTCCAAGCCAAGCAAAACTTTGCCGATTTGTATGCCCGTACGACGGCGGGAAAGGTGACGGTCAACAAATCCGTTTTTGATAAGCTGGATTTAAGCGCCAGTTGGCGCAAGGGCAATTTGTATGCCTATATCGCCTCTACGGAACTGAACGGCGTGCCGTTTAAATTAAGCCTGTCGGTCAATAATTTAAAAAGCGTTCGGCGTAAAATACGGACTTCTATTTATTGGAAAGATTTAGACCCGATGGCGTTTATCGGCACGGTAAAGGATTTTGTAACCGTGATTACGCCCCTTCTTAAAAAAGGCGCCAAATTTAAAGCGCCCGTGGAAGGGGAACTGGCATGGCTGCGTAATTTTCGGGACCGCTTACCCAATTTTATGCCGAATTTTGCCGGCAATTTAACGGCAGATACTTTCTCCACCCAGGTTCTTTCCGGCAACCGCTTCAGCGCCGAGTTTGATTTTACCGGGATGAATGCCGGAATGAAAAATCTCTCCGGCCCGTTGAAAGCCCGTTTGGAAGGCGGCGTCATTCACCAAATGGAGAAACTCGCCGAAGAACAGCAAGCTCTGAATATTACTTTCCAACCGTTTATTTTGATGCACCGTATGGAACGCGCCGGAAGCTTTAAAGTCGGGCAAGTGTTAAAAGACGTGCCGTTTAACGACATGGCGGTGTCGGTGGATTTTGACAAAGGACGTATGCAGATTAATAATGCCTATACGGTAGGCCCTACCATTTCCGCGGCGGTCAGCGGTTGGACCGATTGGGTAAACGAAAATTTTGATATCATTATATGGACGATGTTTACCAATACTTCTCGTTCGGGTGCGCTTGCGGAAAACTTAACGGATGAATCCGGAAACCCGGCCTTGGCGTTTCGCGTATCTTCTTCCATGCTTAAACCCAATTTGGAAATGATGCGCGCCAAGAAAACCGGTCAAACGATTCAGTCCGCCCAAGAACAGGGGCTCAGTACCAGTTTTAAAGCAGCACAGGAATTTATCCAAGGAGACTTTCATGCTAAGAAATAATATGGACGTACTTTGCCTCTTGCAGGAACACGGGGCCATTTTAGAAGGACATTTTGTCATGCCTTCCGGCTTTCACAGCCAAACGTATATCCAAACTTCTCTTTTGATGCAGCATCCCCATTTAGCCCAACGGATTGCCGGCGCGCTGTCGGATAAATTTACGAAAAAAGCGGATGTGATTATGGCGCTGACTCCCTCCGATTCGGTGCTGGCGCAAGAAGTCGCCCGCGCGCGCGGCGTGCGTGCCATTTTCGCCTCCCGCGGCGATGACGGCGAAATGATTTTAAAACATAACTTTACCATTAAAGAAGGCGAAAATGTACTGATTGTAGATGATGTGGCCGTTTCCGGAAGGAAGATAAATAAAGCCATTGAACTCGTAGGCAAACTGGGGGGAAACGTGATTGGCGTAGGCGTGATTGTGGACCGTTCGATGGGGTATTTGCCTTTGGCGGTTCCATTGCGGGCGTTGCTTTCTTATCCGATGCAAACATTCTGTGCAAAAGAGTGTCCGCTCTGCGCCGCTCAGATTCCTTTTTCCGATTTGGAAGAACCAAGCAAATAAATGATTTGACGAACGGCGAAATCTTATGATTGAAATTAAACTTAAACCAAAAGAAGAAAGACGTTTACAGGCAGGACATTGGTGGATTTTCTCAAACGAGATTGATGGGTTGGATACTTCTGTCGAACCGGGATCTCTGGTGCGTGTGCTGAACCACGAAAACAAACAAGTCGGAATTGGATTTTTTAATCCGCACAGTTTAATTTCGGTTCGGCTTTTGATGAAAGGCGAAGGCGGTTTACCCAAAGATTTTGTGTTTGAAAATATAGATAATGCTTATTCATACCGTAAAGAAATCGGTGTCCGCAAATACGGACGTATGTGTTACGGGGAAGCGGACAATATGCCCGGGTTGGTAATTGACCGCTATGGCGATGTGCTTGTTATTGACGTGCTGACGGCCGGGATGGAAAAGCTAAAGCCCGAAATTACCAAAGCCGTACAGAAAATTTTTAAACCCAAAGGAATTTATTATAAAAACGACAGCTCCTTCCGCGCTTTAGAGGGATTAACCAATACGCCCGAAATCATCGGCGAAGTGCCGGAAGCGGTGGAAATTGAAGAAAATAAAGTTAAATATATGGTGCCGCTGCGCGGCGGACAGAAAACCGGCTTCTATTTTGACCAACGTGAAAACCGTGAATTCTTAAAACCCTATTTCAAAGATAAATTGGTTTTGGACTTATATTCCTATATCGGGTCTTTCGGCATTACGGCCGCCTTGGCCGGGGCAAACCAGGTGTGGGGGTGCGATTCCTCCGCTGCGGCGGTGGAATGGGCCAAGAAAAACGCGGAGCTAAACGGCGTGTCCGACAGTGTAGTTTTCCACCGAGACGACGCCGAACGGTTGCTTTCGGCTATGAAAAAAGGAGAACTGCCCGACCAGCCGGATATGGTTTTGTTGGATCCCCCGGCGTTTGTCAAAAGCCGTAAAGCGCTGCCGCAGGCGGTAGGGTTGTATGTAAAACTCGTCAAAATGGCTTTGGAAGGCATTAAAGAAGGAGGCTATTTGGCTTTTTCCACTTGTTCCCACCACATTTCGCGGGAGCTATTTGTGGATATTATCCGCCAAGGCGTCAGCAAGTCCGGGCGTAAAGCGGTATTGGTGGAACTGCGCGGACAGGCCAAAGACCATCCCGTGCTAATTGGCATGCCGGAAACGGAATATTTGCATTTTGCGCTGATACAATTAAGATAAATCTTTAAAAAGCCCTCTGGAACAACCAGAGGGCTTTTTGATAAATCCACAAGACATAAGAAATGCCGAGGGACAGGATCGAACTGTCGACACCTGGTTTTTCAGACCAGTGCTCTACCACTGAGCTACCTCGGCATTACCTATATATCATACTAAATTTCGGAATCTTCGGCAATAAAATTACATTCGTGGAATTTTTTCTTTGTTTTGAACCAGTTTACGATTTAAAACAAGAGATTGGCTGAGCGTTGTATATATACTTTTTTATTGCGTAAGTACGCGTAAAAGAAATATACTGTAAATAAGAGCGGTCCGGTCAAACCCCCGGACCCGCAGGAGAATTATGCCAAGAATAGAAGTAGACGCAAACAAGTGTAAAGCTTGCTATTTGTGCGTGAATGCCTGCCCAAAAAAATGTTTGGGCAAATCCAAAACCATCAGTAAAAAGGGATATTTCCCGGCTGAGATGCAACATCCGGAAAATTGTATCGGCTGCGCCATGTGTTATATGATGTGCCCCGATATTGCCATTACGGTAATTAAAGACTAATTTAAGGATTTTAGCTATGACCGAAAAAACATTAAGAAAAGGCAACGAAGCTTTAGCTGAAGGCGCTATCCGTGCCGGGGCCCGTTTCTTTGCCGGATATCCGATTACCCCCCAAAATGAGGTGCCGGAATATATGTCTGCCTATATGGCCGATGCCGGCGGTGCATTTGTACAAGCCGAAAGCGAAGTGGCCGCTATCAATATGGTGTACGGCGCAGCCTCTACGGGTACGCGCAGTATGACGTCTTCTTCTTCGCCGGGGATCAGCCTGAAGCAGGAAGGGATTACCTATTTAGCCAGCGCTGACCTGCCGTGTTTGATTGTAAACGTGATGCGCGGCGGTCCGGGGCTGGGCAGTATTTCCGGTTCGCAGGGCGATTATTTCCAAGCTACGCGCGGCGGCGGAAACGGCGATTATCATGTGATCGTTTTGGCGCCGAATTCCGTGGAAGAATTGGGCAATTTCCCGAAGATGGGTTTTGAACTGGCTGAGAAATATCGGATGCCCTGTATGATTTTGGCAGACGGTATCTTGGGGCAAATGATGGAGAGTATGTCTTTCAATTTTGATCCCATTGATCCCAATAAACTTGGTAAATTTGACTGGGCGGTGGATATCCACAAAAACGGACGCAAGAAAAACAACGTGTTTTCCTATAAAGGGGATAATTTAATTCCTGATGTGGTGGAACGCGCGAAACGGTACGGGTTAATTGAAAAAACGGAAGCCCGCTGGGAAGAACGCGAGGCGGAAGATTGCGACGTGCTATTAGTGGCATACGGATTATCGTCCCGTGCTTGTTTGGAAGCCGTCAACAAGGCCAAAGAAGAAGGGTTAAAAGTCGGCTTGTTCCGCCCGATTACTCTGTGGCCGTTTCCGTCTAAACGTTTGGCGGAGCTGGCGGCCAAAGCCAAAGGCGTATTATCCGTGGAACAGAGCTTGGGTCAATTGGTGCAAGATGTTAAATTGGCGGTCAATGGAAAAACGCCCGTCTATTTAAACGCCTATCCTGCCGGCGGACAGCCGGACGGAAATTCCATTCTTGCGGCTGTGCGTTCTATTTTAAACGGCGGGAAAGAAGGATTGTTTGATTTGCAGGAACATGCCGCGGGATTTAGTTTTGAATGCAAGCGCGATACGTCGCTGGGTATGCAGGGCGACTTAAAGGGAGGCAAATAAGTATGACTATTATTGCTAAAAAACCCGCCAGTTTAACCGATCTGCCGATGCATTACTGCCCCGGCTGCGGACACGGGATAGTGCATCGTTTAATGGGGGAAACTTTTGATGAACTTAAAATCGCCGACCGCGTCATCGGCGTGGCCCCGGTAGGTTGTGCCGTGTTTGCCGATTCCTATTTCGCCTGTGATATGGTGCAAGGCGCACACGGGCGCGGCCCGGCGATTGCAACGGGAATTAAACGCTCCAAACCGGAAGCGATTGTGTTCTCGTATCAAGGAGACGGGGATTTGGCGTCCATCGGTATGGCAGAAATTGTTCACGCCGCCGTACGCAGTGAAAATATTACCGTTATTTTCATCAATAACGCCATTTACGGAATGACGGGCGGCCAAATGGCACCGACCACCTTGGTTGGTCAAGTAGCTACCACCGCTCCGAAAGGGCGCGATCCGAAACTGCAGGGCTGGCCGATTAATATGTGCGAAATGTTAGCCCAGATTACCGGCGCCAAATACTTGGAACGCGTAGCGGTGGATTCTCCGCAAAATGTAATGAAAGCCAAAAAAGCGATTAAAAAAGCGTTTGAGAACCAAGTCAACGGAGTCGGTTTCTCCATGGTGGAAGTACTTTCCCAATGCCCGACCAACTGGTATGCCAGCGTACCGCAGGCGTTGGAATTTGTAAGAACGAAAATGATGCCGCAATATCCGCTGGGCGTCTTTAAAGACGAGGGAGGCAAATAATGTATCAAGGAATCAGAATTGCCGGATTCGGCGGACAAGGCGTTATCTCAGCCGGGATTCTGCTGGCGCAGGCAGGAGTGGAAGATAAGAAAAATGCCAGCTGGCTGCCTTCTTACGGGCCGGAAATGCGCGGCGATACGGCCAACTGCTCGGTGGTAGTATCCGATGGAGAAGTTTATACGCCGATTGTATCCGCACCCGATACGGTTATTATTATGAACGAACCGTCTTTGCCCAAGTTTGAACCAATCCTCAAAAAAGGCGGGCTGATGATTATCAATAGTTCGTTGATTAATTCCCGCCCGACCCGCACCGATATTGAGGTGGTTTGTGTCCCTTGCAATAGGATTGCGGAGGAATTGGGAATGGACCGCATCGCCAATTTGGTGGCTTTGGGGGCGTTTATCAAGAAAACGGGCGCAGTGGCCTTGCAAAGCGTGGAGCACGCTATGAAAAAGGTTTATAAGCGTGCGAAGCCGGAAATGCTGGAGCTCAATAAGAAAGCGTTGCAAGCCGGATATGACGCTGTTTAGTGCCTTTTGGCAAAATTAAATCATATAACGGCAAGGGGCGAAACCGTTAATTGCTGTTTTGTGTGTTTTATATCAAACAACAGATAAATAAAAAAGGGAAAGCAGGTTGCTTTCCCTTTTGGCATAATACTTGCTTAGAGTATTCTTTAGCTTACTGCAGTGCAAGCAGGGCGGTCTTAACGCCGGTTAAGACAACCGTCCCCCGTGGTGTTTTATCCCCCAGATGTCTTACTTGGTATAAGAAGTATATCGGTTCAGGCGGCTTTTTACAAACGTTAAAAAAGGTTAGTTGGGAGAGGATGATTTTATCAACGTATTTTGTGAAGCCAGCCATGTAAAGAGCAGTCCGGGAACGGCTGCTAAACAGCAAAGCAGTACGGCGGTTTTCAACCCCCAATAATCCGAGGCCCGACCTACCAGCATGGGCGATAAGGCATCGCCTAATGCATGAATGATAAATATGTTTACCGCAAACGCCATCGAATGCACTTTCTCACTCGTGCTGGACAGCAACGCCGCCGCCACCGGACCGGTGGGCAGAAAAACAAAGATAATGGCTGTGCCAAAGCAAAATAAGGCTGCCGCAGTCTGTTGCATTTGTATTCCTAACCAAGCCGGCGGCAAAAGACCCGCTAATGAAAAAGCCATTACCCAAAAATAGGATTTGGAGGACCCAAGCAGCAGGATATCAGCTATTTTCCCTCCTGCATAGGTGCCTATCGCCCCGCAAAAAACAACCAGCGCACCGAACAGAGTTCCCGCTTGGGCTACATTCATGCCTAAATAACGGTGGAGATAAGTAGGCATCCAAGCGGAAAGTCCTCCCATAATAAAAGTAATCATGGCATGGGCCAAACAGATAAATAAAAAAGGTTTATTTTTCAGTAAGGCTAAGTAATCCCGCGTAATCGGTTTTTGGGTAAAATCTTGAAATCTGCCTCGTTCTTCTTTTAACTGGGTAAAAGCCAATATGCCCAAAAGAAATCCAGGAATTCCCGCTAGTAAGAAGGCCGCTCTCCAGCCCCAATGCAGTCCAATGTATCCGCCCCATAAATATCCTAACGCACTCCCAGCCGGGAGCGCTAAGCCGAATAGGGCTAATACGGTGGCGCGTTTTTTAGGGGGATAATGTTCTGCCAAAAAGGGTTGTGCAATGGTGGTAAAACCGGCTTCCCCCACACCGATAATTCCCCGCGTGAATAACAGCGAAAAATAATTTTTAGCGGCAGCACACGCCAAAGTGGCGGCGCTCCAGATAAGCGCGCTCGCACCAATCCATTTTGGACGGGGAGAACGGTCCGCAAAGTATCCTACAAACGGAGCATAGCACATATATACCAACATAAAGACGGAAGCCAAGGTGCCTAATTGCCAATCATTTAATTTCAAATCCGTTTGCAACAGCGGAAATACCGAATATAGAACTTGCCGGTCTATATAATTAAACAGGTTAAGTAAAAATAAAATCCAGAATAACTTTTTCATATTCATGCTTTTACCCGTCCAGGCGCCTTTTTTCCCATTTTATAAAATTAAAAGAATAACGCCTAAAAAACACTGTTCATCAAAAATCTAAATTTATATAATAAACTAACTCATAAAGGAGCGCAATCATGAAAAAGGGGTTTACGTTAATTGAACTATTAATTGTAATGGTTATTGTCGGAATTTTAGTGACGGTCAGTTTGCCTAAATATAATGCTTCTATGGAACGCGGCCGCGCTTTGGAAGGTATTACCAATCTCCGTGCGGCCAGCGATGCCGTAAATGCACGCTATGTAATGAATGGAAATTCGTATACGGCTGCGGGAGTGGCTTCTTCGGCCTCCAATGGAACGTTTATTACGGGAGATTTTACGAAAACCCAATACTTTTCTGAGCCTGTTTTAAATTTAACGGCGGGTACAAACGGATCCGCCACCGTTACGACCGTTCGCAGTGATAACAGCTATACTTTGACGGCTTATAATTCCGGAGGTGAATTAGAATATATCCAATGCACCGGAGATGTGGAATTGTGCCAAAATATAGGAATGGAATTATCCAACGATAAATATATAATGGATTTTACCAACTAAATCGTACTGAGTGTTTTTTAAAAAACCCGCTGATAAGGAGCGGGTTTTTTATTGGCAAGTTTTCGTTCTGTTCCGGGCCGGCTATTTATTAAACGGATAGCCGGTTTGCCGCAGGGCTTCGAACAAAACGATCGCGGCGGAGGACGATAAATTCAACGAACGTACAGGTCCCGTCATAGGGATGGTAAACAGGCGGTGTTTGTAGCGTTCATAAAAGTCTTTAGGAAGCCCGCAGGATTCCGCCCCAAAAATTAAGAAAGCGTCAGGTGGAAAAACGGCATTCCAATAAGCGGTTTTTCCTTTGGTGGAGAGAAAAAACATTTTTTCCTCTATGGGTTTTTCCGCTTCTAAGAATGATTCCCAAGTTTCATAACGGCGGTAATCTAGATGAGGCCAGTAGTCCAGCCCGGAACGGCGGATCTCTTTAGAAGCGATTTTAAATCCCAGCTTTCCTACTAAATGCAGCCGCGTTCCCGTTGCCACACACGAACGTCCGATATTTCCGGTATTAAATGGAATTTCGGGATTGACTAATACGATGTTAAGCATAATTTTCTAAAAACAGAAGGCAAGCAGCCGGAAAAACGGTCAGCTCCTGTGCCGTAAGCGGACATTTTTCCCGGCTGTATTGCATCCTTCTGCCATGATTGCAAATTGTTACTGCCAAACAAATTTCATTCTTCCCAACGAATAAACAAAGGCGTCAGTACATTGGGGATATCATTGTTATAGGGCAATATCCGCAGAGCATAATCTTGCCTGCCGCTGTTAAGCGGGGACATGGATACTTCATAAAGATATGCTTCTCCGTCTTTTCCGGTGCAAGTCATATCAATAGCGTCTTCTTTAACGATATCGCCCAAACTGCCGCGTTGTCCCAGATAGAGTTCTACCTGAATATCTTCCGGCGCCAAGTTGCCCAAAATGACTCGGGCTTTAAAGTTTACCTTATCGCCCATTAAGATGGCTGTTTCGGGCTGAGGAGTAATATCTGTTACATTTACGCGGTACCAATTTTCCGCAATTTTACGCCGCCATGCAGCCACTGCCTCGGCTTTGCCTGCCTCATTTAAAATCAGGCCGTAATTATTGGCGGGAATATAAAAGCGTTCGTAATATTCTTTAACCATACGGTTTGTATTAAAAACGGGAGCGATGTGTTTAACCGATTCTTTCATTAAAGACAACCAAGCGGATGAATATTCCGTTCCAGCCTCTTTGGCGTAATAGGTAGGTGCGATATCTTGCTCGATTAAGTTGTATAACGCCTCAGACTCTACAGCGTCGCGCTCCGCTTCCGTTTTATAATTCTCTGCTCCGCCGATAGACCAACCAAAGTCGCAAGGTCCCACTTCATCCCACCAGCCGTCCAAGATGGACAACGCCAACGCGCCGTTTAGGGCGGCTTTCATGCCGCTTGTTCCGCTGGCTTCCATCGGTCGGATGGGATTGTTAAGCCACACGTCTACTCCTTGCACCATATAACGGGCGGTATTCATATTGTAGTCTTCTACAAAAACAATTTTTCCTTTAAAACGGACATCATTTTGTGTAAGCGATACAATCATTTTGATAAATTCTTTTCCGGCGGTATCGGCGGGATGTGCTTTTCCGGCAAAGACAAATTGCACCGGCCGCTGCGGATTGTTGACGATTTTATCCAAGCGGTTTAAGTCTTTAAACAGCAAGGTAGCGCGTTTATAAGTGGCAAATCGGCGTGCAAAACCAATCGTCAGCGTATCGGGGCGAAGCACTTTGCTGGCTTTTTTTACGCTCATGACGTCGAAACCTTGTCTGGTTAATTGGCGTTTCAGCCTTCCGCGCACCATATCGATGAGTTTGTTTTTGCGGATGGTATGTACATTCCAAAATTCGGAATCCGGAATATCCGATATTTTAGACCAAGCTTTTTCGTTGGAAGAATCGACTTCTCCGCTTTGGTTGTTGTCGAACAGATATTTACGGTACAGTTCGTTTAGCTCATGTGAAATCCAGGAAGCGCTGTGAATACCGTTGGTAATGCTGGTAATCGGCACTTCCGTGATGGGCAGGCCGGGCCAGAGATTATGCCACATTTCCCGGCTGACCACCCCGTGCAATTTAGCCACCCCATTGCAAAAGGCCGACAGACGCAACGCCACGACCGTCATGCAATAAGTGGCAGAGTCGGCTTTTTCTTTGCCCAGAGCCAAAAATTCGTCCCAAGAGATTCCCATTTCCTTTGCATAAAAATCCATATATTTGCGTACCAGCACTGGATCGAAATGTTCATTGCCTGCGATAACGGGCGTATGCGTGGTAAATACGGAAGTCGCCCATACGATTTCACGCGCTTGGGCAAAGGAAAGATTTTTGCCTTTCATCAAATCAATGATACGTTGGAAAAGCAGGAAAGCGCTGTGTCCTTCGTTAATATGATAGACGGAAGGATGGATTCCCATCGCCGTCAAAGCTTTTACGCCGCCGATGCCCAAAACCACCTCTTGGCGGATCCGGTTTTCGCGGTCGCCGCCGTAGAGTTTTTCGGTAATGGCGCGCTGTGCGGGAGTATTTTCCTGTAGGTTGGTATCCAGCAAATAAAGAGAGGTTCGTCCGACGGGCACCCGCCAAATGCAGGCTTTTACCGTTTCCGCCCCGAGGGGAATATCAACGGTAACTTCTTCTCCGTCTTTCATTACACGTTCAACGGGCATATGTGCCCAATCGTTATCCGGGTATTCTTCGTTCTGCCAGCCTTCGCGGTTGAGTATTTGTTGGACGTATCCTTGTTTATAAAATAATCCTACTCCGATAATCGGCATTCCCAAATCGCTGGCGGACTTGATATGGTCCCCTGCCAGCATTCCCAATCCGCCCGAATAAATGGGCAATCCTTCGCCTATGCCGTATTCCATTGAAAAATAGGCAGTCAACAAATTGCCGTTTTCATGGCGGTGTTCTTGGTACCAAGTGTGTTGGTTGTTTTTATAGTTATAATAAGCTTCTTTTACTTTATTTAAGTTGTTAACGAAATTTTCGTCTTTGCTCAGTTCTTCAAGCCGTTTTTGGGGTACACAGCCCAAAAACCATTTCGGATTACGTTTAGCTGCCGTCCAGAGCTTTGGATCTACTTGTACAAACAATAAAATGGCCTGCCAATTCCAAGTAAACCACATATCATTGGCTAATTCTTCCAAAAACTTGATGTTTTCGGGTAAATTGGGCTGTACGTTGAATGAATGGATTTTCATAAATTCTCCCCTGTATTATAAATATAACCAGATTATATAAAATTAGCGTTTGGATTGCCGTGTAAATATCATAAGCCGCTTCTAATCTAGAAGCGGCTTGTAATTGCAAGCGGATTTGGCGGAATTCTTATAAAAAAGCGTTTAGCAAAATGAAATAGGCCACCATGATTACGGCTCCCAGTCCGACGGCCGCTTTGGCCCACTCTTTGCTTTTGATGCCCAATTTGGAAGCACAGATAATATTGGGGATATTCCCCGGTATCAGCATTCCGCCGGAAACAATCAAGCTCATCAGCAAGAAAGTTAAAGTGCGTGTACTGATATCCGGCGTTACTTCTATGGCGGCTAAGGTAGCGTTATCCAAAACGGCTGATAACATATTAATCCAGTATAACCAGCTGGCGGACAGGTGGGAGATGGTTTGCATGGCAAGCGGTTTTAATCCGTCACCTAAAAAGACCAAGGCCATTACAAACAGGTATACTTTTGCCGCCCGGATGACAATGCTTTTGACGGTATGTTCTTCCTGACCGGCATCTGCCGGTTTGGGACCGGGCGCTTTTTGGATAGGATTATCCCGTATGGCGCTGGCCAAACCGGACATAAATACAATACCGCCCAGTACGAACCAACCCAAATGATCGATTAGAAAGAAGAAATCGGCATAGTGAGGCGCCCCTGAAAGTTTAGACAACACGACTGTTCCCAATGGTTCTCCGATGGAGGTTAGTACGGCGCCCATCCCGATGGCAAAACAAGAGTATACCACTAATTTAATACGTCCTTTACGTTCTAACGGGAGCATGACCGTTACTTCCGACAAAATAAGCGCTGCAATAATAGCCGTAATCAGGCTGGAGGTAATTCCCAAAATAAATACGATGGCGAATAAGGTGGCGCGCAGCCCCAATACCTTGACGGCTTTTTGTGTCAGTTTTTGCAATTGTTTGTTAAATTTCCGAAACAGCAGTCCGGCGACTAAGACAGCCAGCGTAATCTTGATCGGATCTTCCAACGCGGTCAACACCAAATGACCGCTCCAAACTTGGGAAACGGTTACTGCGAACATCCCGCAGAGAAACAAAAAAGCTTCCAAGTTTTCTTCCACTTTATGTACCGTAAGCGGCAAAAACAAGACAACGGCAATCAAAAGGGAAAGCAGCGTGGTTTGCACAACAGATAATTCCATATTAAAACCTCTTTCAAAAGAAACAGACGATTCAAACATTTAATAATTAAATTATATAAAAAATGAAAAAGCTTCCGCTTCTTCTCCCCCGTAAAAATAAAATATGGTAAAATAAACAAAGAAGTCCCGTTCGTCTAGCGGCCCAGGACGCCGCCCTCTCAAGGCGGAGATCACGAGTTCGAATCTCGTACGGGACGTTTTTCCTTTTTACCCTGCTCTTTGGCAGGGTTTTTGTTTTTTCGGGCGTAGTAGCGGACGGCTTAAAATGGTAGAATAGAATTAATCATTCCGTTTTATCATTTGTCCAAGGAGTTGTCTATATGGAAATCGGTATCGTCGGTCTGCCCAACGTGGGCAAATCCACCCTTTTTAACGCGCTTACCTGTGCGGGTGCGGAAGCCAGCAATTACCCGTTCTGCACGATTGAACCCAACGTCGGCATTGTTCCTATCCCGGATAAGCGGCTGGACAAGTTGTTTGAAATGTTTAAACCGCCCAAGAAAACGGCTGCGTTTATTAAATTTGTGGATATTGCGGGTATTGTCAAAGGGGCGAGCCAAGGGGAAGGACTGGGCAATAAATTTTTAGCCAATATCCGCGAGGTGGACGCGATCATCCACGTAGTGCGTTTGTTTGATGACGATAACGTTACTCATGTGATGAACTCCATAGACCCGCTGCGCGATATTGAAATTATCAATACTGAACTGATGTTGGCGGATCTGGAAACGGCCACCAAGGTATGCGACCGTTTGGGTTCTAACGCTAAAAGCGGCAAGAAAGACGCCGTGGCCGCGTGGGCGCGGATGAAAGAAATCAAGGCTGCGCTGGAAAACGGAAAGCCGGTCAGCTCGCTGGGATTAGAACCCGAAGAATTGAAAGATTATCAATTTTTAACCGCCAAGCCCGTGCTGTATGTGGGCAACAATTCTGAAAAACGCAACGTGCAAAACGCCGAAAAGGTAGCTAAGTACGCCCAAGAAAACGGCGCGGGTTTTGTGGAATTGTGCGTAAAATTTGAAGCCGACATCGCGGAATTTTCCGAAGAAGAAAAGAAGGCGTTTTTGGCCGAAACCGGAAGCGATTATACCGGGCTTGAAAAAATCGTGCGCGAGGGAATGAAACTCTTGAATTTGTGTACGTATTTTACCGCCGGCGAAGAAGTGGAAGTGCGCAGCTGGTTAATTCCGGTGGGCTGTACGGCGCCGCAGGCGGCGGGCAAAATCCACAGCGATTTTGAAAAAGGCTTCATCCGTGCCGACGTGTACACCTTTGACGATCTAGCCCAATACGGCAGCGAAAAAGCGCTTCGTGAACACGGGTTAATCCGTTCCGAAGGGAAAGACTATATCGTAAAGGACGGCGACGTTTGCCTGTTTAAAATCAATGCCTAAAATTACCTGCAAACATTTCGGCCAATGCGGCGGCTGTGCGCTGTTGGACTTGTCTTACGAAGAACAAGTGGCTAAAAAGCGTGCCCAGCTGCAGGAAATTCTGAAAGACTTCTGGACGGGGGATATCCCCGTGACAGTAACGGACGACCCGAAGAACTTCCGCAACAAGGTGGAACTGGGGTTTTGCCACCAAGTCAAATGGCGGGAAGATTACGACAAAAAAGATCCCGCCAACAAGACCCGTCCGCTGGAATTTGAAAATGCGTTTGGTTTTAAATTAAAAGGCCGCTGGGATCGGGCGGTAGACATTACCGAATGCGCACTTTTTAACGATAAATTGATTCCGCTGTTGCAGGCCATCCGCGCATGGGCCAAGGCCGAAAATTTGGAATACTACGACCAGCGCAAACATACCGGCGTATTGCGCCACTTAATGGTGCGCGAAGGCAAAAATACCGGCGAAGAAATCGTGGTGCTGTTCGTAACCGACGATTTCAACGAAAAAACATTTGTGCAAGCCGTGGAAAGCGTATTGCCGCAGGCCAACATTATGACGGCCGTTAATACGGGATTAGCCGATACGGCTGCGCCCGAATCCTTGCGGGTACTTAAAGGCAAAGACCATATTTTTGAAAAAATCATACTAACCGCCTCGGACGGGCAAACCGAACGGGAGGTGGTGTTTAAACTGTCGCCGCAGTCGTTTTTCCAAACCAATACGCGCACCGCGCAAAAAATGTATTCCCGCGTGCGGGACGTGGTTAAGAAAATTGCGCCCAAACGCATTTACGATTTATACGGCGGCGCCGGCAGTTTTTCTCTTTCCTGCGCCGACTTGTGCGAAAAAAGCATTTGTGTAGAAAGCGTCGCCCCGGCGGTGTACAACGGCATTGAAAACGCCAAACTAAACGGCGTCAACAACGTACAATTTTTCTGCTCCAAAGTGGAAGATTTTGTTAAACAACAGCCGATTGAGCGCAAAGACGCACTGATTATTTTAGATCCGCCGCGCGGCGGGATGCATCCCAAGGCCGCCAAAGCGGTGGCGGAATCGGGGGTGGAGAATGTATTATATATCTCCTGTAACCCCGTTACGCTGGCCGCGGATTTAAAAATTCTCACGGACCGCTATGAAATTTTACACGTGGAAGCCTTTGACTTCTTTCCGCACAGCGAACATATTGAAACTTTTGTTCAGATGAAACTCAAATAACCGCGCGCCGCCTTTGTTTCAAAACGCAAGATGGCGCAGATAGGATTTTTATGGATTTGCAAGAGGCTTTAAAATCATTAAACCCCCAACAGCTGGAAGCCGTAAATTACGACGGCGGACCGTGCCTGATTGTAGCCGGCGCGGGAACGGGTAAAACCAAAACGCTGACCACCAAAATCGCCAAGCTTATTGCCGACGGCTATCATCCGGCGCGCATTTTGGCGGTTACGTTTACCAATAAAGCCGCCCAGGAAATGCGCGAACGCGTGGAAGCGCTTGTCCCCGGCAACGGAAACCGCGTGTGGATTCATACGTTTCACTCGTTTGGCGTGCGTTTATTGCGTCAGAACGCGCAGGCGTTGGGCCTGTCGCGCGATTTCGCCATTTACGACGATTCCGATCAGAAAAAAGTCGTCAGTTTGATTTTGGAGCAGATGGGAATTAAAGACCCGAAAAAAGAAATCAACCAGATCGTCAGTTTAATTTCACGCGCCAAAGACGATATGGTCTCACCGGAAACCATGATGCAAAGCGCCACCGCCAGCGGAGTGGATTTTAAAATCCGCGCCGCCGAAATATACCGCCACTACGAGCAAAAACTCAAGGAAGCCGGCGCGCTTGATTTTGGCGATCTGCTCGTCAAAACCGTGGTGCTGCTGCGCGACCACGAGGACATCCGCAATTATTATCAAGATTTCTTTCAATATATTTTAGTGGACGAGTATCAGGACACCAACCATACCCAGTACTTAATTACCAAGATGTTGGCCGCCAAACACCGCAAATTGTGCGTAGTGGGCGATCCTGACCAGAGCATTTATTCTTGGCGCGGAGCGAATATCCGCAACATTTTGGAATTTGAAAAAGATTTTCAGGACGTGAAAACCATTACGCTCGAACAAAACTATCGTTCGACAAAAGTTATTTTGGACGCGTCCAACCGCCTGATCTCCAAAAATAAAAAACGCAAAGAAAAGAATCTCTTTACCGATAAATCCCAAGGCGACCCCATTGCAGTGCGCCAATTAAACAGCGAAGGCGACGAATCGCGTTGGGTAAGCCAAAATATCAAGGCTTTGGTGGATGAAGGGGCCAGTTTAAAAGAGATAGCCGTTTTCTACCGTACCAACGCCCAAAGCCGCAGTTTTGAAGACTCTTTTAGACGCTACCAAATTCCGTACCGTTTGGTGGGAACGGTGCGCTTTTATGACCGTAAAGAAATTAAAGATATGATGTGCTATGCGCGTATGTTGGTCAATCCGGCCGACAACGTCAGCCTTTTGCGCATTATCAACACGCCCACGCGCGGACTGGGCAAAGTAGCGCAGGACCGCTTGCTGGAATATGCCGAAACCCATCACGTTTCGCTGTATGACGCTTTAAAAAATGCGGCGTACGTGCCGGGATTAAGCTCCGCGGCGTGCAAGGCGGCGATCAAGCTGGTACAGCTGTTTGAAAATTGGCGCGGCGATATGCTGCTGACGGATCCGGCGGATATTTTTAACAAGATATTGGTGGAATCGGGCTATATGGACGCCGTAAAGGCGGAAATGGAAAAAGACCCCGAAGCCGAAAGCCGCAAACAAAACTTGGAAGAATTAATCAGCGCCGTTAAAGAGTATGAAATCCGCTGCCATAAAGGGGAAAAAGAACCGTCTGTGGCGGATTTTTTGCAGGAAGTGTCGCTGTTGTCGGGCGAGGACGATTCCCAGGCGGATGAAAACGGAGCGGTAACGCTGATGACCGTACATCTGGCTAAAGGACTTGAATTTAATGATGTGTTTGTAACGGGGTTGGAAGAAAACCTGTTTCCCATTGGGCGGGATAACGAAGAAGATTTGGAAGAAGAACGCCGGCTGTGTTATGTGGCGATGACGCGCGCCCGCGAAAAATTATATTTAACGTATGCGGCGACCCGCCGCAAGTTCGGGCAGCTGCAAGACAACTTGCCTTCGCGCTTTTTGTTTGAAAGCGGTCTTTTGGATGAAAGCGAAGTGCAGGAAGCGCGCGCCGCCCAGCCGCGCTATACCGATTACCGTTCCCGCTACGGCTTATACGGGGCTGGTACTGGTGGATCGTATTCCGGCGGTCATTACGGCGGCGGCTATGCGCGCGGAAAGAATAATTTCGGCGCCAACCGCTACCAACCTTTTGAGGGATATGCGTCCAAGAGCCGTTTTCAAAAACGCTATGACGAGGACGGTTACGAGATCCAAGAAGATGACGATTTGGATTATACATCGTCTTCGCACGGCCGTTCTTCGGGGCTGGGAGCGTTGTATGGCAAACCGGCTTTTTCCAAACCGGCGGATTCACCCAAAGAACCGGCAGCAACTCCGTCTCAGAAAGGGGGCGAACCGGTAGTGGGCGGATTGGTCAAACACGGCGTGTTCGGACAGGGTAAAATTGTTTCGGTAGCGGGTTCAGGAGATAATGCCAAAATTACCGTACTGTTTGGAAACGGGGTAAGGCGTACTTTTATGTTGAAATTTGCTCCGCTGGAATTACTCTAAATACTCTATTCAAAAAAAGCCCCGGTAAAAACCGGGGCTTTTAGATGTAAATCCTGATTTAAGCGCTGGCAAGCATGGCGGTTAAGAAAGCAATAATTGTGCCGCCAAAAAAGATAACCAATAAAATGGGTATCAGCGCGATGATTACCGTCAGCCAGCCGCAAAAACCGGCCCACCAAGCCACCCGCTGTGCTTCTTGCATTCTGCCATCCCGCGCCCAATCCTGCGCGCGCAAAGACAAAATAAGCGCGGCTAAGGCAATCGGTATGGTAAAAAATCCCGTAAAACACGAGAGAATTACTGCAATAATGGACAGTGTAAAACGGCTGTTAATACAGCCGGGGCCTTTTAAATTACATTGGTAATCGTCCCGGTTTTGCTCTGCAGCCGGACATGCTTGTTTTTCTTCTTCTGTCATACAACCCCCTGTCTTTGGCTTTCTTGTAGCTAGCCAAATGACCCCATTATTATATAAAATATATTTTCAAAGGGAGTCAATCGCTATATGGAAATAACTAAAAAAGACGTAGAACTCGCTGCCAAATTAGCCAAAATGCGCGTAAGTGAAGAGGAAGTAACCATTTACCAAGAGCAATTGGAGGCGCTTTTTAAGTGGGTGGCGGAATTAGCTGCCGTCAATACGGACGATGTGAAATTAACCAATGTAAACCATTGTGCGCATATGCGGGAGGATGTCGCGGTATCTCATCCGGAATTGGCCGCCAGCCTGCGCGCCGCATTTGACGAAGAAAAAGACCAGTGTGCAAAAGTAAAGAAGGTATTGTAACATGATGACTGTTCTAGAAATTGTAAAAGCTGTTTCCGCCGGTAAAAAAACCGCCGTTGAAGTAACCCGCGAATGCTTGGCGAAAATTGCGGAGATGAATCCTTCCATCAACGCGTTTGTGGAAGTGTTCGAGCAGGACGCTCTTGCCCGTGCCCAAGAAATAGACGCCAAACACGCCCGCGGTGAGCAATTAGGTCCGTTGGCAGGCGTACCTGTTGCAATTAAGGATAATATTCTTTACAAAGGACATAAAGCAACTTGCTGTTCCAAAATGTTGGAAAATTATGTAGCTTCCTACACTTCTACCGTGGTGGAAAAATTATTGCAGGCGGATGCCGTGATTATCGGGCGCACCAATATGGATGAATTTGCTATGGGAAGCACCAACCAAACTTCTGTGTATGGACCGGTAAAAAATCCGGTAAATTTAGAATGTGTGCCGGGCGGTTCTTCCGGCGGCAGCGCGGCTGCCGTAGCGGCGGGAATGGTTCCGGCGGCCTTGGGAACGGATACCGGCGGTTCGGTGCGTCAGCCGGCTGGTTTTTGCGGGATAGTGGGTATTAAACCCGGTTATGGACGCATCTCCCGTTATGGAGTGATTGCGTTTGCCTCCAGCGCCGACCAAGTGGGTGTTTTGGCCTCTACCGTGGCGGATGCCGCTAAAGTGCTGGAAACGATTTCCGGAAAAGATGTGCATGACTCTACTTCTCTTCCGGCGCCTGTACCTCGGTATGACACTTTTTTTACGGAAGGTCTTAAAGGAGTGAAAGTAGGGCTTCCGAAAGGATTTTTGGATGGATTGAATCCGGATATCAAAGAAAAAATAGACCAAGCCGCTTCGCGCCTTCAAGAGTTGGGCGCCACTTTGGTGGAAGTGGAAATTCCATTAGCAAAATATGCGGCTCCGTCTTACTATATCATTACCAGCGCCGAAGCCAGTTCCAACTTGGGACGATACGACGGAATCCGGTATGGCTATGCGGATCATAGCGCGAAAGACTTAAACACGTATTATGAAGGGTCCCGTGAACCGTTCGGATTGGAAGTGAAAAAACGTTTGATTATTGGTACGTATGCGCTTACGTCGGAACGTTATGAAGAGTGTTTTTTAAAAGCAATGAAGGTAAGGGAACTCATTCGGGAAGATTTTAAAAAAGTATTTTCTCAAGTGGATGTGCTCTTAACGCCTACTTCTCCGACTACCGCTTTTAAACTGGGGCAGCACGATGAAGACCCGCTGGCCCTTTATCTGGCGGATTTGTATACCTGCCAGGGCAACATCGGCGGTTTAGCGGGAATTAGCATTCCTTTTGGAAAAGATGCCAAAGGACTTCCGGTAGGAGTGCAATTTTACGGACCGATTTTGGAAGAGGAAAAAATTCTCAACGCGGCATATAACTTAGAGAAAAGTGTATGATTGTTTCCGAATTTTCGTGCGGCGGCGTGATTTTGGACGGGCGGAAAGTGTTGCTCGTGCAAGTCAAAAATATGAAGGGGAAAAAGATTTGGACGTTTCCCAAAGGACATATCGAACCGGGAGAAACACCCCGGCAGGCCGCCCTGCGCGAAGTGCTTGAAGAAACCGGATACAAAGCCGTCATTATACGCCCGATGATACGGGTTAAATATGCGTTCACGTTCCAAGGAAATTATGTCAAGAAGATGGTCCAATGGTATTTGATGAAAAAATTAGGGCGTATTGGAAAGCATGACGCTTCTGAGATTTTAGCCATCCGTTGGGTGTCTCTTGCCAAGGCGCGTGAATTGGTGCAATATCCCAGCGATATCCGTTTGGTGGATATGCTGTTGGCTTCCCTGCATATTGAGCCGGAAGAAGAACCGGAGACGGAAAACTCCGAAGAATAAACAAGTTGTCGCTTTTTCTTCTTAGAGTTGCATTTTCAACTATAAAGAACCCCGCCTGTTCAGGCGGGGTTCTTTAGCGAAAGACAATTTTATTGGATGCCATTCATCCACTTGATCACAAACTTCTTGATTGACAAAAGCAACAAGCCTCCACACACCGGCATAACAACCAGCCACGTGAAAAATTGGATATTGCTGATTTGTCCGAAATAACCGGAGTAGAAGCCGGCGGTAAAGTTGGCCAAAGCATTTGCCATAAACCAAGTTCCCATTAACAGCGAAGCAAAACGTACCGGCGCCAATTTGGTTACCAACGAAAGACCCACCGGCGATAAGCACAATTCGCCCGTTGTATGGAACATATAGGCAAATACCAGCCAGAAAATACCTACTTTCGCTCCCGTAGTTTGCAACACGTAAGACGCCGCCACCAAAATCAAAAATCCAAAGGCTAACGACATAAACGCCCATACAAACTTAGCCGGAGTAGAGGGTTCCAATCCTTTTTTAGCCAGTTTCAGCCACAGTTTGGAAAACAACGGCGCGAACAAGATAATAAACATCGGGTTCACGCTTTGAAACCAGGAAGTAGGCATTTCCCAGCCGAAGATGAAGCGGTTGGTGAATTTTTCGGCAAAGATCGTTAAAGAAGCGCCTGCCTGTTCAAAAGCGGACCAAAAGAATATGCTAAAGAACGCCATGATAAAGATAACGGCGATTCGTTGTTTTTCTTCTGTAGTTAATGGAGCGGAAGAAGAAACCGCTTTTTCCGCCACCGGTTGTTTTTGGGGTTTTTTACCTTGCCCTTGCAAGTATTTGTCTTTTCCCCAAATGAAGATAGTTAACCCTAAAATCATACCGAATCCGGCCGTAGCAAAACCCCAGCCAAATCCTATTTTTTCCGCCAAAGTACCCGCTACGAAGTTGCAGATGAACGCTACCAGGTTGATACCCATAAAAAAAATGGTAAATCCGGCATCACGTCGGGGATCATTGGTTTCGTACAATTCTCCAACAATTGTAGAAATATTGGGTTTAAAAAGGCCGTTTCCCAAAATTAATAAGAACAGACCTGCATATAAGAAAGAAAGCGTGGGGTTGGAGGCAATGGCAAATTGGCCTAATGCAATTAAGACGCCTCCCACAATGATGGCTCGTCTTTGTCCCCAAAAGCGGTCTGCTATGTATCCGCCGATGAGCGGACTCAAATAGATCAGGCTGGTAACTGCACCATACAGTTTGCTCGCATGGGATTCTGAAAACTGCATTACTTTAATCAAATACAGTACTAAAATCCCGCGCATCGCATAATAGCTGAAGCGTTCCCACATTTCGGTCAAAAACAAAATGTATAGACCAGCAGGCTGCTTCTCTGTTTTCGCACTGGACATTTCTGATGTCATGGGTTTCTCCTTAGAATTTCAACAAGTTATTTTATTTTACAAAATCTGTCCGCAAAGAATTTAAATAAATCCCCCGGATATTACTTGCACCGCGTCCCGCATAAGCATGTAGGAATGATATAAGAGAAAGATTAAATAAACGCCGGCCACCGCCAATATCCCCGTGTATATCCACTTGGCTGCCGGCCCAATCAATTTGGAAAACCATACAAACGGCAATGCAAACGGTCCTAATACAAGCGCCATTAAAATAATACCCGTATGTGAAAATAAGAATCCCCGTCCCGGTTGCAAGCTTTTCCCGCAGTGACGGCAGTAATGATCCGTTTCATCTATCCGATTTTTGCAGCGTGGGCAATTATTCATAATTCGATTCCTTTGCTTCTCAGGTAACGTTTAATATGGCTGCGGGCTCCTGCCGTTTTCACAAATTCCAACCAATCGCGTTTGGGTTCCCCGTTTTTACGGGTAATAATTTCGCATACGTCACCCGTTTTAAAAACATAATCCATACGGACCATCCGGTTGTTTACCTTGGCTCCCGCATAATGGTGCCCAATGTCTGTGTGAATCGCGTAAGCAAAATCCAGCGGGGTGGATCCTTCCGGCAAAGATTTGACGTCCGCACGGGGGGTAAAGACGAAAATTTGCTGCAAGTTGACGTCCGTTTTAAATCCTTCTAAAAACTCGCGCGGTGCGGTTAAGTCTTGCTGCCATTCAATCCAGCGGCGGATCCAGTTGATCTTTTCGTCAAAATTCTTGTCCTGCTTTACATTCCCCATCTTGTAACGCCAATGCGCTGCGATACCGTATTCACAGGTGCGGTGCATATCTTCGGTGCGGATTTGGATTTCAATGATGTCTCCGGTCGGAGAAAGAACGGTGGTATGGATGCTTTGGTACATATTGGCTTTCGGCGTGGCGATATAATCGGTAAAAGTACCGGCAATCGGCTTGAATACGTTATGCACGATTCCTAAAGCTCGGTAGCAGTCTTGCAGGGTTTTGGTAATAATGCGAACCCCAAGCGAATCTTGTATCTCCGCAAAAGTGCAGTTGTGTTTTTGCATTTTACGGTAAATGGAGTAATAATTTTTGGCACGCGCTAAAATCCGGAAGTCCATATGCTCCGCCCGCAAAGAAGGTTCCAATTGTTTTTTGAAAGCGTCGAGCGCCGCTTGCCGGTCCGCCGTGCGGTCTTCCACTTGTTTTTTGATATCGGCATATTCTTGCGGATGCAGATATTTAAAAGAAAGATCTTCCAAATCTGTTTTAATGGTAAACATTCCCAGCCGCTGGGCTAAAGGGGCATAGAGCGAAATGGTTTCATATGCTTTAAACTGTTGGCGGTCCGGCGGCATGACGTCCATTGTGCGCATATTATGGGTGCGGTCGGCCAGTTTGATTAAAATGACGCGTACGTCTTCCGCTACTGCGATTAGCATTTTACGCCAATTTTCAACCGTTTCTTCGTCTGTAGATGAAAATTTTAAATCGCTGATCTTTGTTACTCCCTGCACCATATGGGCGATTTCTTTATTAAATTCGCGTTTTAAATCTTCCAATGTAACGGGCGTATCTTCTACCGTGTCGTGCAATAAGCCGGCGCAGATGGTGTCGGCGTCCAAATTAAAATCCATCAAAATATTGGCGACATGGCAGCAATGGGTAAAATAGGGTTCGCCGCTTTCCCGTTTTTGTCCGGCATGTGCTTTTTCGGCAAAAAAATAAGCTTTCTCAATCAGGGCGGTATCCTGATTGGGATTGTATTCTTTAAATTTTTGCAGCAATGCCGGCAAATCGGGTGCTTCTTGCATAAGTTACTCGTGTTTTAAATCTTCCAAGATTTCTGCCGCCGCCCGTTTTGCTACGCCGGGTTCTCCCAACGAAGCGCGTAATTTTAAAAGTTCTTCGCGCATTTGCGCCAGCTTAGCCGGGTTTTGGAACATGGCCATTGTTTCCGCCGCAAGCAACCGGGGCGTAGCCTCAGACTGGATAAGTTCTTTGACCAACAACTTTTTCGACAACAGATTAACCAGTGAAATATAGGGCACTTTAATAATCATTTTGGCAATTTGGTATGTGGGCCAAAATAACTTGTAGGCCACCACCATAGGTACTCCCAACAGTGCGTTTTCCAACGTGGCGGTGCCTGAACAGGCCAGCAAAAAATCCATTTGCGAGCGGAGTTCGTAATGCGAATCTTTCACTAAATGAAAATTGGCGTGTGGCTTTTCACCTATCAAATCTAAAAAAATTTTTTCATCTGCGTCCGGCAAAAGGAACATATAGCCTTGGGTATTGGGAAATTCTTTAAGCACTTGTTTATAAGCTTGGTAAAAGACAGGGGTTAGCCGTTTGATTTCCCCCATCCGGCTGCCGGGCAGCATTCCTAATTTCCAGGCGTAATGTTTATGGTCGGCAATATCGTAATTTTTATCCAGTGGAGCGGGAAGCTGGTCGAGCAGGGGGTTTCCCAAGAAAAGAGCGTTTCCGCCGAATTTTTTATGGAACTCCGGTTCAAAAGGGTAGATGGTAAACATTTTTCGGGTCAGTTCCGCCAATTGTTTGGCCCGGTATTGGCGGCTGGCCCAGACCTGCGGCGTTACATAATAATAGGAGGGGATACGGCGGTGTTTTGCCATTCCCAAAATCTGATGATTGAACCCATAAAAATCGACCACGATAAGCGCTACTGGATTTTGCGCTTCCATGTAATCGCGGATTTGGTTCATTAGTTTGATCCAAAGCGGCATTTTTTTTAGCGGTTCCACAAATCCGCTGGCGCCTTGGCCGGCCAAATCATACAGAAAATGATCGCTGGCGGCCTGCATTTGTTTTCCGCCGACAGCGGTAATACAGACATCGGGATCAGCTTCTTTCAACGCACGAATCAAGCCGGCGGCATGGATATCGCCGGAAACGTCTCCGGCGACAATCAGGATGTTTTTGGTAATGGGCGTGATGGTGGACATTATTTATCATCTCCTTTTAAATGTCCCAACGTTTCATCCAAAACAGCCTGCGCGGCACGTGCAACGGTGCCAATGGCCTGCAGTGGTTTGGGAGTATGCAAATGTCCGGTTTTGGGAATATCAAAGCGGTTCATTTTTTCACAAATTTGCAGGGCTAAATCCAAGGCTTTAGTTCCCTTTTCGCCGCTGGGTGCCGGCGTTTTGGCGGTTTTGATGCAGTCAATAAAATGTAATATCTCGGCAGTAATAGGAAGTTGCTTTTCTACTTTAGGGTAGGTAACGGTCAAATCATTCATATTTTCAATAACTGGCTTTTCTTTGCGGTATGTTTTGACCCGCGCGTTCATAAAGTCAACTGATACATAGCCGCTTGGTTGGAACAAATGCATATAGCGCGCCCGTTCAAAACTGGCGCGGCTGGCCGTAACGTCCGCCACGGTGCCGTTGGCAAAACGGAGGCGTACATTGGCAATGTCTTCATGGGGGGAAAATACGCTTAGTCCGACGGCATCGATGGAAACCACTTCACTCGGAACAATCGTATAGAGCAAATCAATATCATGTATCATCAGATCCAGCACCACGCTGATATTGGCCATACGTCCGTCGTAAGGGCCTTGGCGGTTAATGGCAATAAAACGGGGATTTTCGATGTATTTAACGGCTTCCACGACGGCAGGGTTAAACCGTTCCACATGGCCTACCTGCAACACCAGCCCGTGTCGTTTGGCGCATTGAATTAAATCGCGCGCTTCTTGCATGGTAACGGCAATTGGTTTTTCCACTAAGGTGTGTACGCCGTGTTCTAGACAATACATACCAATCCGGTGATGCAGCTGTGTCGGGGCCGCTACAATGACGGCATCCACCTGTCCAATCAGTTCTTCTTGTTTGGAATAGGGAGTGCAGTTATATTCCCAAGCGAGTTTCTGGGCCCGCATCAGATCCGGATCGCATACTCCCACCAAGGAAACACCTTTCATATGGGCTAACGTCCGGGTGTGGAAAGTTCCAATTTTGCCGGCGCCGATGACGCCGAATTTGATAGGCTTTTCTTCAACCATAAAATTCATCTCCGTTTTATCTATTATACCTTAAATAGCTCGACCAGTTGGCAAAAATCCTTCGCGTTCGTAAAAACGTTGACAGGATTTTTAAGATTGGTATAATGTTTACATATGAGATATATGGAAAGAACGCTTGTTCTAATTAAACCGGATGCTATTGAAAAGCGCATCAGCGGTCTGATTTTAGACCGGTTAGATCACCTCGGTTTGCAAATGACCGGGGCTAAAGTGGTTTCGCTGACGGAAGAGTTGGCGCGGGCACACTATAAAAATTTAGAAGGGAAACCCTTTTTAGAAGAAGTCATCCAGTATATGATGGGTGAATTTAACAATGTGCCAAACCATAAGATTTACGCATTTGTTTTCCAAGGTGAAAATGCCATTGCAAAAGTGCGTCAGGAGATTGGCAGCACCAACCCCGAGAAAGCCGCTCCGTGGACGATCCGCGGTAGCTTCGGACGTTTTATCGGCGATGTAATGCAAAACTGCGTACACGCTTCCGGATCGCCGGAAGATGCGGAAAAAGAGATTGCACTCTGGTTTAAACCGGAAGAGGTTTTGGACCGTTAACATGCTTTTTCGTTTATTTAAATCCGCCGCGCCGGCAGTGGCGCTGGCTTGTTTGGTGTTGCCGGCCGGCGGCGCGGAACCGGAAGAACAAACCGTTTCTCTTTCTACTCAGGACGGGTGGGAGCTTGCCGCATTATACCGTCCGGCTGATAAAGAAAAGAAGACGGTTATTTTGTTGCATGATTTAGGTAAAAACAAAGAAGAATTCTCTACTTTTAAATCTGATTTGAGAAGAGAAGGATTTGGGTATTTGGCGTTGGATTTGCGTGGCCATGGAAAGAGCGTGAATAAGGGTACGGCGGCCTCTTTTTCCAGAGAAGGGGTGGATAACGAATATAATAAAATGACGCGCGATGTAGAGGCGGCGGTTTCCTTTTTAAATAAAAAAGGTGTCCCGGCGGCGGATGCCGTTGTATTGGGAGCCGGGTTGGGTGCGAATGTGGCGGCGAAAAGCATGAGTTTTTCTCCCGAAGTCAGCGGATTGGTTTTAATAAGTCCCACGGCTAATAACCGCGACGTGTTATCTATTCCGGCAATGCGGTTATACAAAGGAGATATTTTAATTGCCGCGGGCGCGGCGGATAAGAAGGGTTTTTTGGAAGCCAGCGTCATACGCAATGTGGCCTTTTTAACGGCAGGGGAGGGAAAAGTCACTTTTTTGACGACGTATGATTTAACGTCCCATGATATGTTGGATAAATATTTGCGTCCGACGGTTATCCAATGGCTGAAAACACCGCACAAACCGGAAGTGTTGCCGGATGCACCGTCTGTGGATTTGACGGGTTCGGTGGACACACAAGGATTTTTAGTGCTGCCTTCTGCAACCGAAGAATCTCTCGTGCCTTCTGTATTGGGGTCGGAACAATAAAAAGAAAAGTTTGGGGAGGAATCCTTATGAAACCTGCGCGTATTGTTTTTCCCGGATTTTGGTTTGGAAAAAGTGATTTGCAGGAAGCGGAAGAACTCTCCCGCCGTGGAGTGGGCGGTTTTTGCGTGTATGGCGGTACCGCACAGCAAACATATGATTTTACCCAACGGATGAGAGACGCTTCCCCTTATGGAAAGTTGCTGTTTTGTGCGGATATAGATGAAGATTTAAGCGAAATTATACTGGACGCGCCTGCTTTGCCGCCCAATGGCGCGTTGCAGGATTTTTCTTGTCCGCAAGATGGCGCCTACCGGAAAGGAAATTTAATCGCCCGCATGGCACGCAGTATGGGCTTAGATTGGGTGCTTTCTCCTGTGGTGGATTTAGGATATGCCTCGCCGGCTTTTTCCGATGTTCCGCTTACGGTTACCCATTTGGCGGGGGATTTTATTGCCGGCCTTTCCAACGGGGGGGCGCTCAACTGCATTAAGTATTTTCCGGGTGTTTCGGGCGCTTTAAAGACGTTGGCCCAGATGGAAGACGCCGAATTTGTGCCGTATAAACATACGTTCCGGCGGGCGGATGCGATTATGCCGTCTGATATGATTTTCCCCAATATTGACAATGATCACCAAGCTATGTTATCAGACCGGGTCATTAAAGGGCTGCTCAAAAAACGCCTCAATTATAAAGGGTGTGTCGTCAGCTTTCCGCTGTTTAAAGGACGACTTCGTTATGAAGAAGCCAGTGCTATCAAAATGTTACATTGCGGCGTAGAAAATATTCTGGCGCCTAAAAATGCGATGGCTGTAGTAGAGGCGGTGGAACGGGAAGCCGATAAGGGACTATTAATGAACGAAATTATTCATGCTGTTTCCAATCATGAAATGTTCATCAGCAAAGTGTATGTCGGCCCTGAGCCAATGGAAATCAAAGAAGCGTTTGAAATGGCAAAAGCTTTTTGTAAAAAATAAAGCTTTTAAATCATAAAAAGCCCCGGTTTAAACGGGGCTTTTTGATTTTAAGATTATTCTTCGTCTTTTTTGAATTTGGAGGCAAATTCATCTTTTCGGCGGTTGAACTCTTTTACCACTTTGTCTTTGCCTTCATTAATTCGTTCACGTGCTTCTTCGGCATGAGTGGAAATTTTTTCTTTTAAATCCGCCGCTTGATCTTTGATCTTTTCTTTCAAATTGGCGGCGTGCTCCAATACATATTCTTTTTGTTCTTCATATGTATCGTCGGCCCAGCGTTTGAGTTTGCGGCGGGTCGTTTCTCCTTTAGCCGGTGCAAACAATACTCCTGCCGCCGCTCCTACAATCGCTCCCAGTAAAAAAGCGGCCAATCCTTTTCCGGCACAATCACATTTATGGCACATATCATCCCCCTCCTTTTGCTTTGCTATAATGTTATATATATTGTACAACAAATACAGGGAATTACCATTCCTAGTAGATAGTATAACTGTAAAAGATTTTTTTTGCTCTTGCTATTTTGAATTAGATGGAGGAATTCTATGCCTAATCCGTCCGCACCGCGCCACAACGGCAAACAATTAGATCCCGAAGTGCGCAAACATAATTTTGAAGAAGTCGCTCAAATTTTTACCAAAGAAGAAGCCCTAGCCGAGGCTGACCGCTGTTTGCATTGCAAAAATGCCCGCTGCCAGGCCAACTGCCCGGTTGGCGTGCAGATCCCGGACTTTATCGCCCTTTTAAAAGAAGGAAAAGTGGGCGAAGCCGCCAGCAAAATTATGGAAACCAGTTTGTTGCCCGCCATTTGCGGACGCGTTTGCCCGCAGGAAAAACACTGCGAAGGCAACTGCATTTTAAAAGACCGCTTCGGTTCAGTCAATATCGGTATGTTGGAACGTTATACCGCCGATACCGCCCGCAAAGAAGGATTATTGAAAGCCCCGCAGACGGCCGCCCCCACGGGCAAGAAAGTGGCGTGTATCGGTTCTGGCCCGTCTTCTATTGCGGCCGCTGCAGAACTCGCCCGCGCCGGGCATGAGGTAACCGTGTTTGAAGCGTTGCACGCTTTTGGGGGAGTGCTTCGCTATGGGATTCCTTCGTTTCGGTTGCCGCGGGAAGTGATTGACCACGAAATTGAAACCGTTAAATCGATGGGCGTTAAGTTCGTTACCGACGTGTTGGTCGGCGCTACTGAAAAAATCGCAGACTTATTGAAACAGTTTGATGCTATTTATGTAGGCAGCGGGGCGGGGCTTCCCACGATGACGGGCATCCCTGGTGAGAATGCGGTGGGGGTGTATAGTGCCAATGAATTTTTAACCCGCGTCAATTTAATGCAGGCCTATAAATTCCCGGAAACGGATACGCCTATTCAAATAGGCAAACACGTGGCGGTACTCGGCGGCGGGAACAGCGCAATGGATGCCGCCCGCTGTGCCATGCGCTTAGGGCCGGATACCGTGACCATTGCTTACCGCCGAAGCGCAGCGGAGATGCCCGCCCGCGCAGCAGAAGTGGAACATGCCAAAGAAGAAGGCGTACAATTTGAATACTTGGTTACGCCCAAAGAAGTGGTAACCGATGAAAAAGGACACGTAGCCGGTTTAAAATGCACCCGCAACGAATTGGGCGCGCCGGATGAAAAAGGCCGCAGACGGCCGGTGGAAATCCCCGGGTCGGAATTTGTCATGCCCGTGGATACCATTATCGTAGCCATTGGACAGAAACCCAATCCGATTATTGCCAAAACCACGCCCGAACTAAAAACGACTGACCGCGGCGTTTTGGCGTTGGATGAAGACGGGAAAACAACCTTGCCGGGCGTATATGCGGGGGGGGATATCATCCGCGGTGGAGCAACGGTGCTTTTGGCGATGAAAGACGGTATTGAAGCCGCCCGCCGTATTAATGACTATCTCAAAGAGGAAAAATAATATGGAAGAAAATACCATTTTAGTCAAAGAAAATTTAAGCGATGTCGTGGTCAAGTTCGTTGTCTATAAACCGCTGATTGCGGCTTCGGCCAAAGCCGGACAATTTGTGATTCTGCGCGGACGCGAGGGCGGCGAACGCGTGCCGGTTACGCTGGTGGATTGGGATAAAGAGAAAGGGACCATTACCATTATTATCCAAGCGATTGGAAAATCCACCTCTATGTTTAACTCGTTTAAACAAGGGGAGAAATTTTTAAACATTGCCGGCCCTTTGGGGACGCCTGTGGAAATTAAAAATTACGGTACGGTGGCCGTGGTGGGCGGCGGAGTGGGCATTGCAGAAGTCTATCCGATCGCGCGTGCTTTTAAAGAAGCCGGCAACCGCGTGATTGCGGTACTTGGCGCGCGCACAAAAGACCTGCTGATTTTGGAAAAAGAAATGACGGATTTGTGTGATAGAACCGTCAGCACCACGGACGACGGCAGCTACGGAATGAAAGGAATGGTGACCGATGCCATTCAAAAATTACACGATGAGGGCGAAAAAATCAACGCCGGATTTATCATCGGGCCGATTCCGATGATGAAGTTCACTTCTCGTTTAATGGATAAACTGGGAATGGAACCGCATGCCAGTTTGAACCCTATTATGCTGGATGGCACGGGGATGTGCGGCTGTTGCCGGGTAACGGTGGAAGGAAAAGTGCGTTTTGCTTGCGTAGACGGGCCGATGTTTCCGTCCAAAACCATTGATTTTGACGAACTCATCCGCCGCACCAGCGAATACCGCCCGCTGGAGGCGCAGAGTCTGCAACTTTACGAAAAAGACCACGTCTGCAAGTGCGGATTGCATTAAGCGGATTGTTTTTGTTCGCTGGTTGTATTGCCCCGGACTTTGGTCCGGGGTTTTATTTTGAGTAACGGTTGGACTTTTCTGTTGTTGTGAATAGATTTCAAAAGCCTTTCGAACCCGCTATCTCTGTTTTTGTACACATATCAATACCGGCGAAATAAACAAAAATTAAATAAATTAAAATATGAAATGCTGGGAATGTATGGTCGTTTTTTATTTTGAAATATGCGCGTCGCTCGATTTTTGTTTCACTAAATTGGGAGAAAAAAATTTTGTTTTTGTGTAACCGTTTTTTATATTTCTTTGCTTATGCTTGGATTTATTGTTATAAAACAAATATCCCCCGGGGATAACCGGGGGATATTTGTTTTAGTTAAAAAGCTTAATAGCTTTCTTGTCCCAGCATACTATCATCTTCCACACCATACATTTCAGACCACCAATCTTCGTCCGTGTAGTCTTCTTGTTCGGCTGGCGGCGGATTTAACAATTCAATCATACGCTGGAGTTCCGCTACCTTCTCGTTCAATTCCACTTGGAAGGAATCATATATTTTTAAGGTGTTGTTATATTGTTTTTCTAAAGATTCATTTGTTTCAAATTCCTTCGATAGTTGTTTTTTGTATTTCTCAAAGAGAGCTGTAATCTCTTTTTTGCTGTTTTCCCCTGCATATGCAGCGGCATATTGTTCCAGATATTCCTGATATACTTGCATTTCTTCTAAAGCGGATTGTTTGAATTTCTCCCTTAATTCTGTTTCTTGCTCCGCTATCTTCTGCTTGCGGCTTTGTTGCCCTAAGCGAAACGCACGATTTTGTTTCAGTTGTGCCGCGTTTTGATACAGAGAGGCTTTATCAGCATCCGGTACCATGGGGAGATCTCCAAGCCCTGAAGGCAAGTTCCGTCTTAATGCGAGGATCGGGAAGGTAATCAGCGTGCCATCCGCTTTTTCTTTCTTTGCGCCGCTTACGGCAGTAAAAGTAGAAGGCGCTTCTTGTTCTGATATGCCTGCCTGTTGCATTAATTCGTCATAATATTGTTTATCCTCTGCTAACTTTTCAGGGGAAAAGGTATCTTTGTATAAAGCCAATGTATTATCTATATCTTCTTTTGATTCTTTCTCAATGTATAATTTAGCAAATGGATACAGGGCTTCGTCCGCAAGCCACCAAGCTCCGAAGAAAATGAAGTTAGCCTGAAAGCGCGGCCAGAAAAAGGTGTTTGTTGAAAAAGCTTTTCCCGCCGAAAGTGCAAAACGCCAACTGGATTTGCTTGCCTGCCAATAGTTTTCATTAGGCACGTATTTAGGCAGTATATATTTGCCAATCCCTTTGCTAGGGACTTCTTTAAAGTAATGATTCAGCACCGCTTGTTTCCAAGAATCATTTAATATTTGCTGGACAGAAACCTCCACCCCGTTGAGCTTGGTGGGATCAATCACCTTTGTTAAAGCCACTTTTTTGCTGACCGCCGGAGTTATCAAGACTCGATCGGTTGCGGTTAATGCAAATCCTTCATTACCGGGCCGGCCTAACCAGGTCACATTCCACCATGTGGAAGTTTCTGCTTCGCTTGCGATGGATTTTCCGTAAACGGGCGTTTTGACCGGAACCCATAAGTTGAAAGCACCATTACGAGCGGCTTCGGTTGTTGCCTGCCCTAAACGTAACTGTTGTTGTAAGGATTGACGAGTAGGAAAATCAAGAGCTATGGGAAAAACGTGTTGTTTAGGTTCTTGTGTGTTGCGGAATAATCCTCGTAATTTGCGCCAACGTCCCCAATCTCCTACCCCTCGGCTTAAAGAAGTACCTGCGACATCCGCTGTTCCTTCAACAATGCCTCCGGGAACAATCTGTTGGAAAGATATTTTTTCAATAGAAGGCTTTTTCCCATCCTTGAGCCATTTCCAAAAAGAAGTTTTCCCCCTCAGATCACGTTGGGATCGGATGATTTTGCTTGTTAAAGTCTTCCCCGCAGTATAAGACAGATTTACGGGGAGTCCTTCCGGGTTGGTTATTGTTTTTTCCACATAATTCTGTTTAGCCAGAAAAACTCCATTCTTCGTTAAATCCCGCTGTAAATTTGCAAAGCGAACCCCCTTTTGGATTTCGACGCTAAAAGCTAAGGTGCGGCGTCCTTTGTTGGCTGAAGCTGCAGCTTTAATAGCTTTCGGCAATGCCATGGCAGCGCCTCTGGTGCAGCGGTACGCCGTGCCAATTAAAGTAAAGATTTCGCCTCCGTATACCCAAAAGACGACGTTTCCAATGAAAACGAAGAAATCGACGGCTATTTCATTAGACTGCTTTTTATAGTTTTTCGGATTGTTCATATGCATCTCAATCCATTTGCCGTCCGAAGAATACCCAAATCCGCCTAAGGTCTTGACCTTGCCGTTTGGTAACAGCACTTGGAGACCTGTTGCTTCTACTCGCGGAATCGAAAGGGCGGGGTCATTCATAATTAAAGTTTTCCCTTCCGCGTCAGCCGTGGCACCCGGAGCCATAGGGGAACGCTTCGAATCCCACATCAAAGAAGCATTGGAAAAACCGTTATAGATATTGACCAATTTATCCGATAACACCTTCATTTGTTCAGAGTCCAGGCCATAACTCTTATAATGATTCCGGACTAACGGGGCATACAGATCCACTGTCCGTCTGGCAAATATGGAACGGAGATTTGCGTCTGCCGAATTCCCGCTGTTGCAAACTTGAAAAATAGAATAAGATGCGGGTTCTGGTTTCTGACAAGAAGAGTTGGACCCGTACATCAGGCTAGCTATCTCCAAAGCGGAAATACGAATCGGTATGGAAAAATTCTTTGGATCGGATAAGTCTTGCAGTATTGCCAGCGTTTGTTCCCAAACCCATCCGTCAGAAGTTAGGTATTTTACGGTGCTAAATACCGTTTCGAAAATCGTACTAATTACCGGAGTATACGGTTGCTCATAATCATTTTTCTTTTCTTTATCGTTAAAGAGGCCGACAATCCGTTCTACCTCTTGTGGATTGTATAGCATGGCGTACGTGGTGGCATAGTTGACCAATGTCAAGAGAAACTGGTAGTCATAGCTGCCTGCTTCCGGTTTAGCTTTCTTTAAATTCCATATTTCAGTGTAGAAATCGGAAGATATTTGTTCATAAGGATTCTGCTGGTCAGGAAGCTGTGGATTTTCAAACCACATGCCAGCGAGGGCAGCATCCGATCTTGTGAGTTCATATGTATTTTTACCGGCTGTGGGGACGGCTGCAGCCATCAGCGGATCTTCGACGCCGGTTTGTTCATAGAATTTGTGTATTTTCCACAGCGTAATGCGCAATGTGCCAACAGCCATTATTTCTTGAATGGACGTATATTTTTTAGCGGATGCTTTTAATTGACTCAGCCGGTGTAAAATGCGCAGTTGGGCGTTTAACAACTCATTGCTTATAAGCGGCAGGGAATTGGCATCGGGCTGGGCTAAAAAGAGGTCTAATGAATTCCCTAAAATCTCACCCGCATAGAGGGTGTTTTCCAAATTAGATTGGGCGGCGGGATCAAACGGATCAATATAATCAATTAAGTCCACCGGCAATAAGTCATCTTTGGCCAAACGTACCAATACCTCGTTTTCCTTATTCAGCGTGCTGGGCTTAACGTTTGGATTCCCCACGATTGCGTCTGCTTTTTGGTAAATATCGGGCGTTAAGGCCGTTTTCAGTTCTTTCTCTTGTTGGATCTTTTTCTGCGCTGCTTGCCCTGCCTGGTATTTTTTGTTCATTAATTGATGTAAATTTTCAATAGCTTCAGACAGCTCGTATAACCCCATAGCGTTTTCATATTTTTCAAGAGCCACAGTGAGACTTTCATCCAGTTGTTGCGTGACGGCGGTCTCCAAGCGTTTTTGCATTTCCGGAGAGGACGCTTCCTTTTGGCGGAGAAGAAGCCTTTCTTGAACTTGAATAGGATCCTTCATAACTTCCTTTATCTGGGCAAACTCAGCCGACTTCTCCTCTAAAGATTGTGCTAATACTTGAGGTGTGGGAAGTAAACAATTAAGAATAAAAACCAATGCCATCACGCGGCAAAGAAAGGCTTGCATAGAAAAGCGCTCCTGTCGTTAAGAAATTTCTTTCTTATATTTTATCCTTTTTTGGAGCTTTTACCAGAGGTAAAAAGTCCCACTCAGAAAAGAAAAAGGACCTATATCTAACATAGGTCCTTTTCTAAACATTTTTGGTTGGACCCAGAAAACCGCTGTTATCTTTTGATTTATAACAGTCTGGAAGCCAAATCCGCCAAGTGGCTGCGTTCGGTTTTGGTAAAGGTAATATGTCCATGGCTTTTTTGGCCTTTTAAACGGTCTACTAAATAAGTCAGCCCGTTGGATTCTACATCCAAGTAAGGCGTATCAATTTGGTAAGGGTCTCCCGTTACGACGACTTTGGTTCCTTCTCCGGCGCGGGTAAGGATGGTTTTCATTTCGTGCGGAGTGAGATTTTGGGCGTCATCAACAATCATGTATTGGCCCGGAAGAGAACGCCCGCGCATATGGGTTACGGAAGCAATTTCAATCTTGCCGCTGTCCAGCAGATAGTGGGCTTTTTCTTCTCCTTCTTCCGGGTTTTTGCGGTCCGCCAGGAAAGCCAAGTTATCGTAGATGGCGCCCATCCAAGCTTCCAATTTCTCTTCTTTCGTGCCGGGCAGGAATCCCAAGTCTTTTCCTACCGGTACAATCGAACGGCAGACTACCAAACGGCGGTAAGCGTTTTCATCCATTGTGCGCTGCAGACCCGTTGCCAGTGTAATCAGCGTTTTTCCCGTACCGGCCGTGCCGACTAAGGTAACAATATCCAAGCTGTCGTCTAATAAAAGTTCCATGGCGAAACGCTGTTCTTTATTCAGGGGTTTTATACCCCATGCTACCGGTTCTTGGGAAGAAAGAGGCTTCAATACAAATTCAGCCCCGTTGGAAACGCGCCCAATAGCGGATTTTTTGCTTCCGTCGGCGGATTTTAAAATAATAAATTCATTGGGAAAGTACACCGAGGAATCTACCGGTAATTTTTTATCCCGGTAGAAAGCATCAATCTGTTCCGGCGGAACTTCCATCTCAGCTACGCCGGTGTAGAGCTCGTCCACATTCACTTTATCAGTTGTATAATCCTGCGCGGAAAGACCGAGCGCGTCCGCTTTTAGACGCATATTGATGTCTTTGGTGACCACAATCACCGGCGCCGTATTTTTTTTATAGGAACTTTCTTTCTTGCTTAAGGTATATGCAATGTTTAGGATAGAATTATCGGCTTTGTTAAACGCTAAAGACTGAGGCAGCATATTCGGTTTATCCAATTCAATCTTTAAGATCCCGCCTTTGGCCAGCTTGACCCCTTCATTTAAGCGCCCTTGTTTACGCATTTCATCCAGTGCGCGGGAAACCATACGGGCGTTTTTTCCGCGGGTGTCGCTTTCGCTTTTGAAAGCGTCTAATTCTTCGATAACCGCCATCGGGATGATGATGTCGTTGTCTTCAAACGCGTGCAGACAGTTGACATCATGTAATAGAACGTTGGTATCCAAAATAAATGTTTTTTTCATAGTATCCCCTTGAATTGACTGAACTGTTTGGCGAGTCTTTTATAGTATAACCGCATCCGTTTTACCGTCAAGTCCTTTCGACGGAGCATACAGGGTTGTGCATATTTTAGCATTAATTGCTATAAATATATATATGAAATATCTTTGTATACACGGACACTTTTACCAGCCCCCGCGCGAAAATGCTTGGCTGGAAGAAATTGAAATCCAAGACAGCGCAGCTCCGTTCCACGATTGGAACAGCCGTATCTGCGCCGAGTGTTACTCCCCCAACTCCATGGCGCGCGTGTTGGACGGAAACAGAGATTTAATCGATTTAACCAATAATTATGCCCGAATCAGTTTTAACTTTGGGCCCACACTGTTATCATGGCTGGAAAAAAATGAGCCGGAAGTATACCAAGCTGTCTTAGAGGCCGATAAGCAGGGACGGGAACGCTTCGGCGGGCACGGCTGTGCAATCGCCCAAGTGTACAATCATATGATCTTGCCTCTTGCCAACGCACATGATAAAGTCACTCAGGTAAAATGGGGAATCGCCGATTTTGAAAAACGTTTTAAACGTAAGCCGGAAGCCGTTTGGCTGGCCGAAACGGCTTGTAACACCGAAACCTTGGAAGTGTTGGCTGGCGAAGGTATGAAATTTGTGATTTTAGCGCCGGGACAATGTAAAAGGATTCGCAAAATAGGCGAAGAAAAATGGCAGGAAGTGGGCGCCGGGGTGGATCCGAAACGCGCCTACCGGTGTAATTTGCCCAGCGGAAAAAGCATTGTCCTGTTTTTTTATGACGGCCCGATCTCCCAAGGAATTGCTTTTTCCGATACGCTTTCTTCCGGCGAGAAATTCGCTTCCCGCCTGTTGGGTACGTACAATAACAGTGAAGAAGCGCAATTGATGAATATTGCTACCGACGGAGAAACTTACGGACACCATCAGAAATTCGCCGAGATGGCATTAGCATATTGTTTGCGAAAAGTAGAAGAAACACCCGATGTGGAATTAACCGTTTATGGGGAATTTTTGGAGAAAAATCCACCCGCTTACGAAGCGCAAATAGTGGAAAATTCTTCTTGGAGTTGTTTTCACGGGGTGGAGCGGTGGCGTTCGAATTGCGGCTGCAATTCCGGTATGAAGCCCGGCTGGCATCAAAAATGGCGCGGCCCGTTGCGCGCGGCGTTGGATTTTGTACGCGATGAGTTGATTAAAACTTTTGAACATACCGGCTCGGCGTATTTTAAAAATCCGTGGGACGCCCGAAATGATTACATCAATTTGATATTGGACCGGTCTTTAGATGCCCAGCATCAGTTCTTTTTAAAACACGCTACGGAGAAAGCATGGAATGACCGGCCTACTGCGCTGATGTTACTGGAAATGCAGCGAAACGCGATGCTTATGTATACCAGCTGCGGTTGGTTTTTCGACGAGGTAAGCGGTATTGAAACGGTACAGATTATGCAGTACGCCGCCCGCGCTATAGAACTCAATCATATGATTACCGGGGTGGATCTGGAACCTGCTTTTATAGAGAAATTAGCGCAGGCGCCCAGTAATCTTAAGGAACTTAAAAACGGTGCGGTTGTATATGAACGTTATGTAAAACCGCAAGCCATGCCGATTGAAAAAATAGCTTTGGAGCATGTAGTTTCGTTGTTGGCGGATGATACGGTAAATCCGCAAAGAGCATATGAATGCGACGTGTTAAACTATGCACCGCAAAAATTGGCGGCGCCGGGATTTCATTTATGTTACGGAGATATTACGCTTAAATCGCGTACTACTCTTTTGGAACGAAATATCTGCTTCGCCATTTTTCAGCAGGGTTCAACCAATTTCTTGTGCGCTGCCGGAACGGCGGGTTTTTTAGACCGGGATGCTGTATTTGGTAAAATAGCCGAATTGTTCCATGCGCAAAAGTATGACGATTGCGCCGCTTTTATCCGACAATCCTTCCCCAAGCAATATCCGTTGGTATCTATGTTCCAAGACGTGCGCCGTAAAGTGGTGGATTTGGTCTTGCGGAAAATGGAAGAAGAAACGGATAAAAAGTTTACCCAAGTGTTCGAAGAACAGTATCCGGTGGTGCGCGGGTTGCAGTTAATCGGTACGCCGATTCCCAAACCGTTTTTGACGGTGGCGGAGTTTGTGCTGTCGCTGGATCTGGAAGCGGAATTCCGGGCGGTTGATGTGGATGTCAATGCAGTGGAAGAATTGATGGAGGATGTAAAGACTTTGGGATTGGATGTTTCCAAAGGACCGGTGCGCGAGGCCGTAAGTGAAAAATTAACGTTGTTGGCCTTTGCCTTTGCCCGCAATCCTTCGGATAAAGTGACGGCTCTTAAACTGGTGGAATTTTTAAATTACGCGGATATTTTCGGTTTTGAACCCGACACGGTCCGCGCGCAGGAATTTGTATTTCTGGGGCTTCGGGCTTTAGGGGAAGAGGCTAAGAAGAAAGATATCCTTCGCGCATTGGCGCGTAAATTGAAGATTGCTTTATAAAAGATTGCTTGAAGGAACCTATCAGGCCGCCCTTATTATCCGGGCGGCCTGGTTTATGATAGAGCTGAATTTAGCGTTTTCTCATGATTTGTTCTTGTATTTTTTTGATCTTGCGTTTCGCCATAGGTTCGCCCTGTTTGGAAGCCAAAAAATAATAATGCAGAGCTTGTTTTTCGTCTTTTTCCGTCCCGATTCCGCGTTCATATAGATCGCCGGTCAGTGTTTGAGCGATAGGGCTTTTGGCGTCCGCCGCGGATTTCATTATTTCAAATCCTTTTGCTTCATTTTTCTCAATTCCGATTCCGTTTAAATAACACACCGCCAAATTAACGCGTGCTTCAAAATCGCCGGTATCGGCGGCGGATTGATACCAAAAAAATGTTTTTTCAGGCTGGGGGTTTTCGCATCCGTGTCCGGCGTTGTACATTCCGGCCAGAGCGTTCATAGCCGGAACATGGCCGTTTTTGGCCGCCGTATCAAACCAATTCAAGGCTTGGATGTAATCTTTTTCAATATGTTTGCCTTGATAATAAAAACGTCCCATTTCATATTGGGCCTGCGAGTCGCCTACAGAGGCTTTTTCCAATGTTTTTTTTAATGGATTATGGGAATGCTTCCGTAAGAAAAAAAGAGCAATAGCCAAAATAAAAATAATGGCTAGACCTGTACGGGTTTCTATCAGTTCCATGTTTCCGCTTCCTCTTCCTTTTTATTTTTTTTGGCTTCTTTGTACCATTTTTTGGCTAATTTTTTATCAATAGGAGTGCCTATCCCCTCTTCATACATTTGCGCTAAACGTTCTTGCGCTTGGGGAACTTGTTCCAAGGCAGCTAATCGGGTCCAACGGAATTCTTGGTAAACGCTTTTCCGCGTACCATACCCTTGCGCATACCATTGCGCCGTTTGCCATTGCGCCGGACCATAATGCTGTTTGGCGGACAATAACATATACTCAAAAGCTCTCCTTGCATTAGCGGGTGCCCCTTTCCCTTCTTGGTAACAAAGCGCCGTTAAATACTGGGCGCGTTTGTCTTCTAAATCAGCGGCCTCTTTTAACAGAAAAAATCCGCGTACGGGATCTTCTTCCGCCACTTCCATCCCCAAATATAAAAGACCCGTCGGCACCCGGTAATTAGCGGCCTTTTCCAGCCATTGACGCGCTTGAGCGGCATCTTTTTCACATCCGTTTCCGTTCTGGTAAGCACGGTACATCTCCAAAGCAGCCAGTTCAAACCCGTTATCCGCTAATTCGGAAAACATATGAAAGGCTTTTGGGGGATTTTTTTTCACGCCCTCTCCATACATCAACATAAACGCCTGTGAATAGGCGGCATAGGCATTGCCTTGGCGGGCGGCTTTCTGATAATATCGATATGCTTTTTTATAATTCTTTTTGGTGCCAATTCCTTCATAATAGAGATCGGCCAAATCAACTATGGAATCGGTAAATCCGGCTTTTACTTCGCCTTTGACTTGTTTAAACGTCTTTTTTTCTGCGCTTTGGCGTACTTTATGCACGGCCGATTCCGCCTCGGTTTGCTGCCAATCAGACAAGGCGGAAGCCGTCAACGGTAAAAAAATAAGTAAAAAGAGGAGTCTTTTCATGTATTTACTTCGTTTTGATTAATTTACGGTTTTGCAGGGTATAGACGCCGTCTGCATAATCGGCGGCGTGTACGTCGTGCGTAACCATCAAAATGGTTAAACCTTTTTCACGGCTCATTTTGGCAAAATCTTCAAATACCTGCTGTTTGCGCGCCATATCCAAATTGCCGGTGGGTTCGTCTGCCAGTAAAAGCGGCGGATCGTTGCGCAGGGCGCGTGCGATGCTGGCGCGTTGCTTTTCGCCGCCGGACAGATCAGCCGGAAGCTTGTGGCTTATGGCCCCCAGCCCGAGATTTTCCAACAGTTGCTGTGCTTTTTTCGGATCGGGTTTGCCGCGCATCAAAGCGGGCAGATCTACATTTTCCAGTAAAGAAAATTCAGGCAAAAGACCGTCAAATTGAAAGACGAATCCCATTTTTTTAAGCCGCAGCGCCGAACGGACTGATTCGCTGCGTATGGCGGTCAGGTTTTGTCCGTCTACGCGGATAAGGCCGGAGGTCGGCTTGTCCAACATGGCAATTAGGTTTAAAAGAGTGCTTTTCCCCGAGCCGCTGGGACCTAAAAGTACGGTAAATTGGCCACGCGGTATTGTCAGCGTGACATCTTCCAGCACGCAAAGATTTTCAGCGCCTTGCCCATAAATTTTCGTTAAATGTTCTAGTTCGATCATATCATCCATAGCGTATAGCGTCCGTGGGGTGTACTCGCGACGCTTTTACCGCAGGATATAATCCCGCCGCAAAACAAATCAGACAGCTGCCTCCAATCACGGCAACAATATCCCACAGTTCCATCCGTACCGGCACTTTGGTTAAATAATAAATATCACCCGGCAGTTCTACAATATTAAACGTAGCAATAATCCAGCAAAGCAGACACGCTAACAAGAGGCCCAGTATGATTCCCAGCCCTGCAATAACCATCGCTTCCCACATAAATACTTTCCGAATCATCTTGGGGCTGGCTCCCATGGCGCGCATGATGCCGATGTCGCGCAATTTTTCGGTTCCCAACAAAATTAAATTCCCCGCTATATTAAGCGAAGCTACGCCAATAATTAAAAAAAGAATAATAAACATCATGGTCTTTTCCAGCTTTAATGCGGCATAGAGCGTACTGTTAAGCTGGGCGAACGTGCGCACCGAATAGCCGTAACCAATGGTATTTTGGATTTGCGCGGCGGCTTGGTCGGCTTCGTTCAGGTTATGGAGCTTGACGGCAATACCCGTTGTGCCTTGTTTGAGGCCTAAAAAATCACTTGCGTGGGGTAAAAGCGTATAGGCGATGGTATTGTCAAATTCATAATATCCGGTACGCAAGAGACCGCTGATGCGGAATTTTTTCATCTTGGGGAACATCCCTGCCGAGGTGGAAATGGATTGAGGGGAAATCAGCACCACGTCGTCGCCTATATCTGCTCCCAGATTACTTGCCAATTCACTGCCCAGCACCAAGGGCGGCGGCGCGTCTTTCGGCCAGTCCGGCGTAAAAGTTCCTTCTTCCACGGAATCAGCCAAAGTATTAATTTTGCGTTCTTGCTCCGGATCCAATCCTCGTACGATGAGTCCTACGCTTTGGCCGGCATAGGTAATGATACCTTGTCCATAAATATGCGGCGCGGCGGCTTCCACCGACGGCAGTTGTTCGATGAGCTGGATATTCTTTTTGTAAACGGGTTCGCTCATCTTGCCGAAAACTAAAATGTGGCTTTGCGCTCCGATGATTTTATCTTTAATATCGGTTTGAAAACCGTTCATTACCGATAAAGTAGTGATTAACGCCGCTACGCCCACACTGACTCCCGCCACGCCGATTAACGTGGTAATAAATGCGAATAATCCTTGGCGGCGGGTTAGGTAACGCAAGGCTACGAATCGTTCAAATTTCATAGTTGTATTTTACCTTATCTGGAGCGAATTGTCCTGCAGGGACGGCTGTAGAAGGCGGGTAAATAGGGGAGGTTCGGGTCCGCGTATAAAAACCCGCGCCTGCCGAGGCGCGGGTTCGATAGAGTATGTTACGAATTTATTTCTCTTCTTTTTCTTCCAGTTTTTTAAGCGTGGGGAAGAGAATGATTTCGCGGATGGAATCTTGACCGGTAAGCATCATAATAATGCGGTCGATTCCAATACCCATGCCTCCTGTAGGCGGCATGCCGCTTTCCATGGCTTCGATATAGTCCGCATCCAAGATGTCGGCGTTTTCGGCGTCTTCGCCTTTGGCGGCGGCTTTGGAGGCGGCTTGGTCTTTGAGGCGTTGGAGTTGGTCCGCCGGATCATTGAGCTCGGTGTAGGCGTTAGCGAGTTCCTGCCCGTTTACAAACACTTC
>CALUYP010000017.1 GCA_944325055.1 uncultured Elusimicrobiales bacterium | reverse complement strand
CGGCAAACGCACCACGCGCGAACTGAATAATATGCGTAAGAAACTCAAAGACGCAGCACAATTTATCGGCAAACGCGAACAAGAAATTACCAAACTGATGAAAGAAATCCGGGAAGGAAATTTGAGTGAAAAAAAGCGTAATAACGCTATTGAGAAATTAGAAGCCAAACAGAAAGAAGTCGTGGCAACCATCACCAAATTAAATTTAAACCAAAATAAGATTAAACGCTTAACCAATAAAATCAAAAATCTGGCCGACCGTTTGACTGAAGCACGCAACGATATGAAACGATTTGATGAATACTTCGGACCCTATGCCGAGGTAAAAAAACTGGTCAATCGTTACAAAAATAAAAAAATTACAGAAAAAGAATTTAAAAAAGCCACCAAATTTACCCTATCTGAATTGGAAACGCGCTTGGCAAACATAGAAGAAATACAAAGACGCCATGCCCAAATGGTAGATATGCTGCCTATGACGGAAAAAGAGTTTATTGCGTTCAATGACCGTATCATCTTTTTTGAAGATATGATCTTGCAAGATAAACTAAAACTCATCAAAGCCAACCTGCGGTTGGTCGTTTCCATTGCCAAGAAACACGTTAACTCCAACCTGGAACTGTCCGACCTTATTCAAGAAGGCGGTTTAGGGTTAATGAAAGCGGTAGAAAAATTTGAATACAAACGCGGTTTTAAATTCTCCACGTACGCCACGTGGTGGATTCGCCAAAGCATCAACCGCGCCATTGCGGACCAAGCTAATACGATCCGCATCCCGGTACATATGAAAGAATTGGTTTCCAAACTGACTAAGGTAACCAATAAATTCCGCCAAGAACACGGACGAGAGCCTACGCTGGAAGATTATTCCAAAACACTCCGATTATCAATGGAAAAGGTAAAAAGCGTTCTCAAAATTATGCAGGATCCCATTTCGCTTTCTACTCCGATCGGCGAGGACGAGGATTCCAATCTGGAAGACTTTATTGAAGATAAGAATGGGCCGAACCCCACCACCGCAGCGGTAGACTTTTTGCGCAAACAGGAAGTAGCCGATGTGCTGGCTACCTTGTCTGAACGGAAAGCCAAAATCAACAGTCTGCGAATCGGGATTGATTCGGGATATCCGAGGACCTTGGAAGAAGTGGGCAAAATGTTTAATGTAACGCGGGAACGCGTCCGCCAGATTGAAGCAAAAGCCATCCGAAAATTGCGACATCCCAGCAGGACAAAAATGTTGAAAGATTATCAAGAATCATAAATAATCTGCTAGGCAAAAAATCCCGGTCTGACAGACCGGGATTTTTATTTGCTTCCTTAAATCAAACAGGTTGTATAGATGAGGAAACTTTAAAGGCCCGCGGCATTTTCTCCCTTTGACACTAGGGCAACACTTCTTCAGCTTGAAACCATTTTATAAGCTGTTGTTTCAATTGTTGACGCTGGCTTTCTTTTTCTTTTCTTTCTATTTCGCTGCGAAGAAGCCCGCTGGAAAAGGGTTTATTTTCTTCCAATAGCAATGGTTGATTCTTTCGTTGCATTTTCTCCCCCTGCAAATATCTCTCCACTGGATCTCCTTTTGAATTGAACATTATATTCAATTCAAGCGCCACTTCTTTTTCTGCATTTTCCTCCAGATAGACAACCCCACCTTTTCCTTTCCCCATTCTCATAATTCCGGCAAAAGCGTCATTTCCGTTTCTTTTAAAGAAAAGGGAGTGCACCTCTTTTTTCTTGCTTTTTTCCCACTGAGGGTATTTGACCTCAGCCAAAAGGACCTGGTTCTTTAAGAGAACCAACCGGATCGTTTGATCATACAGATAAGAATAATAGATTTTTTCACCGGACGGGCCTTCCGCCAATACCGGGCGAGAAAAAGCATCTCGCTGGCGTACTGTTTCCTTGATAGGGGAAAATACAGCAAAACCTTTTTTCTCCACCAGCGGATAGGTTTCGGCAGATATTAATTTACCGGCTTGATACGAATCCACTTTCCAGTTTTTGAAATCGTCACTTGTGATCATATACGGGCCGTGCAGAGCGGACTGACCTCTGATGTAATATTCCTTGGATTGCTTGCACAAACTATGCCAGCCCGTATCTCCCCCGCGTTCCGTACCGCGGGTAATATCAATCAAGTTAATCATTCCATCCGCCTCATCACAAGTAAATTTTTTACGGGCGGCCATAACGCCTTTGCCGCTTTGGGCAGAAGAATAGCGGCGGTGCGTATCGCTGTTTCCGGCCTGCTCATATTGGTCGCTAAGTCCCAACGAATGCCCCATCTCATGCATTCCTACCCGCTCCGGCGAAACACTCCCCACAGAGAGTAATTGTACCCAAACCTGCTTCTGCGGCAAATGGATAATAGGTTTTTTCCCTTCCCTTCGCTCGTAACATCCTATCGCAGATTTGCCGCAGATGAGAAAAATTTCTTTTATGGGATGAACCTGAAACACAATATCGGCTTGTTTGAGTTCAGCAGTAAACTCTACTTGGACCGGGGTATCCAAAACAGGCAGGATATCGGCAAATTCCGCTTCCCGTTTAGCGGCCCGTATCTTGGAGGCCGTTTCAGAAAACCAACGGTTATAGCTGGAAAAAACCACTTCTCGATATATCTTCTGCTCCTTTAAATTTTCGTTTTTCAAATCCATATAGACGCGCACAGGTTCTCCAGCTAGGATCTGTGCCAGCAAATAACGCTCTCCCTTGGCGGGTTGCGCCCGCCCGGAAGATGTTCCCTCCGGTTGATCATAATCGGACAGCGCTCCCCACGGGAGGGCAGCCCACAAGGAAGATGAAAAGATAAATAATAAGAAACAAAAAAGAGATTTTTTCATTATTTTTCTCTTTGTACAAGAAAATTTTCATTATTAGTATAATTGTTTTAACAGAAAAATACACCCCCTTTTAAAGGGGGTGTATTACAAAAGCATTCTATTTTTCTTCTTTCTTAAAAAGCTCTTTTAAGAAATCGGCCACCAACTCTTTAGAACCTAACCCCACACCAATGCCAAAAGCCAAGCCCAAAGAAGCCAGCAAAATAATTACGATATTGTTTACCAGCTGGTTGGCAAAGCCCAAGTTCTCTACAGCAATCAGCGCACAAAAGAAAACGATAAAAATATTTACCGCTTTGGCAATAAAGAAACCGCCCTTCAAATTGTTAGCCTGTGCCGAATTCTCGATAATATTGCCCATTAATTTGCCGAATAAAAGGCCCGCAAACAAAATCAGCACGGATACAAACAAGGTGGGAATAAACTCCAAAAATTGGGTAAACAAATTGCGTATAATATCCAAATGCAATACTTCCGCAGCTAACACTACCGCATAAAAGATAACCGCCCACGCCAATACGAAAGCAATGATGTAAGTGGGAGATTTCCCCAATCCAAAACGTACACACAACTCATTAATGCCGAGTTTAGAGGTTTTATCGTCAAAAGAGATTTTATTTAAAATTTTCTTTACATAAGAACCCACGAAACGGGACAAGTACAACCCGATAACCAAAATAAGCACTGCCACAATCAGCGCCGCCAGCACCTTCAAACTGCTTTGTCCTACTTGAAAAAGGTGCGCACTGATCTGGTTGGAAATAGCTTCTAAATCCATAAAATATCCTCCTTTTTAACCATTGTAGCAAATATTATTTGTAAAATAAGGATATAGTTATGACGGCAACTTCCCCTATTCAATATCTTAAAGGCATCGGTCCGGCAAAAGCGAAGCTGTTTGAACGCTTGTCGATACAGACTGTAGACGACTTATTGCATTATTATCCGCGCACCTACCAAGACCGCCGCTTAAATTCGTCTCCCAACGAATATAATTCGGATTCTTTGACCGTATTTAAAGGACGCGTCTTGCGCACCCAGGAAATACCGGCCCGCAGCGTGCTTATTTTTAAAGCTTTTTTAGAAGATGAAAAGGGCAACCAAACAGAATGCACCTGGTTTAAAAAACGGATGTACCGCGGTTTTAGGTTTGATCCGTTCGGCACGCTTAAAAAAGATTTTAAAATGAACAATGAAGTGTGGGTCATTGGGAAACGGGAAAATAAGAATAATTTTTTTGGAAACAAAATTACCGTTGATGAATATTATCCGGCGGCGGACGTATTAACCGGGCTGCACGCCGGCCGTCTTACCCCCATCTACGCTTTGACAGAAGGGTTGACAAATAAACACTTCAGGCAATTTGTATACGAGGCCTTGCAAACAAGCGGTCCGGAAAAAGAACCGGAAATTTTACCGCCGGATTTACTTTCCAAACGCAAATTATTAAGCGCGCCGCAAGCGCTTAAAGCCATTCACTTTCCCAATTCGCTGTCCGAGTTGGAAAGCGCCCGCACGCGCCTAGCTTATGAAGAATTTCTGCTCTTAGCCACCGCTTGGGGCATCAAACGAACGCAAACTAAAATTTTAGCGAAAGATTATTCTTATCAAATTAAAAAAACCTTGCTGACGCCCTTTCGCAAACAACTGGGCTTTGAATTAACAAACAGCCAGAAAAAAGTCATCAACGAGATTTTTAAAGACTTATGCTCCCCCCGCCCGATGAACCG
>CALUYP010000016.1 GCA_944325055.1 uncultured Elusimicrobiales bacterium | reverse complement strand
TGTATTTTTTTAGTAAAGAAAGGGCTTGTTCTCGCGTAAAATTAGGGTTCATTAGCAGCTCCTGAAGGGTACCAAGTGTATTCGTCAATCATAAAAATTTTTACGGAAGGATCTTCCTGCATATGTTTTATCATAAATGTTTTTTTTAAGCTGGGTCGTATGGTGGAGGAGTAATAAATGGCTTTGGGCATATTCGGAAAATAGTCCCGCAGATAGGGATATTTGCCAAAACTGGCTGATACGGCGGCTGGCAGGTATTCTTGCCATTGTTTAAGCGCTTTTTCGTTAATCTCTTTACGTTTTTGCGGGTCTGCGGAATCGTCATCAAAATCGGATGGAAGTTGCAACAACAAACCCAAGCCTTTCTCTTTGATTAACTTGGCCGTCGGACCGGGAACAGTTTCCAATAGCAAGTTCTCTGGCGGAATACCAAAAGATTTTGCCGTTAAAAGAATTTGTTCCAGCTGCGGCTGCGTAAACTCGGTTTTTAAATCCAGCCAATAACTTTTTTCTTCAGGATGATCTATAGCGGCAAAAATATCGGCCAGTTTGATTCCGTCAGCGATTTCTTCCGGATCGTGGGCAATTGTCAGTGTTTCATTGGGGGTGGCGTATATATCTAGTTCGTAGCCGTCGTAAGATTTCTCTTTGCTTTCCGCACGGCGTGGGGTGTTGACTTTGTGGATGTAGAGGATGTTCTCCATCGCTTTCCATTCCGAATGCGGCGCTTGCAGATTGGGTTCCTGCAAGAGGGTAATTGGCAGAAATTTCCATTCAGTGTATACATACATAAATGCCGCGTATGCCCCAAATGAAAATACAATTAATAAAGCAATATATAAGATAATCCGTGATTTTTTCATAGATAAACAGACAAAAAAGTACCGCTCCCTTACGCTTTTTTAAAGGAGCGGTATAAAAAGTTGTTTACTTGCCAAAGCGGTTTTCGCCTTCCGTGCCAGGCAAAATTAACAAGATCAGTAAAATTAAACTTCCAACAAAAGGTAGTAGGGAAATTAAGATCCACCAAGCAGAAAAATTTGCGTCATGCAGGCGGCGTACTAAAATACCGAAAGAAGGCAATAATACGGCACATGCACATAGCAAGTAACATATATTACCTAGATCTCCAAAGAAACTTAAAATAATACTTAGCAATATAAATACAATTGTATTAAATAATACAAACAACCAATACATTTTGCGGGTTGCACGTCCCGAAAACTTAATGTAATCGTTTTTTAAGACGTTCCAGTAATAATTTATGAATGTGGACATAAATCCTCCTCGGTTTATTTCTATTTAAAGCATACAATAAAAATATTCGTTAGGCAAAAATAATTCATGGATTTAAAGGAAAGATAAGAATCATTTCTAATGGGAAATGGAGAAATGGTGGACCGCTTTGTTTTCATCTGGAGTGAACCCAAAAATTTGTCCGACTAATATATCCGCTCTCTTTTGAAGATGTGATGTGTCAGCCAGCGGATTTTCCAATTTTAAATGATGTATTTGTTGGGCTAATGTTTCTAATTCTTGCCGAAATTTTGCTGGGGGCTGGGGTATTGGCAGTGTATTGAGTGGAGCAGCATAAAGTTCTAATAAACGGCCTTTTCGTTTTCCGCAGGAGAAGAGCCACGCAAAATAAGGGGCCGAGTTGAATAACCCCAAAAAATACCACAGCGAAAATCCCTTTTGTGGATGGGAAATGAAATAGACGTCCGAACTGGCATACCAAGGGCCGGGAGCAAAAGCAAAAACGTTGCGTATCGCCCGGTGGGGAGCGGCTATTTTATCGGCTTCAAAATCCATTTTCCGTCGAACGGACCCAAACCAATAAATCCCTTTTGCCAACAGATTGTTCATCCCATTGTTGTTTTTCTTGCGGTCTAGAAGGAGTGGTGTAAAATCTGCTGAATGTGCTAAATGCATTTACGGACGCGAATAAAGAGAAACATTGCAGTTCGATTATTCGGATTCAAACATGAATCAACTGGTAGCTGCCCAGAGAAGTGCTGCGCAGAGCGGCATAGAGAATATCTAAATTCTTGAAAAAATGCTCTATTTGTAGTGCTTTTTCACGGCTAAAGGGAGGATATATAGGTTTGTTTTCGAAAAAAGTTTTGATGCTAAAACTGCTTTTAATTTTGCGTATCGGGGGATTCTTGGCAGGAGAATTTGTCGAACTCAATATTAGGCCGGGTTTCCTAAGAGATATAAAAATGCCTTTAGCGGTATCCTTTATGGTAAAGTGTCCATTTTAGCTAGGAATACTTTCCGGGGGCATTCCCGTTGACGAAGTTTTGGAAACAACAGGAAGAGATTGTAATAAGTCTTGTACCGTATAGAGGTGGAATTGGGTTTCATGGACGGAGTGATTAAAAAAAGAGAAAACCGAGGTTGATTTTCTTCTCTTATACGTTTGGTCATTTCTAACCGTAAAAAATGATATCCGGCTGAACTGTTCCAACCGGATTTTTGTAAATAATGGGTAATGCGGCGTAATGTAATTAAGTTCATTGCTTAAATTGGCTCATAATATTTTTCCGAAGGAACAGAGTGCTATATAACGTTTTTTCCCGCTCCAAACGGTAATAACGCGTATAAAAATCCACTCCGTCAGGATCTTGGTTGAGTAGGCGATTTAGTTGTTTTTCCAATGTCAGAAGCTGTTGCTGCCATTTAGAAGCATCACCTTTTTCAAAATATTGCCGCAGTTTTGCTCCTTCCTCTTCTCCTAATATGATTTCTGGTGCGGAAGGACCCAAACGAAGTGCTTTTTCATAAGGAACTCCAAATGCTTCTGCTGTGGCATAAGGTTCGTAAATAGGAGCCAGTTGGGAAAGAAGAACCTTGATTTCCGTATATTTTTGAAAGCTATTTTGTGCTGGTTGATCAAAATTAATCTGAGCAATGTTTTGTCTGGCTAAGTGGTAACGTAAAAAGCCTAGCCGTTGGGCGTCAGTCATGGGTTGTTTTGCGCCGGGCAAATCCAAGTTTAGGCTGCGTTTGCGTCTATAAATTAAAGAAAGGCGTCTATCGGTGGCTTTTTCCAATATTTTTTGTAACGTCTGAAAATAAACTAAACGTAATTTTTGCAGATAATAACGTTCAAATTCATAATTTTTCAGACTCCCCGGTTGTTTGTTCAGCAAGGCGGCTAGATCTTTTTTGGTGTAACTTAAAGTTTCTTCCAGCCAAACGCGTTGCTGGTCTAACGTGTTTAGAGAAGCAAAGGTGTCTATTTCGGAGGTATTTAATATGAAAGCAGGGGGTTGTATTGGATCTGCAAGTAAGTGTTTGATATGTTCAGGTGTGAAAAGATAGCCTGAAAACCGGATCGGAAAAACGCTTTGGTAAAATCCTTCCAGTTCCGCCAAGGTATTAGCCAGCACATTTTGGTGACTCCAAAAAGCGGTTTCATTTGATTGAAAATCTAATTGTCTTGAAAGGGTATTAAACAGCTGCGCATCCCGGTCGTGAAAATAAGCCAATTTTCCTAAAATAGCTTTTTCAGTAGCATTTTTTTGAAGCAGGATATCTTTTTCTATTCGACAAAAGAGACCTGAATAACTGATACGGTGTAACATCCAGTTATGGGGAGTCGTTTTTATGGAAGAACCGGCTACTGCATGACTTAAAGGTACGGAGAAAGCAGCTTTTCCGGGAATGAGTTCCATTGGTTTTTTGAGCAAGGCCTCCCATACTTGTTTTCCCCCACGAAACCATGGAGAAATGGCTTGGGCTTGGGTAGACAAAGGACAAATAAAAAGCAATGTCCAGAAAACGAAGAATCGGATAACGGGTTGTTTATTTCTCATTTTTTATTCCATTAAAAAGCAGGATCTTAATTTAATTATATTTAAAAATCTAAAATAGCACTATAGGCTAAAAGACCCATATTACGAAGTATTTTAGACCTACACGTTAAAGCATATCTCTCTGTGCTAGAAAGGCGGTCTGATATTCAAATACAATAAAAAAGCGGGCCTGTTAGCCCGCTTTTTCGTCGGAATTGTTTTACTTAATTTTCTTGCCCTGTTCCAAAAGCAAGGTGTAGGTCGTCATATCCGTAATCTCCGCCGGACCAAAGAATTGAATCGGACCTGGAAATACATATACGTCCGCTCCCGCCCAGATGGTGCGGTTCTTGGCAAGATGTTTGAAGGGTTCCCCTTTTAGTTCTACAAGCGCTTTTTTGATGACGGGTTTTTCTTTGCCTTTGCGGCGTTCGATGTTCATCATCATCGTCAGCGGGATGCCGCCGCATTCCCAATCCTGTGTTTTCTTCGTCAGTTTACGGACGGAAGAAAGGTAGCCGGAGCATTTATTAAGCGCCAAAACCGCGGCGTTGTAGCCCAAGGCATATGTATAGTTAGCGTCAAAGGTAGAGGGTACTCCGCAACGGCCTTCGTAGCCGAAGAAATGGGTAATGGCGGAAAACTTGCCGTTGTATTTGCCCGTTTTTTTCATTTCAGCCAATTTGGTGCGCAGCATTTCCACCAGCAGTTTTTCGGTTTCAATTAAGGAAACCTGTACGTTGCCGTGCGGATCGCGGTCTAACATCAATTGGCTGGCGATGCCGTCGGGCAGGGATTTCATCAGATCCGAGAGCTTAGCCGGCAGTTTGGAAAGGATAAACGCTTTCTTTTCCGCCACAGACGCCATTTTGGACAGTTCCGCTTCGTTGTCCGCCAGCGAATCGTTAAGCGCGCTGATGAGTTCTTTCATCTCCGGAATAAATTCAATCAGTCCTTCCGGTACGAGTACCACGCCGAAGTTTTTACCCGCTTTAGCACGTTTTGCAATTAACTGCGCCAGATTATCCACTACTTGTCCGAGCGTCATTTTTTTAGCCAATACCTCTTCGCCAATTAATACGGCGTTGGGGTGTGTTTTAAAGGCCACTTCCAATGTAATATGGGAAGCGCTTCGGCCCATCAGACGGATAAAGTGCCAGTATTTGCGCGCGGAATTGACGTCGCGGCAGATGTTGCCTACCAGTTCGGCGTAAATTTTGGTGGCGGTATCAAAGCCAAAAGAGGTTTCAATTTGTTTGTTTTTAAGATCGCCGTCGATGGTCTTGGGTACGCCGATGACGCTGATGTCCACCCCTTGTTGTTTGAGGTATTCGGCAATCACGCAGGCATTGGTGTTGGAGTCATCCCCCCCTACTACAACTAAAGCGTCCATCTTATTGGCAATTAAATTGTCTTTAGCGGATTTTAGTTGTTCATCCGTTTCGATTTTAGTACGTCCGGACTGGATTAAATCAAACCCGCCGGTATTGCGGTAATCTTTCATCAAGGCTGGTGTAATTTCCACCCATTTATTATCTACGATACCGCTGGGGCCGCCTAAGAATCCAAAGAGTTTATTTTTGGGGTTGGCTTTTTTGAGTCCGTCCAAAAGCCCGCCGATGACGTTATGTCCGCCGGGGGCTTGGCCTCCGGATAACACTACGCCTACCCGCACGGCTTTTTTGGTTATTGCGCTGTTGGCTCCTTTTACGAAAGTAATTTCCGGCAGGCCGTATGTATTGGGGAAAATCCGCTTGACGGCGGCTTGGTCGGCTACGCTTTTAGTAGCTTTGCCCGCTTTGGCTTTAACACAAGCCGGTCCTTTTTTTAAGATATTAGGCAATACGGGCTGAAATTTGCAGCGGTGCTGCTGCAATTGGGAACAATTGCATTTTGCGGCGCGTTTTGTAGACATTTTACTCTCCTGTAACAAATAAAAATCTTTTAATTATTATAGCAAATTCCAATATCTACAGAAGGGACCGATCGTCTTGAAAAGTGTCGGTTAATCGAAGTTAAAAAATTATTTTTAGCGAGAAGATAAGGGACTGGAATCTTCTGAAAATTTGTTGTAAAATATAACAGATATTAAATAATTTTTGCCCCCATAGCTCAATGGATAGAGCATCTGCCTTCTAAGCAGGGGATATAGGTTCGATTCCTATTGGGGGTATACTTATTAAATGGATTTTAGCTTTATATTGCTGAAATCCGTTTTTCTTTCTTGACGCCTCTTGTGCAGTGTAAATTGTGAATATCTAGAATTTTTATGCTTTTCTGACTGTTATTTGCTAATAAATATGCCGGGTAACAGTAAATAAAATTTGTTAAAATAAACAACAACTATACAGGAAAGAGACGTTTTGCACGTTGCTTTTGACTTTTCTGATTGGGAAAATAGTGGGTCAAAATACTTGCATATGTTGATTGTTTAAAAAAGCCAGCCTTGCTGTTTCCGTCAGAATTTTTGAAAGCCGATTTAAATAAATACTTTCTGGTGTGGGCTTGTAAAAAGGAAATTCGATTACTTAGATAAAAGTTAAAGTTTATTGAAGGTAAATTAATTAAGATGGGGAAGAAAAAATGACTAAAAAAATTTGCACACAATGCGGATATTATGGTTTTGAAATTACCTATACAAAAGGTTCTCTGGTTATTGAAATTATTTTGTGGGTATTGGGAGTGTTTACATTCGGAATTTTTCTCTTAATTGCTATTCCATATTCTATTTGGCGTTTATGCTCAAAAAGTAAAATCTGTCCTAAGTGCCGTGGAGGCGCCATGATTCCTGTAGATACTCCAGCCGGGAGAGAATTAATGGCAAAATTTAACTAACTATAAATGGCAAAGAGATAATGTATGAAAAATTTATTGACGTTCGTTTTAATATTGTTATTGGGGGCATGTTCTTCCCCTAAAATAGACGGCACCAATGAGGAAACTTTTAAAAAATCTATCCAGCATATTTCAGATTCTTTATCCAGTTCAGACAGGGAGAAATTTCAATTAGCTTGTTTGGCGCTTGCAGGCGATTTTTTTCGAAATGAAATAGGTAAAATTTTCATTGCTGCTTTTGCGGGGAAAGATATGTCGGATGCTCCCAATCCAGAACAAGCTTTCTATTCCAAATTAAATGGAAAAGATTATAAACAAATTATTACAGAAGCGGATGCAATCATGTTGCCTAAAATGCAACAAGATAAAGAGGAGTTAACTTCTTTGGCAAAAAAACTAGAAGAGCAATTGGCTCAATCCCTTCAGAGTAAGGAAAAAATCTCTCATATTACGATATCCAACCCTAAGTTTTATAGCAAGTTTAATAAAACGGCTCAAGAATTGGGTTGGAGCAACCCTATTTTTCGGGACTATTTTGTAGAGTTCGATATTGATAATGGAACTTCGGAGGCGATATCGTCTATATTATTGAACGGAACCATTGAAATGCCAGGTCGTACTATCCCATGTTTTGAGGGAAAGATTAATGCTTTGTTTCCGGGAGGGTTGGAACCGTTAGAAAAACAGCACTTTATTAGCAGATTGAACCGATGGAGCGATTGGGCAGAAGCCCAAAACCCAAAAGGAAGTGTTTTAATTCTTAAAATTCTTGAAGTATATGGGGCCAAAAACCGGTTATTATGGAGAGATAATTTTACCGAACAAGAAGGAAAACAATTATTCGCTGTCAAAGAAAAATTACAAAAAATGGAGCAATCTGGTAACGATTGGTACTCCGTATATAAGGAAGAAATACAAGAAACCATGCAGGATTTTTCTCAATGGGTTATGGAGAATTGACTGTTCTTCTGGTAATATCGAATTAATAGATAGGGAGCGTTTATGAAAAAATGGGTTGTGCTGTCGGCTTTTTCTATACTTTCTGGTTGTGCCATGGGAATTAATCACAATGTGGCAACCATCAAGGGAAAGCCTTATTTAATAGAAACTAAAACTTATGGCTTTTTGATAGGAGAATGGAGCAGCCCAAGTACATTGACGTTGCTTGAAGAACCCCAAACACAACCCCTGCCAACCAATTATAATTCTTCTTCTGCTCGGGCCGAATTAGCCAAAATTGCCGATCAGTGTAATATACAATCTATTAAAGTACAATCACGCCCTAATTACAAAAAAATGTATAAGTGCATCGTGGAGCAATTAACCAAGTTGGAACAAAACGTCCAGTAATTTGATCAGGTTCAATTTTTTGTATATCTTTATATGAATGAATCAGAGTCACAAAAGATGGTAGTAGCGAAATGAATTTTAGATTTATTTACTAGATCCATTTTTTACGGAATTTGCAGTTGGTTTTTAAATAAAAAAATGTTATATTACGAAATAATCTCTGTCTGGAGCAAGCATATGAAAAAAATTTTTACTCTTATATTAATGATTTTCTTGCCCGTTTTTTTAGAAGCTCAGATTAAGATTATTAATCCAGCTGATATTGGCAAGGCGTTGTTTGCAAATTCTTCTAAAAGAATAGGCAATGTCTCCAGTAAATTGTTACAGGCCCGTTATATTTTAGCCAGTCAGTCTTTGGAAACTTTACAACGAATTAATTCCCAGCGGATACAAGCTCTCCTTTCTGAAGAAAACATCGAATCTGCCATACGGGCGGAGCGTCTGGAACGTTTTAAAGAAGAAGCCGCTAATTCCATGGCGATGTTTTCCGCCCAAGTAGATAAAGAATATGCCCAATGGGCTGATGCCTTGCTCCGGGAACGGGATCCGAATTTCTTGCCCAAAAAAGATGCCGCTATTCCGGGCTTGCTGGCCTTTTCGCCAAACCCGGAACGGGTGGCTCATATGACGCCGCGTGTATTTCGGGAGTGGGCTTTTCTGATCCCGACCTATGATAACTTGCCGTTGGAAGTAAATGGTTTGATTGTGGGGCTGCGCAAAAAATTAAGTGTTATGGAAATGGAAATATTTAAATCAATTGATCAATATAATAAAGCGAAAAGCAAACTTCAAACATCCGATGTAATGAATACAAATCGCTTTTATCATAAACAGATGATTCAAGCGGAACGAAACTTACTGCGTTTATCTAAAGAATCGGCACAATGTGTTTCGGACTTAGTGTATATCTTAAACTTGTATCCTTCCGTGTTTGAAGATTCTCTTAAACAATTAACACTTAAGCTGAATTTTTCGTTGCAGACTGAATTTACTTCTTATTTACGCAAACAAATACAGATCCCTACCCAAAAGGAGAAGGGGCCCATAGGCTTTCAAACAAGACAAAGCAACTCGCCGCAAATAACCGGAAAAACCTTTTCAGGATTTGAATAAAAAAATTCCCGCTTAGGCGGGAATTTTTTATCCTATAGATATTGCCTAAAATGCTACAATAAAATGAATATTTCTTCGGAGTAGTTTGATATATGTCTAAAAACTTGTCTTTTTCCTATTCTAAACTGGGAATGTACAAAGAATGTCCCCAAAAATATAAATTTCGCTATATCTATATGATTCCGGAGCAGCCCAAATATTATTTTGCATTTGGTTCGGCGTTGCATGAAGTAATGGAATATATTTATAATCCGGCCAATCCTGTTTTTCCCACATTAGCCCAAGCATTGGATTTTTTTGAGAAACACTGGAATAAAACTTCTTTCGAGCAAAAAGGATATTCTTCCCTAGAGAAAGAATTGGCAGGTTATGCGGAAGGCAGACGGATTATTGAAGCTTATTACAATAAAAATGCCGCTGGATTTATTCATCCGCTTTCGGTGGAGATGAAAACGAACTTGGATATAGATGGCCTCAACTTAATCAGCATCTTGGACCGCGTTGATTATATGGGCGGCGGCTTGGTGAAAATTTTAGATTACAAAACGGGAAAAACCGTTCAGCGTGAGCCGGATCAGCTTTATATGTATCAGAAAGTAGTTGAAAATTCCCCCGCTATTCGGTCTTTAGTGCAGCAAAAAGATCCGTCCGTCAAGGAATTGCGCGTTGGGCAATTAAGTTTTTATCATTTGCCCACTCTCCAAGAAATGACGTTTGAACGGGCCCCGGATAAGGAAATTTTTGAATTTTGGCAAGGCGTTTTAAAAATAGCCGGTAACATCCGAGCCGGAAAATTTACCCCTACTCCGGGGGAAAGCCAATGCCGTTGGTGTGACTATCGAAATATTTGCCCCGTATTTACGGGAAAAGAATATAATCCCGCGGAGCCGGCTGATGCGTCCTCCTGCCAAACAAAGATGGCTGATATTACGCAACCCATCCAAAATGAACAGGAACTTTTAAGTGCCAAAATAGACCGCTGCGGCCAATTGATTGAAGAGGTTAAAATTCTCCAAAAAGAAATCATTGCTTTAATGAAAAAAAATAATTTTGACATTCACTTTGGAAAAAATTATAAAGCGGAACTTTCGCATATTGAAAAACTGGAATTTACCGATAAACAAAAAGTCATAGAACTATTGCGTGCGCTTGAGCTAATCGCCAAAGTGCTGGTGCCTACCCAAAGTACAGTGGCGGGTTTATTGGAAGACCCGTCTGTTTCGGCGGAAGCGAAAAATAAACTCAAAGCGCTTGCCAAAAAATCCGAAGAGGACAGCTTGGATATTCAAAGGACAGAGTAAAGTTATGGCAAAAGAAAAAAAAGATTTTCGGTTTAAATTTTCATTATTTTCCATATTGGCGTTTGTTTTATTGTTTAGTATGGCAAGGCTCGTCTTGTTGTTATTAAACCCGGATTTTTTTTCCGGGCTTTCCACTGCGGAAATAGCGAGGGCTTTTTTAAATGGATTACGCTTTGATTTTTATGTAATTGCGCTTTTTGCCGGGCCGATTATTTTATTGTTGAATTTTCCGGTTTCTTGGAAGTGGTGGGTAAAATTTTGGGTTTCTTGTTTGATAGCGGAGTGGGTGGTAGCGGCTGGTTTTTTAATTGGGGATTTGATTTATTTCCCCAAGGTAAACCGGCATATTGCTGAAGAAATTGTACAGCTGTCCAATGATTGGGGTTTTATCCTTTCATATATGTTTACCCAAACATGGCTTCCCTTGATTTTACTATTGGGTATTTTGGGGGCGGCTATATTCTTTGTTTCCCGCTATATTGATAAATATTATGCACCGCGCAGATGGGGAGTTGCTAGAAATGCCATGCTTTTTTTGGGAATCATTTTTTTATGCGTATTAGGTATACGAGGGCATTTGGGCGGCGGTAAATCGCTTGGAGTAGCGGATGTGTATAATTACACGGATTCCCCCGCCGGTTCAGCTCTTACTTTAAACGGTGTATTTACCGCCTATCAGGTGGGTCGTAAAGGGACTGTAGATACGGTAAACGATTATCCTACAGAGCAGGCGATAAAAAATGTTCAACAATTATTGATTTCGTCTGATGAAACCGTACTGGACGCTTCATATCCTTTAATGCGCCAACATATGGATGAGAAAGAGGCTATCCATTACAATGTGCTTATTGTTCTTTTGGAAGGATGGCATCCGTATTATATAGACGGTTTATCCCATAATGACTTTGGGGTAACTCCTGTTTTCGACCAAATTATTCAAGACGGGGTTGTTTTTACCAATGCTTATGCGGTTGGCCAGCGAAGCATTTTTGGATTTGCTGCCGTATTTGCCGGATTGCCGAGGGTTCCGGGGCTGCCGATGTTTGGCTATGGGTTGGAATTGGCCGCTCTTTCGCCGATGCCTAAACACTTTTCTAATTTGGGCTATTATACTTTTTTTGCGCAAACTTCCAAACGTTCTTCGTATCGGTTATGTTCTTTAGCGTCGTATTTGGGCGCTAAAGAAAGTTATGGCTGGGAAGATATGCCTCAGCTGCTTCCTTACAAACAGACTCCCCCTTTTGGCTATGATTACGACGCCATGATGTTTGCGGCCGATAAAATTAAAAACCGTAAAGAAAAGAATTTTATGGGCATGCTTTTTACCGGTATTACGCATGAACCGTTTACTTCCACTTTGCCACAGTTTGATAAATATCCATATGATTCGTGGGAGCATGGCTTCTTAAATACGCTTTCTTTTGCGGATTGGTCTATCGGGGAACTTTTAAAACGGGCCCAACAAGATGGATGGTTTGATGATACGATCTTCGTGTTTGTGGCGGACCATACGTCAGGAGGCCCTGCGGATGATTCGCTGAAAAATCATTTCCGTATTCCAATGGTTATTTATGCTCCCAAGATTTTAAAACCGCGGCAGATTGACTATATTGTTTCTCAAACGGATTTAATACCTACTATCTACCGTTTGACCGGGCTTACTCCCGTCTATACTTCTTTCGGGCGCGATATGTTTGACGGATCCGGCAGGCGGGTGGCTTTGGTTTCGGAGGGAGTGAATATTGGACTGATCACCCCTGAAGGTGAAATCCGCCATGGAGGCGGTAAAATTTTAACATCAAAATCTTATGTTCCCGGATTTGATGAACGGCAAGCAGAAGAAACGCTTTTATCCTTGGAAAAGGCCGCCCATACGTTATTAAAAGAGAACCGTTGGTATAATCCGGCTTTTGACGAGAAAAATATAGAGAAAAAATAAAAATATGCAGAAAAAGCAGTTTATTGTTGCATTAGACCAAGGAACATCCGCCTCACGTGCTGTTGCGGTGGCGCCAGATGGGAGCATTTATGCGCAGAAAAAAATATCCTTTTGTCCCACTCGTACGGCGGAAGGTTTTTCCGAATACGATGCCCAATCTTTAGCAGACAGCCAGTTAGGCGTATTAAACGCATTATTGGATGAAATCGGGCCGCAAAATGTCCTTTCTTTGGCAGTTACTTCCCAACGTTCTACAGTGGTGCTTTGGGATGGACGGACGGGCCATCCGCTTGCCCCGGTATTAACGTGGGAAGACGGACGCGCTTTTGCAGAAGCGAATCGGGCTCCTATTTCCCAAGAAGAAGTGCATACCCTTACGGGCTTGTACAAAACGCCCTATTTTTCTGCTCCTAAAATTGCTTGGTGTCTAAGACATATTCCACAAGTGCGTTTAGCCTTGGAAACGGGAAATTTGCTGGCCGCACCTGTAGCTTCTTTTTTAATTTGGAAGATGACGAAAGGCAAGATATTTGCAACGGATTTCACCCTTGCCCAGCGTATGCTTTTGCTCGATATCCGTACTCGTAATTGGAGCGAAAAGCTGTGCCGGGCGTTTGCGGTGGACTCTTCCATCCTGCCCTACGTTTATCCAAGTGTAGCCGATTATGGTTTTTATGAATATAACGGAATTTCCATCCCTATAACGGTTTGCACAGGAGACCAACAAGCTTCTGTTGCATTTACGCAACTATCTGTTGGAGAATCACTGATCAATTATGGAACGGGTGCGTTTTTGATGTACAATGCGGGACCGAAAGAATCCGTCTTTTTGCCAGGGTTATTAACTTCTCTTTCGGTATCACGTCCGGACGGCAGTTGTGATTTTTTGCTGGAGGGGCCTGTCAATGCGGCAGGAAGCGTTTTTCAGTGGCTAAATGCCCAAGGAATTAGTTTTGTGCCGCAAGAAATAGATAGATTGTGCAAAGAATCCAAAAATCCGATTTGGTTTTTCCCTGCCTTAGGAGGATTAGGGGCGCCGTATTGGGATTTTGCCTTATCTCCAGTTGCGGCGGGATTGTCTGTTCTTACCCGTAAGGAAGATTGGGTTGCCGGAGCGGTACGGTCAGTGGGTTTTTTGCTGGCGGATATCGCCGCTTATTTGCGTGTGAACGGATTTTCTGTTTCTTCTCCAGTCCGAGTATCGGGCGGACTTTCTAAAATTAAAGAGTTGGTTCAGCATCAAGCGGATCTTTTCCAAACAGAAATTCTTCTTTTGCGGGAGACGGAAAGCACGGTATTGGGAGCTGCCCGGTTGGCGGCAGAGAAAGCAGGGTGGAATGTCGCTTCTTGGAAGCCGGTCGTTGCTGAAAAGGTATTTCCGTCAGTAAGTGAAGTGGAGGCGGCGGCGTTATATAACAGATGGAAAATGTTTACGGTATGGTGTAAAGAGTATCCCAATTGAGTGCTAAGATGGGTATTATAAATGTTTTTTGAGTGTTTTTATCCACTGGAATTTTTGCAATAGAAATCTCTGAGTGTAATACCGGGAAATTTCATAGGGAGCGGTAGTTATAAAAGCTCGGATCAAAGATGAGATCTTCCAAAATTAAAATCCCCCGGCGATACCGGGGGATTTTTTTATGAGTAATGATTAGATTATTTGGATGCTGTGGAAACAGGTGTCGTTTCCGGAAGATTTTTTTGCAATTGTTCGGCAACTTGTCTGTCTATTTCTTCTTGAGCAGCTGCTTCACGTTGGGCTTTTACCGCTTCTAATTGTTGTTGCAGGCGGATAAGTTCCGGATCGTTTGCTAACTCGGAAGCGGCTTTTGCTTTATATTCTTCTTCCAGCTGAGCTCGAAGAGCGGCTTCTTTGGCTTGTGCAGCTGCTTGCTCTTGAGCCTGTTTTTCTGCCTGTAATTGTTGGACTAATTCTTCTTCCTGGGAGAGTTGCAGCTCTAGCGTGCGTACTTCCGCTAATTTTTGAGCCTGTATTTGCAGGGCATTTTGATATGCTTCTGCTTTTTTGATGCCCAATACGTTTGCAGTCATAGAATTGGGAAGATATTCTTCTACCAGTATGAAAGCATTCTCACCGGCCGTATTGGATCGTGTTAAATCGGCTCCTTGCTGAATAAAATATAATGCCATACGGTCATTTTTAGCTTTTATGGCACTCATAAGCGGAGTATTTTGGGTGCTGTCCGCCAAATTCAAATCGGCTCCGGCTTTTAAAAGTGATTTTGCCGGCTCTAAATCTTCTGCGTATACGCTATAAATTAGAGCAGTACGGTCTTGTAAATCTTTTAGATTAGGGTCAATCCCTTTTTGTCTCAATAAATTATCTACACAATCCTGCCGATTTTTTGCTGCTGCACGCATTAAGGCTGTAACCCCATTATTGTCCTGCGCGTTGGTATTAGCTCCTAGAGACACAAGCGCTCGCAACGCGTCTACTTGGTTTTGCTCAACAGCATAAAAAATAGGCGTTCTGCCGGATAAATCGGAAATATTAATATCAGCTTTTCCCGTATGCGCTAATAAACGGATAACGGAACTATGGCCTTCCGCCGCGGCCGCAGACAAGGCCGAAAGGCCTGTAGCCGGATTACGGTAATCCGGGTTAGCTCCGTTGGCTAATAATATTTTAGCGTGATTAGCAAAACCTTTCTGTGCCGCGTAAATAAGGGCGGTATTTCCGGAATTATCAGGAAGGTTGACCGCTTTGTTGTCTAATTTGATTACACTGGCGAGCAGTTTGGGATTTTCGGCATTTGCTGCATAAATCAAAGCCGTTTTCCCCCAATCATCTTTTGCACTTGCATCCGCTCCGTGTGCTATTAAATAAGAAGCGGCTTCTACATTCCCCGCAGCTGCGGCAGCAATTAAAGGGGTCACTCCATAGCTGGACGGTTCGTTTACATACGCTTTTCCATCTTCTACCAGCATTTTTATAATTTCCATATTTCCCTTTTCAGCCGCAAAAGTCAGTGGAGTAATTCCCGCGTAGTTTTTTTCATTTACATCCACGTTCGCATACATCAAGGTACGCACTCGGTCCGGATCATTGATTTTGATTGCACGGACTAGTGACGTATCGTAGACGTATTTTGTAGTTGCCTTGGGACGGGTTCCTAAAGTATCTCCTTCATATTTTTTCTGTTCGGCTCCAAATACGGTTCCCCGGTAAATATCTCCTGGATCCTGCGTAACTTGCTTAGCAATGGCATCGGTGGTGGAGTGAGAAGTATTTCCACCCAATACTAACCCTTCATATCCTTTATAACCGTCAGTTCGTTTTTGTGCGTTTTGTGCAAACACAAAACTGGCAGCCAATGCGAAAACAAAAGTAAGTGTTAATTTTTTCATAAAAAATTTCCCTCCTGTTATATTATAACCAATTAACGAAAGAAAGTTTTTAAATTTTTTCTCAAAAAACAAATAATGCTTTTTAATATAAAAAGATTATTCCAAAAATAAACCTTAATTTTTGTATATAAAAGCTTGCTTTTTTTATAACCAGGTTGTATGATTAATATATAGTTCAGGCTATAGCAAGAATTCGATTTATCCCCCAGAACCTTTCGATTTACCCCCCGAACGGTTCTGAATAAGAGCCGGGTAACATCCCCCGGCTCTTTTTATGTAAAAATTTTCAAAATAGGGCTTCTCTCTTCAAAAGAAAACTCCCCGGAGATGAACCCCCGGGGAGTTTTTATTCTTATAATCAATTTTTTACAGAGCAATTGCGCTTACGGGGCAGGTGCCGGCGCAAGCTCCGCATTCAATGCATTTGGTCTCGTCAATCTTTCTTTTACCCTCTACTTCGCTAATAGCGGCAACAGGGCAGGCGGATTCACAAGCACCGCAGTTAATGCATACATCCGGATTTACTTTATAAGCCATTTTGAGATCTCCTATTTGCTAAAATAGATACTTTTATTATACAAAAAATGACTTTTTCGGTTGAGTATGAATTTTTTACGTCGGCATACTGCCCTTGTAAAGGAAATAAAATAGTGGTAAAATATAAAAGTAAGGAAAAGCTAACTTTTATGGAAAAAGATAATTTTCGTTCCCTGCACCAGTTAAAACCGGGTCAAACAGCAGAAATTAAACAAATCCAAACCGATGCCAAAATGGCTGGGAAATTGGCGGCTATGGGCATTGTACGCGGACAATTTATCACCCGCAAACCGGGATCTAGTCCCGTTGTAGTAAGCATATCCGGCACGGAAGTGGCTATTGGACGAGAAACCGCAAAAAAAATTCTCGTCGCCGCGAAAAAAAATACATTTTTATTGGCGGGAAATCCCAATGTGGGGAAAAGCCTTATTTTTTCCCGTTTGACTGGAATTGGGGTTATTTCTTCTAATTTCCCAGGCACTACTGTCGGACTTAACTATGGACAAACTCATTTTGACGGAGAAGCTTACGATATTATTGATATTCCCGGACTCTACCGTTTGGAAGAGGAGTGGTTGATTGAAGGAAAAAAACGCAATCTGTTTAAAGAATTAGAGTACGATTTTATTGTGTGTGTAGCGGATGCCTCTCATTTAGAGCGCAATTTGTATTTTCTGTTGGAAATCATGCAGTTGAAGAAACCTGTCATCCTTTTGCTTAATAAATTCGACGAAGCGCAGAGAAAAGGAATTCAAATTGATGTAAAACAGCTGGAAAAATTATTGGGAATTCCAGTCATCCCGGCGGTTGCTACAACCGGAGAAGGCTTAAAGGACTTGGCTTTTCAAGCTGCTCGTATTGCGTCGCGCAAAATGCCGGAAAGCTCTTTAACCGTCCCCCCCACCCCTGAAGGCAAATGGAATACCATTGGACACATCATTCACAACGTACAAACAGTAAAGCATAAACATGCTTCTTTTTGGGAAAAACTGCAAGGCTGGGCCACTACACCCGCTACCGGGTTGCCGATCGCATTGTTGGTGTTAGTGCTTTCTTTCTTTTTGGTGCGCTTTGTGGGTGAAAACTTGATCGCTTTGTTAGACCCGTTATACGAAAATTATTACGTTCCTTTTCTTCAAGATTTGCTCGCTCCCGTTAAAGACAATGCGTTGGGAATGCTTCTCTTGGGCGACGGAGGAGTAAAATACTTTGGAGTATTGACTGACGGCCTTCATATTGCCTTAATTGAAGTCATGTCTTACGTTTTGGCGTTCTATGCGCTGCTTGGATTTTTGGGCGATCTAGGGTATTTGCCGCGGTTGGCGGTATTGTTGGACAGTTTGCTCCATAAAATCGGTTTGCATGGTTATGGTTCTCTTCCAATTATGCTGGGATTTGGCTGTAAAGTGCCTGCCGTAATGGGGATACGCGTATTGGAAACTAAGAGAGAACGTATTATTGCTTTAGCCCTTATTTTGGTTTTAGCACCGTGTATTTCTCAAACCGCTATGATTATTTCCATTCTTTCTCCTTATGGCCTGAAATATATGTTGATTGTCTTTTTTACATTGTTTATTAACGGAATTTTGGCTGGAACGGTATTAAATAAATTAATGAAGGGCGAAACGCCGGAATTATTTATGGAGATACCTTCTTGGCAAATTCCTCAAATCCGTCCGCTTTTGCGCAAATTATGGATTCGGATGCGGGAGTATTTCTTCGATGCCTTGCCTTTGATTTTATTTGGCGTATTATTTGTAGATTTAATGCAACTTTCCGGATTAACGGATTGGGTCGCTAAAATAGCGCGTTATCCCGTTGAATGTCTATTGGGGCTTCCGGCGGAAACAACCCCTCTTTTAATCTTGGGATTCTTGCGTAAAGATGTTTCCATCGCTTTATTAGAACCTTTTCATCTCTCTGCACCGGAATTGGTAGTGGCGTGTGTTTTTATGGCAATGTATCTGCCCTGCGTGGCGACTTTCTTTGTTATGCTGCGCGAGAGTGGCTGGAAAGACACCCTTAAAGTGGTTTCTTTAACCCTCTCTTTATCTTTCCTAACGGCATTTATCTTGCGTTTATTTTTAATCTAATCAATAGACAGAAAAGCCCCGGACTATACGGCCCGGGGCTTTTTCAAGAGAAAGATTAATTATAACTCCCAATTCGGCCAATATCTACCGGAACCGGAATTTCCGATCCCATCGGCCCTTCAAAGTACATCGTTCCCGTTAAATGGTAGTCCAGCGTAGCACTGCCCATACTGATAAGCCCCAATAATTTGCTATTAAAGGCAGTCATCGGTACGTTTAGTTTGGCTTTGGCATTTTTAGTACTGTTGGGTTCTATCGTCATTTCATCTAACTTTACATCTGCCATTTTGGTTTCATTGGCTGTCAATTCCCCTTCAAAACGTTTCAGCGAAGCGGCGTCTTTGCGATTCATATTGGTAATAGCTATAATTACATCAAAATCAAAAGAAGTTAAATTATAATTTGTTAATTCTACGCTCCTTAATGCAAATTTACAGTTAGCCATATTCTCCGTTTCATCTACGGATGCGCAGGCTGTCAGGAAAAGAGCCGTCATTAAGAATAAAAATAGTTTTTTCATGTCCCCTCCAAACTTTTATAATAATAAATTGTATAATAAAACCCGGCTTTTATGGAAACGGTATTATATTGATTCTTTTTTCTCGTTGATAATTGGCAGGGAAAGGTTGGAATGCTTTCCAGTATAATTTTACCTATATCCAGTCACATCTCTTTTTCATTATCAAATAAGCTGTATTTATCCGGCAGCAAAAAGCCCCGCCTTTTGGCGGGGCTTAAATGATTTTTATAGAGGAGTAGGAACGGCATTTGCAGGCAGGGCCATTGGATTGGCCTGTGTGGGTTTGATTCCCTGTCCTGTAGTCTGCACCGATGGCATCGTAGTCGGCTGCAGGTTGCTAGATCCCCCGGCTGGAACGGGTTCTGTGACGGTTTGGGATGTTTGCACCGGCATTTGCGAAGGCATTCCTTGCGGCATTACAGCTGTACCTTGGGCAATGGAATCCAGCAGGTTTTTTGCATCGGAAATTGTCGGGTCTAGCGTTTTGGTAACCGTATTGTAATTAAAGCGGTAAGATATTTTGAAACTTTGTGGATTCTCTGGGGGAACTTTTACAAGCACCGAGTAATTATCCGGATCCACCGCTGTTGAGATATCCCATGTGATTAAGTCTTTTGCTGCCAAATGTTTGGCTTCAATGAACTGCTGAAGCGTATAACCATTGAATAACGGAAAGTTTTTCACTTCCAGTAAAATACTATCCATGGGGTTAACTGGAGCCGCTGGAACGGCTGATTCTGTGGTTGGAGTGTTTGGTTCGGTATTTGGCAATATTTCTTCCAGTTGTACATCTTGTTGGCTTGCTTGTTTGGCAGCAAGTAAATTAAACTGAGCGGGAATCAGATTCATAAAGGCCAGCATTACATAGATGATTGCCGCCAAAATGACTGCTACTATTGACCCCATAATGACTTTTGTCATTTTATGGGCTGGTTTTACATCCGCACTCTTAAGATCATGCTGCGTATTAATGTCATCATCCATGTTTTCTAAATTTAAGCGCTCGCTCTGAGCCGGCTCCGGTACCATCGGAACTGTTTTTATATCTAATGTAGCACCGCGTTTGGTTTTAATGGTATTTTCCAATATAATTTGTGAAACGGAAACATCCTGCGGCACTTCTTTCGCTGGTTCTAGCGGCTTTTCCGTCTGCTTTAAAGAGGAGACTATTTCCTCCACTTCCGGTTCTTGGTCTTTATTGACGGAGGCCTTTTCTGCTGGCACGGAGGCTTCATGGTATTCCTGTTTATCCACGCCATGTAACTCTTTAGGCAATTCTTTGCCCGTTTGCGCGGGAGGAACAAAATCTGAAATAAGGTAAGTAGAACCTTCTTTAAGCTCAATTTCGGTTAAATCGTCGGGGTTGCCTACCGGAAGCGGTTTATCTGCCGTTTGATCGCTAAATTGCGGCATGTGGACCTGTTCTTGGTTGGGATCGTTTTGAATCGGTTTTGCTGGCTCGATTCCGAAGAGCTCTTCCACCGACTCGCTGGCTTTATTGTTTCGTTCCCGGAAGGCTTCATTCAAATCAGATTCCATGATAAGAATATTATCCGGTTTTTCCATCTTCGCTCCAGGCACGAGCTCTTGCAGGGTTTCTTCTTTTTTTTCAGTATTTATTTCCGGTTGGCTTTCTGGAATAAAGTCGTCATTTTCTGGCAAAACAGACAAATGTTCTTCATTATTAATTTGTTTTGGCTTTTCTTGTGGAATATCCCCTGGCATCTCGTTTGCTGGTTTTACTTCCTCCAGTTTTTCGGGTGCCTCAGGATCCGTTGCAATAGAGAGAGCAGGCTCCTGCGTCTGCGCTGTGAAATCCAATGTTAGTTTTTCCGGAAGCGGTTCTTCGGTCACTTCCTGTACCGTTTCTAAGCCGGAGGCTTCTTCCTGTTTTGGTTGTTCCGCAACGGATTTATCTAATATTTCTGCTGCAGCCACTCCTGCCGCAACACCTGCTGCTGCGGCTTGTGCCATTTTAAAAGTCTCTTCCTTCTTTTCTTCTTCTCTTTCTTTAATAACTTTGTCTAATATATCTTCCTTTGGTTCAGCAGTTAATTCATTTAACAAAGCATCTTTTGCCAATTCATCTGCGGCTAGAGCGGCATCTTCCTTCTGTACCGTTTCTATGACTTTATCCAAAGAAGGCTTTTCTTGAGATTTTTGCTGTTTTTGTAAAGCATCTGCTTGGGCCGCCAACACTTCGGCTTGCTGAGGGGTTAAGAGATCCTGAAAAGTACTTTCTTTTTCTTCTTGGGATTGTTCCATGGCTTTGGCGTTGTATAAAGAATCCAAGGCAGATCGGAGTACCACCTCTTCCTCCGCTTTAGAACCAAGAGTGACTTCTGTTGGAGAGGCTTGCTCCTTCTTTTCTCCCAAATCTACAGGGCCAAGCATATCCAAAGGTTTTTCTTCAACAATTTTTTCTTGCTTGGCGGCAGCTACTATATTTTCTGCCTGGGAAACCAAGCTTTGTGTATTAGTGATCAGGGCTTCTTCATTGGTTGGATTGATATCATGTTGGGTAAGGGTAATGGTATTGTGGGCATTATCTTCTGGCGGAATATAAGAATTTTGCATAGAAGAAGATTCCGGCCGGTTGTACTGCGATGCCACGAAAGCCGTATCTAATTTGTTTTTCATGTCATCCAATTTTAATTGCAAGCCGGTAATTTCACGGGTCAGCAAATCGATCTTTTCAAGGAGCAAGTTGTTTAAATTAGAATTAGCATCCGTTTGTACGGACGAAACTGCTCCGCCGTTAACAGGGGTATCATTCCAAGTTTGTTTTTCCGAAAAGGGTTGGTTTATAGTTTGTTCAATTTGGTCAAATTCAAAAATACTGGAAGCTTTTACCCATTCTTGATTGCTTCCTGCGGCCACTTCTTCCGTACAAATTAACGTATCCGGGGTAAACCCTTGCAGGGTTACTAACTTATCCTCTTCGTAAGGACCCTCCACCTTGTCGTTGATATAGACCCAATATCTCATATTCCTCACCCTTGAAAAAATAAATATAACACGGCACGATAAAAGCATAGCAAATTATCGCGCAATTTAACAGCCTTTTTTCCAATACGGCCTATTTATGCTTTGGAAGATGCTCTGGCTTGTTTGTAACGTTCCAGCAGCTGTTTCAATTCTTCAGCGTTATTCTTTTTCTTTTGGATATTATCCATCATATCCGTCATGACGTCCAACGAAGATCCATTTTCCAGCATTTCCAATACAAATTGCGATATCTGGCGGTTATAGGTGCCATTCAGCTCGCCAACCAATACACGTAAAGCAAAAATATGCTTGTCCCGGTCGGATTTCCAGAAAGTATAAGAGTGAAGCGACTGCTCAAAAAACTTCATCAGTTCTTCGGCCGGTTTGGTCCCTAAGTAGCTTTTCATTATTTCCGGGGCCAATCCTTGGGTAAGCGTTTGGGCTTTTAAATCGCGTAAATATTGGGCTTGTTTTGAGGCTTCTTCCAAGCTTAAAGAACCCAACAGTACTTTGCAGGCGAGCTCTTTATTATCCTTTTCGTCATTACAAAAAGGAAGTGATTTTAATAATTCACTCATCTCGCGCTCGATTTGGACGAACGATTTCTTGCCTCCGAAATGTTCCGCCAAATCATATTCATATCCGCTATACAAATCCTTTTTGGATAAGGTTCGTCGAAGCACTTCCCGTTCCCGCAGCACAGAAGCCTTTTGGCTGGCGGTTTCAAAGCTTTCAGCCGTCCCGTCTAATAGGACCCGTACCGCCAACCCCAAATTTTCTTCCGGACTGGCAACATGAGGCAATTTTTTCAAAACGGCTTCGAAAGTAGCGGCAATATCTGACGGGGTTTTAACCTTTAGATACCGGCAGGCAATAATCAATAAGTCTTCTTCTAAAATCCGTCCATTTAAAAGTTTGGAAAGTAAGGCAATATCTTGGGCGTCTTTTGCCGTTATTTGACATAACATGGCATGGGCCGCCAGAGAAGCGCAGAGATATTTATCCGGATTTTGTTTTAACAATAACTTAAGTAACCGGTCAAACTCAGCCTGAAAAGGAATACTTGCTTTTTGGGTATACAGCGATTCCAATTCGGCGGTCAGTTTTACGGACAGATGATATTTATCTGCTATTTTAAAGATATCTTTCTTATTCTGTTTTGAAATACGGGGTGAGTCGTCCAACAAATCGTCGGCATTTTTAAGCAGAATATTTACGGCGTGAAGCGCTTTTTGGGAATCGGTTATATCGGCCGCATCCTGGACATCTTTTAAAGCCGTGGCAAATTGTTCGTCGAAGTATTTCCTGGAACAAAATGAAGCATATACGTCCAGCAGTTTTGAGGTATCCGTTGCCGCAATTTCTAGGGCGGCGCAAAGTTCGCTGATGGAGGTGGCGTTGTTATAAATGCGCAGCTGGCGCAAAGCGGCTGGAATCGTGATTTCATCTAATAAAATCTTAGCGACGATGGTATCCGTCATGGGCGAATCTGAACTTAGCTGCGCCGCAATATTGGCAATATCTTGTTCCAGTTGGGATAACGTTTTTTTATTTTCTAACGTATACACCAATTTGGCGGCGTAATCATCGTCTATTTCCGGGAGCATGTTGTAAATCGTACCCAGCATACCGCTTCGTCTGTTTGCTTTCTCGCTCATAACCGTTTCCTTTTAACAAGCCTTTAAAAAAGAGGCAATCAGCTTATTTAATTCATTTACCCTGTCTTCATGGGTAATAAAAGATAAGTTCGCCCGGATGTTTTCAACCGAGCATTTAATACATGCCTGTAAAAGATATTTAGAACAGGATATATCGGAAAAAATGATTTCGGCGATATCGCCTTCTATATGTTCCACTTCCCGCAGACAGTGTACCGCAGCGGAGGCTGCATCTGCCGGTATGCGTGCAGCCAGCATCAGCGCATCTTGTATGGCTTGTTCCCGCTGTAGATTTTCTTTAGGCAGTTTTTTGGCCGTCAAATAGGCGGCATATGCTTCCCCATCTTGCCGGACGTAGCTGTTTAATTCATTTTTAAAAGAAATTAAACGCTTCAGACTGTCCGTTAACTTAGGACGTATTGAATCGGGGGTTGCTTTCCGTTTGAGCGTTGTGTTGACCGCCATAATAGCTAACGCGCAGCCCATCGCCCCCGTCATGGCGGCGGCGGCTCCCCCTCCCGGCGTTGGCTCGGAGGAAGAAAGCGCTTGCGTAAAACGTTCAGCTGCTGTAAACCATTCCATTAAATATCCTCACATGATGGTACCGGATTCTAAATCCGAATATTTTTTTATACGGAGCATTTTTAATCGGTCTTCGTCAATACCCGTACGGCTGAAAAATACATGTTCTATTGCACTGGCCGGCATAATATAGCTGCCGCGTTTTACTCCTTTAGGATCCGTTTTGATGCCCAGCCATACGCAAAATGTGGTAATGTCGTTGAAATTTTTTGCTTCTAATTCTGCCGCGGCACGCTGTATTTTTTGCGCCTCTCCAAAACCATTCGTAAGCACGGCGCTGTGAAATCCGCAATTTTTAGCGGCGCAAATGTCGCGATGGGTGTCGCCAATTACATAGACGTTTTCCGGCTCAATTCTTGTTTTGAACTTTTTTTCCGCACGTTTAACCGCCGCTTGCAGCATTTCTTCCCGGGTATGTCCGTCTTCCCCGTAGCCGCCTACCCTAAAATAGCTTAATAATTGGCAGGGCTGCAACTTGATTTTGGCGCCTTCTTCCAAGTTGCCTGTACCCAGACCCAAAATAATATCTCGCTCTTTGGAAAGCAGTTTTAAAAATTTTTCAATTCCGGAAACCAAGTCATACTTCTTGCTTCGCACGGCCGCATGTACTTCCGCTGGCAGTATTTCCAAATATTTTGCTTTCATCTTTTTCATTTCTGCGGCCGATGGTTTTTTCCCTTTTTTAATCAAGGCGTAAACAATTGAAAAGTTATCCAAATCCGTCCGTCCAGAGATGAGAGAATGATCAAATTCCGGGGTGGCGCCGTATAATTCCGCCATTGCTTTCTTCAAGGCGGTCCTGCCGGATCCGCCTGCATTGACTAATGTACCGTCCAAATCAAATAAAACGAGCTTCTTCATTTCTGTTCTCCCTGTTTCAACATGCCGGTTACGATATATGCTCCGCCGATAGCTAAAATCATCCCAAAAACCTTGTATAACGTGATTTTATCCTGCCCCAGCAGAACGGAGAGAATAAAGGTCATTACCGGATAGGATAAAATAATAGCCGTAGCTTTGCTTAAATCCATATGGCGTATTGCTTGGTACCAATACGTATTCCCCAAAAAATAATTTACCACGGCACACAAGATAAGCATACTCCATAAGGTCAGATTGCTTTCAAATTGCAGCGGGCCTTGAAATATCGCTAAGTATGCCACTAAAATGAGCAGCGCCGGTATGGCAAAAATTGCGCGCGCTGCAGAAATAAGCTGCGGCGGCATTTGGGCAGGCAGTTTTTTTGCAAAAATATGACTTACTTGAAACATCCATAGGCAGCCGATAATCAATAAATCGCCTTTGAGTTGAACCGTAGTACCCGCTTGCCAAAGAAGCAGTCCCACTCCAAATAAGATCAGCAATGAACCGCCTATTTGTCGTAAAGTAGGGCGTTCCTTAAGAATAATTGCAGATAGAATAATGGAATAAATAATTTCAAATTGGTTTAAAATGGCGCCGTTTACGGGGGTCGTGTAATTTAACGCAATCATAAAAATCGTCATAGGCAATGCCGTACCAAAAGTACCCATGGCTAAACATTGCGGCCAAACCTTTTTATCGAATAATATTTTCCAGCCGTCTGTCCTCAAAATATACGGCAAAAAACACAAAGAAGCCACCACGCATGCCAATAAAATAAATAAGGCCGAGGTGACATACGGCACGGCGGCTTTGCTGATGACGAGGTTCGCGGCTGTAGCAAACCAAGCAATCCAGATTGCAAATACAGGGCTGATATTAAACATAAATTCTCCTTTCTTAATATTGTACCTAATTCCGGGAATGGATAAAAGGCTAATGTCCTTCTTTTTGGACCGTCAGACTTATCCAATAAGCTCCTGTCAGACTAACTAACAGCCCCCCCGCTTGATACAAGCTGATCTTTTCCAACCCTAATGCGGCCGATAATATAAGCGATAATACCGGATAGGATAGATAAATAGCGGTTGCTTTGCTTAAATCTAATGACCGGATGGCCTTATACCAGACGACCATTGCCAGCCCATATTTAAAAAATCCCGTATAAGCTAAAACCGAAAACATCTGTAAGTTCGGTTTTAGAATAAAAATCTCTTGACGCAACCCCATCATTCCCAGAAGCAGAATCAAGGCTGGTATGGCAAATAGATTGCGCGCCATGGCAATGACGCGGTAGTCTAAGTGTTTGGGCAGTTTTTTGGCTACGGTAGATCCGGCTTGCAGCATCCAGGTACTGCCCACGATCAGTAGATCTCCCGTCCAACGCGGGGTATACTGCTCTTTGGCTAAGATAATCAGCACGCCCAGCACGATCAGCGTGCTTCCTAAAAGCTGTTGGCGGCTGGGAAATTCTCTTAAGAAAATGCCGGCGAAAAGGAGCGAATAAAGCAGTTCCGATTGTTGTAAAATCGCGGCGTTTCCCGGTGTGGTATAATGAAGGGCAATTAAAGAAATTGTGAAAGGAAGCGCCGTCCCAAAAGTGCCTATAAATAAAAATTTCCAACGGGTTTCGGAAGCAAATACTTCCCCCCATTTATGATTTTTGCTAATCCAAGGAGTGAAATATAAAACGCCAAGAAGCGTACCTAAAAAGACAAGTATTACGGGACTGATAACGCTTGCTGCAAATTTGCCGGCTATCGGTGATAAGCCTACAATCGCCCAGCATGTCCAAGCCGCCATAAGAGGAGTATTCATAAACGGTTCTCCATAAAAATATCTAAACAGAAATCCTTTTGTTTAAAGATGTTGTTCTTCCCACCATTTTGGGCCTAGTGTGCTATCTTTAGCTAATACAGAATTTCCCCTCATAAAAAAAACCCAAACATTCGTTTGGGTTTTAAATAGATTGCGCAGAGAGGGACTCGAACCCTCAAGCCTTGCGGCATGCGCCCCTCAAACGCACGCGTATACCAATTCCGCCACCTGCGCGAAAATCATTCTTCAGTACAGAGGGTTTTAAAAGAACCAATCCTTCGAATATAAAAATATTTTACAAAAAAATAAATCACCCGTGCAAGAAAACGACCGCCTATTAAATCGGGGGCAGGCCTAATCTTATTTACCGGCTTCGGCCGGAGCCGTCGGCGCTGGAATTTGAACGGAGTCCAATACCGACTCGGAAGATTTTTTATTGGAGGCAATAGTCAAAATAATAGATGTACACATAAGTACGGCAGCCAGAATAGCCGTAAATTTATTGACGGCATTAAAAGCCGTTGGACTGGCAAATAAATTATCCGCTCCCGAAGCACCGAAAATACCGGCGGCGGATCCTTTTCCGCTTTGTAACAAAACCAATAAAATAAGAAGTATGCAGACGATAAAATGCAAAATCAAAATTAATGTATACATTGGTAACAACTCTCCTGTAAAAATAACAATATAATTATACCAATTTTTATGGGGTATGTCTTTTATAACGTCTAATAAATGTGTTAGATATAGCTTTCGGTAAAGGAATCTCTTCTTAATTTAGTTCATCCCACTGACAAACGATACAAAAACCGGGCCAATAAAGGCCCGGTCGTTTAAAACAGCCTATAGAATGAAATGCCGTCCTATTTGGCTAATGCCACTAAGCCGGGCAATTCTTTCCCTTCCACAAATTCCATACTGGCGCCGCCGCCGGTGGAAACATGGGAGAGTTCTTTCTGGTTAAATTTGCCTTTTTTGAGGACGTTGACGCTGTCTCCGCCGCCGATAATCGTAGTAGCGCCCGCTTTTGTGGCGTCAATCATCGCTTGGGCAATGGCAAAGCTGCCTTTGGCAAAGTTCGGGAATTCAAACACGCCCATCGGGCCGTTCCAGAAGATGGTCTTGCATTTCAAGAGTTCCTCGCGGAACAGTTCAGCCGTTTTCGGACCGATATCCAAGCCCATTAAGTCCGCCGGAATATTGACGTCTTCTACGACCACGGGTTCGGCGGTTTCCGCAAATTCTTTGCCGCAGATATGGTCTACAGGCAACAGAATTTTAACGCCTTTTTCCTGGGCTTTGGCCAAGACGGCTTTGGCTTCGTTTTCTTTTTCGGCATCAAACAAGGATTTGCCAATTTCATATCCCTGTACTTTTAAGAACGTATAAGCCATACCCCCGCCAATGACGAGGACGTTTACTTTGTCCATCAAGTTGTTGAGCAACATAATCTTGTCGGAAACTTTGGCGCCGCCTACGACTGCCGCAAACGGTCTGGCCGGATTTTCCAACGCTTTACCCAAAAATTCCACTTCCTTCTGTACGAGGTAACCCGCGCAGCCGGGTAAAAAGTCCGCTACGGCGCTGGTAGAAGCGTGGGCACGGTGTACCGTACCAAAAGCTTCCTGTACAAAAATTTCACCGTGTTTAGCCAGTTGTTTGGCAAATTCGGGATCGTTTTTTTCTTCTTCCGGGTGGAAGCGGAGGTTTTCCAACAAAGCGATTTCGCCGTTTTTGGTTTCGGCTACTACTTTTTCGGCTTCCGGACCGACGCAGTCTTTCGCAAAATGCACCGGCACGCCAAACAGTTTTTCCACTTCAGCCGCCACGGGAGCCAAGCTAAATTCCGGGCATACTTTGCCTTTCGGACGGCCCAAGTGAGCTACCAGCACGATGCGGCAGTTATTGTCCAACAGATGCTTAATGGTTTTTTCGGTAGCAACGATACGTTTGTTATTATCAACTTTCCCATCTTTAAGTGGTACGTTGTAGTCAACGCGTACCAACACTTTCTTATCTTTCAGGTCTATATCTTGGATTTTCTTGATGCTGTCAAAATTCATAGTTTTCTTGACTCCTTTTTTCATTCCTGCGCAACTGTATAGATTTGCGCCTTTTACTTCTTAGATTTTACAAAATTTAAACCGTTCCGACATGCGTTTATTTGCGCTGTGTTTTGGCCAAGAGCTGTAAAATTTCAATATATAGCCATACCAGCGTAACCAGCAAACCAAAGCCAGCATACCATTCCATATGTTTAGGCGCTTGATAGTGTGTGGTCATTGTATCAATAAAGTGGAAGTCGAGCAGAAAATTGAACGCCGCAACAGCGCAAACTACCACGCTAATCCCAATGGATAACGGCGAGCTAGAAGTTAAATAAGCCGTGCTGACGCCAAAAACTGACAATATAAACGAACCAAAATACAAAATTGCGATTGCCGCCGTGGCGGAGAAAATACCTACCGCCAGCCCGCGCGTCACGCGGATAATGCCCGTTCTATATATAAACAACATTACAAAAAACACCAATATTGTAACGGCTACGGCATTAAATACAATTCCCTGAAATTTGGCATTGTACATGGCGGAAATAACACCTAGAAACAAGCCTTCTATAAAGGCATAAATGGGTGCAGTAATGGGCGCGGCCGTTGGTTTAAAAGACGTAATCATCGCTACCACAAAACCTATTATGGCAATTATTCCAGTGTAATTTGCCCAGTTCTGGTAATTAGTCCAAGTAATCATTCCCCCAATAACGCAGATAAATAACAATAAAAAAGTCTTATTGATTGTACCTTGCATAGTCATTATCCCGTTGGATGCAGCGCGTTCTTGTGCGCGCTGAAACGCGGTTTCATTTAACATTGGATTATTCATCGCTTACCCCCCTTGTTTATTTTATACGTTTTCATAATTACATTGTATAAAATTATGAAAATAAATTTACTTGTAGAAGGTTTTTGAAATATAAAAACCCCCGTTTGCGGGGGTTTTATATTTTTCAGGGTATCTGAATCAATCAATATTAAATACGGTATAAGGTTCAGGCAAATTATATATTTTTTTGAAAATGTTCTTGTTGGCAATAGGCCCATTTTGCTTGAAAAACAGTTTTAAAGCTGTTAGCATACTTTTATCTGTAACGGGCATATTAAACACATACATGACCACAATTCCATCTTGGTTTTTAATCTTACGAAGTTGGATCGCTTTTTTCCAATCCAACATTTTCCCATTTATTTCCAAACTCGTTACAGCTTGATTTTTGGAATTCTTTTCCTGAAAGGATTCTAATTCTAAAGAAAATTTTAATTTGTTTGTATAGCTATATTCCTCAATTTTATCAAAACATCGGGTATCAAAAACAATTTCTACATTTCCACTTTCAGCATCTTGTTCTTTGTAATTCCGTAAAATGGCATTACACACAACGGATACAGAGTGATATTTCCTTTGATTTAGCAGGTGATTGGTCTTAAAGATAGCGATAGCTTTTGATGGTATGTTTTCTTGTTCGCGGACCGTTTCTAGTACTTTATCCTCTATATTTTCTCGTAAAGTCATCTCGGCTTGCACAAAAGCAGCATTCATAATCAAACCGCATAATGCTGTCATAATACTAAAGAAAACTTTTTTCATAATAGAATCTCCTCTACTGCTTTATTATAAATATTCTATCTCTTTTTTTATAAAAAACCATAGGATAAAAGACCTATATTAAAAGATTTTAAGACCTATTTTTTTTTGGGACTTTTCATAATTCTCTTTATTGTTCCAAGTTGAAGTATGGCGTTTTTGTTTGATTATAAAATAACCGCGGTTGAATGGAAATCCAATCTTGCGGACGAATTTTCAAAACGGTGGATTTAATGAAATTTAAATCTTCCAAAGTTAAAGGGAAAAAGTCCGCTGAAGGTTTGCCGTCGAAGGTTTCCCATATATCGTTTTGGGTGATTTGCAACGTATAAGAAAGCAAACCATTATTAAAACCAACGAGGAATTCTTTGCCTGTTTTGGAAACCAAGAATAACGGATCCGTGGCCGTTGCTGACAGATCTAACAACCCTTCGTTTAGCTGGAAATAATTATTGTCGTAAGAGTCTGCTTTTAAAGTCCTTTCTCGGATGGCGTCTAGTCCAAACCGGGCTGTATTTACCTTAAAAGTGCTTGCTGCACTTAAAGCAAACAAATTTTTTGCCGAACGAACTGCTAATACATTGACTGCTGGTATTTTCTTTAAAAAAGAGACTAGCTGCTTGTTATCCGTCCACAATAGCATAATATTTCGGTTGTAGGCGATATTTTGAGCGGGGATAGCGTCTGGTATTGGAAATCCGGATATTTCAAAAGGAGAGAGAATTTGCCTGTCTTTTCGCTTGCTATAAACTAAATCAAAAAAATTAATCTTCTCGTTGCTTGGTCGCATACAAGTACCTGACACAATCAGCCAGTGGGAGTCCAATACATATGCTTTACAGGCTAAATCCGCTTTGTAAGGTCCTATTTCAGACATATCAAATTTAAATTGGCTGGATCCGCTAAACGCATTCGGCTTATATAGAAATTCGCTGATTTGAAAATCAATGCGTAGATTGGCTCTAATAGCACTGTGTTCTTTCAAGGCAGACGCTATTTTCCTACTTAATTTTTTGGATAACGTTACAGGTAAGTCTGATGCTTGCAAACTTAACGTTCCTAAAGCAGACAAAAAAAGAAAAGCAATTATTTTCTTCATAACTTAAATTGTTTGTGTTTTTTCCCTATTTCATCAATCCAACTTTATGGATTACATTTTTCCTTTATCTCTTTGCTCCTATTACTTAAATACAAGGCGTTTTATTTATCAGGCCTTTGTATTTAAATTATTGGAAATAAGGGCTTTTTATTTTGTTATAAAATAATCGCTCTTTGATGCGTTCCCAGTCTTGAGGACGCTCTTTTAAAACCGTTTCTTTAATAAAGTTTAGGTCCTCTAAATTTAATGAAAAATAGTCTTTAGAAGGTTTCCCTTGATAATCCCAAATACTATCATTGCGTGGAAAACGTAACGCATATAATAACATCCCGTCGTTATAACCCACCAGAAATTCGTTTCCGTTGCGTGTAACCAAAAATAACGGATCTGTTGCCGTGCCGGACAAATCAGTCCACTTGTCATTTAACTGAAATTTGTTTCCATTTACGGAGTTGTTTTTTAAAGTGCGAATTCGTACGCCGTCAGTGCCCAATCGGGCGGTGTTAATCTTAAAAATATTATCCGCACTTAATGCAAATAATTGATTGGGCGAACTGACGGCCAGTACATTGGCTTTAGGCAAGGTCTCTAAAGAAGCGGCTAATTCTTCGTTATCGGTCCACAACAGCATTAAATTTCCTTTTAGGGCCATATTTTGGGCTGGAATGGCATTTTCTACAGGAAATTCTGCTACATTAAACGAGGAATGAATTGTACGTCCCGTGCGGTAAGGATAAATTTGATCATAGATGACTACTTCATCATTTCCATATCGCATGCAGGTGCTGGAAAGAATCAGCCAGTGGGAGTCTAGGGCATAGGCCTTACAAGAAAGTTTTGCCTTATAAGGCCCCATTTCAGTGTTGTTGCTGGATTCCCTTCCCCAGTAGGATGCGCTACGAGGCGAATCTTCTCGGTAGACTGATTCGGTAATTTCAAAATCTATCCGTAAATTGTTTTCAATTGCATTTTGATTTAGCACTATGTTGGAAATCTTTCTCTCTAATGCTGGCTTTAAATCCGCAGCAATTGCAGCCTGACTTGAAACCAAAACACCTCCGAGTATGAGTAAGGTGGATAAGAATTTTTTATTTTTCATAAATGCTCCATTGTCGTTCTTTCATTATAAATCTATATACTTTTTATTTCATATTTTTCTCTTAAAGAAAGCCAGCTAATAATTTAGGCTGGCTTTCTTTAATTAGGTTTATGCCAAATTCAGAATTTTAGTAATTGTCTCAATAAATAGTCATCTTATAAAATTACTTCATATTGCGGCTGAGGCATATACTTTAAAACCGCTGCCGCTAAATCATTCGAAACAGGCTCATTCTTGTCAAAGAAATCTTTAAAAGCTTGTTTCAATAACTCAGTCCGTACTGGCATATTAAAGAGATAGAGTTCCTTCCCTGAGGCGGTCGTAACAGAATGAAAGAGGCGTTTGATATCTTTTTCTTGGTCCACTTCCGTCTCAAAGAAGAAAGGTTCTCCTTCCATTTCTCCTTCGAAATAATAGCCAAATTGACCTAAATTGACATGAAATCTAAAAACAGGCGCATCTGCTTTTTCCTTTTGGACTTGGCTAAAACATTCTTTACCAAAAGCAATGCTGGCTATCCCCACATTTTGTTTTTCTGTGTAGTTGCATAATACCGCGCTGCAATATGCAGTATTCAAAATGGATTCGGTTGGTATCGCGATATTTGAACCTAGGGGTTGTCTGGCTGTATTATGAAGAGTCCACATGGCTTTTACAGACATTTTGGCGTCTTCAGGGAAAGACAAGAGTCTTTCAAGTTCTCGTTTTTGCATTGATTTTTGTACTTGATTTTGAATCTGTTTAGAAAAATCTTCCGCATTGACAACCAATGTAGTTCCCATCATACCCAATACAATAACGAAAAAATACACAAATGCTTTTTTCATAAATTTCTCCTTATTTTTCTGCTTACTTAAAGGATACAGATTTTTTTAAAAAAATACCAGTACCCAAAAGCCCTAAATTCGAAATCTTTTGGACCTATTATTTTCTAGGACCTTTCCCCCGAAACAAATCGACCCATTTTATAGCTTCGTTGTCTATAACAAAAAGCCGGCCCTGTTATGGACCGGCTTTTTGTGCGGCGTTTATAAATTACATCATGCCGCCCATTCCCCCCATGCCGGGCATAGCCGGGGCGTGAGCATTTTCTTTTTCAGGAGCGTCCGCTACCAAGGTTTCGGTCAAGAGTACCGTTCCCGTGATAGAGGCCGCATTTTCTAAGGCAGTTCGGACGACTTTGGCCGGATCTACTACGCCTGCTTTCAAAAGGTCGCAGTATTGGTTCTTTTCGGCGTCATAACCGTCGGCGGCGCCTGCCATTTTAAGAACGTTGTCTACTACCACGGCTCCGTCCAAACCGGCGTTGGCTGCGATCTGTTTCAAAGGAGCGGTCAGCGCTTTGCGGACGATGTTGATACCCGTGCGGATATCTTCGTTATCCGTCTTTAACGCTTCCAGCGCTTTTTGGCAGCGCGCTAAGGCGACCCCGCCGCCGGGTACTAAGCCTTCTTCCACACCGGCTTTCGTGGCGTTTTTGGCGTCTTCCACTTTGGCTTTTTTGGCCTTCAGTTCCGTTTCCGTGGCCGCGCCTACGCTGATGACGGCTACGCCGCCGGAGAGCTTGGCCAAGCGTTCTTGCAATTTTTCTTTGTCGTATTCGCTCTTGGAGTTTTCAATCTGTTTGCGGATCTGTTCGGCCCGGGCAGCGATGGCTTCTTTGCTGCCTTTTCCGCTGACGATGGTGGTGTTTTCTTTATCCACCACTACGCGGGCGCATTGACCAAGCATGGCCAGTTCGGCTTTATCCAATTTGATACCGCGCTCTTCGCTTAATACTTCTCCGCCCGTCAAAATGGCGATGTCTTCCAGCATTTCTTTGCGTCTGTCGCCAAAGCCCGGCGCTTTTACCGCACAGCCTTTGAGCGTACCGCGCAGTTTGTTTACCACTAACGTGGCCAAGGCTTCCCCATCCATGTCTTCGGCGATAATGAGGAATTGTTTGCCGCTTTGGACGATTTTTTCCAGTACCGGCAAGAGTTCGTTCATAGAAGAAATTTTCTTATCCGTAATGATAATATACGGATTTTCCAATACGCACTCCATTCTTTCGGAATCGGTCACGAAATAAGGCGAAATATAGCCGCGGTCAAATTGCATACCTTCTACAATATCCAATTGGGTGGTAGCGGTTTTGCCTTCTTCTACCGTGATGACGCCTTCCGCACCGACTTTTTCAATGGCTTCGGCTATCATATTGCCGATTTCGCGGTCATTGGAAGAAATGGTGGCAATTTGCGCTTTTTCTTCTTTGGTCTTGACCGGCTTATGCATTTTATTCAGCTCGGTTTTGGTGGCTTCTACGGCCATTTCAATGCCTTTTTTGACCAAAGTCGGGTTGGCCCCGGCCGTGATATTTTTAATGCCTTCCGTCAACATGGCGTTGGCGAGTACGGTGGCGGTGGTGGTACCGTCTCCGGCGACGTCATTGGTTTTAGAGGCTACTTCGCGGATGAGCTGGGCGCCCATATTTTCAAATTTGTCTTCCAGCTCAATGTCTTTAGCGATGGTCACGCCGTCATCGATGATCAAGGGTGAACCAAATTTCTTTTCCAATACTACGCTTCTGCCCTTGGGGCCCAGCGTAACTTTTACTGCGTTTGCAACTTTTTCGATGCCCGATTTCATTTTGGCGCGGGCTTCATCGCCGTAAATAATTTGTTTAGCCATAAGTTTATCTTCCTTTCGTTTACCCCAAAATTCCTAAAATTTCATCTTGGTGAATAATTAAATACGTCTCGTCATCCAACTTGATTTCCGTACCGGAGTATTTACCGTATAAGACACGGTCTCCTTTTTTTACATCCATGGGCGCACGGTCGCCTTTCTCATTGAGTTTACCCGGCCCGACAGCTAGCACTTCCCCCTCCATCGGTTTTTCTTTTGCGGTGTCCGGAATGATGATTCCCCCCTTCATGGTTTCGCGTTCAATGGGCTTTACAATTACGCGGTCGCCCAACGGTTTCATTTTTACTTCTGCCATATTCTATTCACTCCTTTTGTGTGAAAAGATCATTAAAATCGCTTGGCGGTGTTATTAGCACTCGCTTGAGCTTAATGCTAATTTAGCATATCTGATTAAAATTGTCAACCACTTTATTAGAGTGCTAATAAAGTGGTTTTTGTTTAAGACGGTAGTAAGAGAGAATTAGGCTTTAGAAAAAAACCGTTTTAAGCGTTGCTTAAAAGAAAGTTTTTGGGCAGGAAGAATTTTAATCAAAACGGCAGAAATGTTATCCTGACCGTCATTTTCGTTGGACACACGGACCAGTTGTTTACATAATTTAACAATAGGGGTTTCTGTACCTTCTCTAAGAAGTTTTTCCATATCTTTTTCGCATAGTCCTTTATAGAGACCATCCGAACATAAGAGCAAGATATCTCCTTGCTTAACCGGAAATTTCAGTAAGTCAAACTCGATGTTTTTTTTGATGCCCATGGCTCTAGTCAGTACATTTTGAATTTTTGAACGATCGGCTTCGGCACGCGTGAGAAGTCCTCGGCGGACATGTTCCATAGCTAGAGAGTGATCTGTTGTGATTTGGATAATCTTTCCATCCCGAAAGAGATATAGGCGCGAATCCCCAACGTGTACGGCGGTGGCGCAGTCTTGATCAAACAGCACGCCGGTAAGGGTGGTGCCCATCATCCGGTAAATATCCGATGATTGGGCGGTGGAATAAATGGCGGCGTTTGCCAAATTGGCCGCCATCAAGAGCTTTCGTTCTACAAAATCCAATTTTGGAAGAAAGTTATCGGGTATTCTGAGCTGTTGGTTATTGACTTTCCGTACGGTTTCCGCCAAAACCGAAACCGCAATATTACTGGCAATTTCCCCTGCGCTGTGCCCGCCCATTCCATCTGCCACCACGCCAAGCCCCAAGTCGGAGGAAATGAGGACATTGTCTTCATTTTTTTCCCGGATTTTGCCAATATCGGTTACAGCGGCAAATTCGATATCAAAGCTGCTCATAATTCCTCTCGCTCTCTAAAGAGAATTGTTCCCACACAAGAAACCGTTCCAAATATATACAGCAGTCCTAAGAGAAAAAAGTAAGCATTATTGCTCTGGGCGTTTTTGTTAAAATTTTTAATAGGAAAACTCATCGCGTAATCCCATACGGCAAATTGCATTCGTTGTTCGCCCCCGCGGTAATAATTCAACAAAAAATAACTAAATAAAGTAGACATCTGTTCGTCAAAAACATTTGGCGCCGTTTGGTCAATTTTTTTCTCTAAGAAAGGGAACGCTTCTTCCACTGTCATTTCCGTTACTTCATTGGATTGGTTTAAAGAGGAGAATGCCTTGCGTCCCGATTCTAATCCAATCAGTTCCTCTACTTTTTTATTTGATTTCACTTCCTGAGTCAGTTTAATGACAATGTGCTCTTTAAGCGTATTCAATGTCGTGTTGATATTAGCAGCTAAACCTGATACGGAATACATCCAGACACCTGCCGTGCTGATTAATATTAACAAAAATGGAAATAAGATTCTTTCTTTCTCGTTTTTGGCTATCAGATAATAAACAAATAGTATTCCGCAGAATAAAGCCGCGTAAAAAATCACTTTTACAATCAGCGACTGGGAATCCGGTGCAATTGTTAAATGGGCCGAAAGATAAGCCAGTACTATACTTAATATTCCTAGCGAGGCGCCTAATATGCCTTGTGCCGTCGTGCGGTTTATTGTCCAACATAACCCTATGGCCCACACTAACGCCAATACGAAGTAGCACAGATAGTATTCCGGCGTAAAGATAAACTGGCTAAGGTGTGAAAGGTCCATAAAAGGCACTTCGGGAGTAAACAATCCCGCCATATAGGATACAAGAGCTATAATCAGCAAAAATGTAGTTGAGCGGGAAAACGCTTGTAAGTTAGAAGAAACAAAAATAAGCACTAATCCTATCAATGCACAAACGGTAACGGATAGTTGGTTAGGCGCATATTGCGTAGGAAAAAGCGGCATAATTAAGTTGGAGAAAAAGCCAGCATGTTCAGCAACATGCACTGAACATATTTTTCCAAGTGTACAGAATAGATAGGAAATCCCAATCGTAAAAACGATAAAAAGCGGCAGGAATATACATATCTTTTTCAACGATTTGAACATTTCCGTACGATTCACATCTGGTAAAACATTTTTTAATTTTTTAGAGGGGACGAACGGATTTCCAGGTACCACCTCCTCTGCCGTTAACATATTTGCCTTTTCTGCAGGAATATTTTTTCGGGGTTCTGTATTGATATCGGGTACAGAATCGTCTAATTGCGGCATAAGAGGCAATTGGGAAGAAGATGTCGTGGTTTGGCGTATGGGCATTTGGGCAGCCCGTTGTTTTTTAATGCTTTCTGTATTCAGTTTTTCCTCTTTGACAATACGCAACGGTCCTTCTTCCCCCAAATCAATAGCCCGGCCCGATTTGCCCATTTTTACTTTTAATTGGTCTTCCGCTCTCATTTTTTTAAAATAGAGATAGGTTTCCTTAGCTGTGCTAAAACGGTCATCCGGATTTTTACTCATTAATTTTTGTACGGCCAAAGAAAGCCAGCCGGGCATATCTGAGCGGATTTTAGCCGGATCGGGAACGGGGTCATTAATATGTTTTTGAATGATGTCAATTGTATTCTTCCCATTATAGGGAAATTGCCCAGTCAGTACATAATATAAACTGGCTCCTACAGAATAGAGATCTGCCCGGATGTCTAAATCTCTTCCTAAAGCTTGTTCCGGAGCAATAAAGTAAGCGGTGCCGGCCAATTCAGTGGTTTTGGTGGAGCCTTTATCTTTATCCACTTTTTTTGCAATACCGAAATCTACCAGCTTAGGTTGTCCTTGCGGAGTGATTAAAATATTCGACGGCTTAATATCGCGGTGAATAATTCCCTTTTCGTGTGCCGCTTCTAATCCTAGCAGGACGCCTTCAAATAAATCTAATATAACTCCTATCGGCAAGACTTTGTTCTTCTTCAGCAGTATGGAAAGCGTATTCCCTTCAATAAAGGACATAACAATGAAATAATATCCTTTTTCTTTTCCCACATTGTATACATTGACGATATTGGGATGGTCTAATTCTGCGATAGCTCTCGCCTCGGTAAGAAAGAGTTGAACAGCTTTCTTGTCGTTAGCCAAACCCGGGCTTAAAATTTTTACGCATACGATACGGTTTAAAGCTTTATGGCGCGCCTTATATACGGCGCCCATTCCGCCTTCTGCCACTTTATTTAATATCTCGCATCCGGAAATTTCTTGTCCTACCAGAGAAGAATTTTCATTCATAGCTTTCCTTATTAGAATTTAGAAAAGATATCTCCCATGAATTATACAAAAACTGCTTGATTTTATCTTATCCAAGCACTAAAATATAACTAAAGCTATCATATCATATTTTATCAGAGAATTAACAGGGGGGCTGCGTCTTGTCGTGACGCAGTAAAGATTTATGGGTGAAAGCAGCTTTACTTTACTAAGAGATATTGGGTCCTGTCTGTTGGAAGACGGATGCGAGGTCCGTTTTACGATAGATGCTTATCGGGGGTATCGTTATGTATCTGTGCGACGTTATGTGTCGTCAGACACTTTTGCGGGAGCCACCCGGGACGGCATTACGATGACGCCTGAAATTATACGGGTGCTGGTTCCTTTGGTGGCGGCGCTTCCGGATATTCCTTCCGCCATTTGTGACGGACAATTAGGTAAATTTGCCAAACGGCCCGGTATTTGTATTGTAGCATCGGTCGGTTCTTTTAAAGGAAAAAGAGGGTTGGATTTGAGACAGTGGCAGGAAGACTGCGGTCTGACCAAAAAAGGGATCTGGATCCCTCTTGAAAAATTGCCTGAGATCAAGCAATTATTCCTCAAGACAAAAGAAGCCTTAGACGAAAAGCCTGAAATTGATTTTTAAGTTAAACAGACAAAAACCAGGGTAATGATTCCGCTTTTTGTATGTTTAGTAGCAACGTGTGAAGACTGTCATAAAAACCGAGTTTTTTATCAGATGGTTCTGGACAGACAAAACCGTCAGCAAGGATTTTTAAATAAAAGAACCCCGGGCTTTTACCCGGGGATTTTTATGTTACTTAAAAGGCTAACAACGGGAACGGGATTACTTGACTATTGCTGCCGTTTCTTTAGCGGGAGTTGTTGGCTGGGGTAGAGCGTGGTTTTCTTCCAGCATTTCTTTGGCGTTTTGGAAAACGCGGTCCGGCAGAATTTCTTTCATACATTTAAAATGTCCCAGCGGACATTTTTTCCCCCCGTGCAAAGCGCATGGGCGGCAGGGTAAGTCTTTCACTTCCACTACCCGGTGGCCTTCTCCATAGGGAAAGAATCCCAATTCGCGCGTAGTTGGGCCGAAAATGGCTAAAGTAGGCACATCAAACGCGGTGGCAATATGCATAGGGCCCGAATCGTTGGTAATAAATAGTTTAAAATGTTTCATGAGGGCCATTAAATCCGCCAGACTGGTTTTTCCGCATAAATTAGCGGCATGTCCTTGTGATAATTGACAGATTTTCTCACCCAAATCGGCGTCTTTCGTTCCCCCTCCCACTAGTACCGCGGTTACCCCTAATTCGGTTTGCAAGCGGCTGATAAGCTGTACGAAATAATCCATCGGCCAGCATTTGGTGGGCCAAGCGCTTCCGGCGTGTATTCCAACCAGCGTTTTGCCTTCCAAATTAAAATCTTTCATTAAGCGGGCTACGTTTTCTTCCGCAGAGGGGGCATACCGCATGCTTAATTTCTCGGCTGTAAACTTTTCTTTTACAATTCCTTGCAATAAAGCTAAATTCCGTTCGGCATCGTGTATCATCCAAGAGAAAGGAATCGTTTTTGTATACAAAAACCACCCTTCGCTCGATGTAAACCCAATACGTACCGGCACACGCGAAAGCCAAGCGATGAGCGCACTTCTAAAGCTTCGGTGCGGTACCAGCAAAATATCAATTCCGGCAGCTTTAATGGCTTTGGCTGTTTTCCATACGCCAAAAATCTTATTCCATCCCTTTTTATCATTTAAAATAATTTCCGAAACTTCTTTCATGGGCCTGAAAATATCTTCAGTTTGAGGGCGCGTTATAACGACAATTTTAGTATCCGGAAATAGTTTTGCCGTTTTTTGGATTAAGGGCGTTGTCAAGACGCTGTCGCCTATAAACGAAGTTTGGAAAATACCGATTTTATTCACTTTTTTACCGCTGAGATTGGCATGTTGGTAAGCCCAATCTCCCAGTTTGGGTTCTTTATATTTGATATCAATATTCCATGCTTTAAGCGCTTCTAAGTATTTTTCCAGCGTGTGTTTTTCCAATACAGGCGAATTTTTGTGAAATTTAACAAACATTCTGCGCGCAACGGAATTTTTATCATAACGGATACGGTTCGGAATACGGCTGAAAAAACCCATTAAAATACTTTTTAATGTGGAATGTAAATCCAAATAATGCGTATAATGGCCTGCCCGGATTTGGCGGATGTTGGCCCACAGTCCTTTTTTGGCCACCATAATTTCATCAATATCCGGGTGTCCGGCTAATGCTTGGGCAAATTGGGGTTTAACCATTAGCGTGATATGCGATTGTGGCCATTTCGCTTTGATGTTTTTATATACCGGAGAAGAGAGGACGATATCTCCCAAAGAAGAAAGGCGTACCACTAAAATTTTAGGTTGATTTTCGTTCATAATTCTTTACCACTTCCATTATTTTATCGGTTGCTCCTTTAAAGCTAAGCGCCGTTTGGCGTGCTTTTTCGGACATATTTTCCAATTGTCCAGGATTGGACAATAATCTTAATACAGTTTCCTTAAAATTGGTTTCATCCACCAATACCCCGCCCCCTTGTTCCAGCAGGGAATGAGCCGTGAGCGGAGCATTGTAAAAATACTTTCCGAACAGAACCGTTTTAGAAAGAATAGCCGGTTCCAACAAATTATGTGCCCCGCGGCGTTCTACTGATCCGCCTACAAACACCAAACTGGCACAAGCATATAGAGAGGTTAATATCCCCATCACATCTACGCAAAGAATATCCGTTTCTTTATTAAAATTGGGTTGGCTGAAAAAAGCGTAATGTAAGCCGCTTTGGCGAAGAGATATTTCTATTTCCGGTTTTCTCTCCAGATGACGCGGCGCAAATACGATTTTAATCCCTTTTTTCGTTAATTCCGGCGCTGCCCGTAACAACATAGTTTCTTCCAACGGATGGGTGCTTCCGCATACCAAGATGGGTTTCCCATTCCATCCTAACGCGGTCAGCACGCGGGTGACATTTGTTTTTTGAGTGGGGTGGTCGTTTAGCGTATCATATTTGACATTCCCGCAAACGAAAATATCTTCTTTTTTCACGCCCAGCTTCTCATATCGTTGGGCCGCTTCTTTGGTTTGCAATGCGGCGAAAGATAAAGTGTTTAATGCCCGTTTAAATAAGGGCCGGATCAGTAAATATGCTTTTGCCGATTTTGCGGAAATGCGCCCATTGAGGAGGGCCGCAGGGACGCCTGCGTTATGGGCCGCTTCCAGCATATTGGGCCATATCTCGCGTTCTACAATAAATAATCTGTAAGGATTGGCTATGCGGATGAAACGTTTGCAAGACGGGTAAAAATCAAGCGGTGCTAATAAGGCTTTGGATATTTCCGGATTTTTGGAAGCGGTTTCTTTTCCGGCTTCTGTGGTGGTGGTTACAAGAATATTGCGTCTATAAAACTTCTTTAAACGGGAGATAAGTTCTTTCATCGACATTACTTCGCCCACGCTGGCACAATGTATCCAAATCGCATTTTGGGGAATATCTTCTTCTTTTTCCAGTCCGAAACGCTCTCTGAGTTCACAAGTTAGATGCTTTAGCAGCCCTCTGCGCGGGGAAAGCAAAAAGCCCAATATCACGCCCAGAGCGGCCAACGGGAATATTAAATTTGTAAGAATAAGCAAAAAATGTCCCATATAAACACTATTATATGATATTTCCGGTTAGGAGTCAGCCTATATCATTTAATTAGGGTTCGATCCCCATGATATAACAATTTAAATGGTTTGAATAAAAGTGGCAAATCTCAATTAACTCGTGCATTCTGTCGGAACCGTTTCCTTTTATTGGATGGATTTTTTGATACAAAAAGCCACAGGTGTTTTCCTGTGGCTTTTTGTATGTTGAATATTTTATTTTTGTTCGGCAGAATCTGATTTCTTAAATAAGCCGCCGATTCCTTTTAATGCATCTTTTGCGGCATCAACTGTTCCTTTTACGGTGTCTGTTGCCACGTTGGCGGCGGTTTTAGTAACGTCCACCCCTGTTTTTACGGCAGTGGAAGCCACTTTCCCCGTGGTTTTTACAGCGCCGGAAGCCACATCTCCGGCAGCGTTAGCGGTTCCGCTGATTACTTTGCCGGGAGTCTTATAATTTAAAATTCCCCCCACCAATGAACCCACCGTCCCAACGACGTCTAACTTGCCGCTTGGTTCATCCATAGTGCCGCCAATTTTGATCATCACCGGCGTTTGAGAGGTAAGTACCGTGGCTGATACCTGCATATCTAACGCTTTGGTATAGAAGTTGATATTGCCAGAACCAGAGATATCGGTTACTTGGGAATTAAATATCGTTTTATCTACTTGCATCACTCCGTTTACAAACGTATATACTCCTTCTCCGTTAGTAAACGAAATTTCTCCTTTGTTTGTGTTTTCCGGTTCTGGGAACAGTTCAATATTTAATGCGTTGGCTACTTTGCGCACAATGGTGATAGGAAGCAGAAGTATTTTGGCAATTTTATTCTCTTTCACAAACGAATCCAGATCCGTAATTGCACCCGGCTGCAATTTGAATGTTACCTGTCCGTTTGCTTGAGTCATAGTATCGGTAACGTCAGTCAAATTGGCCGTTAAAGTAATTCCGTCCGTCCGGAAATACGGCACATCGATTGGACCTACGTTTACATTGGCTTTAATGTTCATCCGCAAGCTGGAAGCGGTTTGTGCCGGAGTAGTGGCCGGGGACGGATTCGTTTGGACGGTTTTTTCCGCACTAGATGTATTCTGTGCTTGCGAATCCGTTTGAGCCGCTTGATCCGGTTGGGACTTCTTTTCTTGGGAAGAAGCCGGTATTTCATCTAACGTGAATTTAGCCAAATCCACATTTAGAATAATATTCATTACGTCTTTGATATTTTGGTAAGAGAAGGAGGACGTGAACTTCTCGCCATTTAGCAATCCGGTAAGCGAATTGGAAGAAATATTATCTATAGAAGCGATGTTTACCGTTCCATTCAGCTCCGACACGGTAAACGGTTCATATAAAAGATTGACCTCTTTGAAAGTAACCGATCCGCTTACATCTTTTCCGTTTTGTTTGTCAGTCGCTTTGAATGAACCCGTAACCACCCCGCCAGGATTAAAATCGGCGATGGTACTGGTCATATGAACAATCTGGGCCAGATCGGTTGTTAGATTGGCATTGACGGAATAAGTGGGCGCCGGCCCGCTCCAGCCGATTGTTCCATAAGCTGAAAATGCACTGTCCAAAACGGAGAGCTTTGCCTCGGAAACGGTAGCAGTGGATTTATCCAAGTTTGCCGCCGCTTTAAGGCTCATATTAATAACAGGCAAAGAAAATTCCGGCAAATTGGGCAAAAAATCAGCCAGAATGCCGTTGCTAATACCGCTTAGCGTGCCGGATAAATCGGCTTCCGGTGCGGTAAAATTGCGTACGCCGCCTTTAAGTTGGAGCTGAACGGTTTTATAAGACGCCGAAATATTATTAACCGTTACATAAGCGTTTTGCATATCCAGCCCGGCTAAAAATACACGCAGGGCCAGATTTACCGGAACGGATACGGCCGGACCGTTCTTTTCCTGATAAGCACTGTTAAAAGTAATTTTTACGTCGAACGGATCCGTTAAATCGAAATGATTGATTTCCAAGTTTAGTTTATCTATCGAAGCGTTCATCCCGGTTTGCAGATCTTTGTAGGAGAAACTGCAGTTATTGGCGGCAATCTTATCTGCCAGCAATATTAAACCCGCTCCCGCTTCGGACGCCGATGCCGGCTGATTCGGCTGAGAGGCCGCAGTGGTATCCTGTTGGGAGGAGGCCGGAATTAATGAATCAAAGTTAAATGAACCGTCGGGATTTTTAATTAGATTAATATTTAATCCGTCCAATTGCACGGTGGCGATTTCTATCCGTTTCTGAAGCAGGGGTTTGAGTGCAATCTTAACCACCAGCTTATCCGCCTGTGCAAAAGTGCCGTCTTGAAAAGTGGTATTTTCTGAAATAGCAAAATGATCCAGCGTCACTCCAACCAGATTCAAGGAAATCCCGTCAAACGTAATTTCCCGGTGCAAATTATTTTTTGCATACTCAAGCGCCATGGCCTTGAGTTTTTCGGGCGGGAACATCAGCCGTAGTGCGACTAAAGCCGCCGCCCCCAAAACCACGAGGACAACCGCGATTTTGAAGCATAGTTTTAAGAATTTTTTCATAGCTATATTGTAGTTTTTTTACGCATGGGTGGGCAAGCGTGGAAAAGGGTTACTTCTTTTCTTGTTTTTCATCGGGGGAAATGAGCTCTTTTCGTATAGTGCCCGGTTGTTTTTGGGCGGACCGGTAGGCTTCTAAATCCTTGTGAATCAGAGTTAATACCAGCAGGATAAAAGCCCCGTCATCGGTAATTCCCAGTATCGGCAATACATCCGGCAAGAAATCTATCGGCGAGATTAAATATATCACGCACAATACCGTCCAGATAAACGTATTCCAATTCATTTTCCAGCGGCCTCTTAGAATCGCCCACAGCATGGGAAAGAAGCTGGAAAAGTCTTGAAGGACTTTTACCGGATTTAATTTCATAGCGGGTCCTTTTATGCCTGCGGCGGAAGCGCCGGTTCAGCGGCGGCCGGTTTGGTATGCGGGGCATTGTCTTCCGCGCGCATACTTAAGATATTTTCGTTCACGCGCATGGCGTAATCGCCGATTCTTTCAAAATTATTCAAAATATCCGCGTAAGCGGTAATTGAATCGGGAGAAGCTTCCTGCCCGGCGTTAATTCGTTCCCGGCGGTCCCGCAAGAAGCGTTTTCGAAGCGCGTTTAATTCTTCCTCGTCTCTTACCGCTTCGGCAAAAGTCCGTTCCGCTTCGGCGTGCCATTGGCGGGTAGGCTGCTGAAAGTCCACCAATACGCGGCGGGTGCGTTTGGTAATTTCTTTGGTCAGTTTGGCAATGACTTCCAAGTCATTTACATCCGCCGGTGCAAAAGGCTGTTTGGTGTGGAATTTTTCTAAGATACGGGCGATTTTTTCGCCGCAGTCACCCATGCGTTCAATGCTGTTTAATACGTCAAAGAGAGAAAACGCTTGGGCCACCGCGTGGCGGGAAAGGTTGCCGTGAGACAAAGAAGTTAGATATAAGTTGATTTTATGTTCTAACACATCGGTCGTTTTCTCGGCTTCTTTGACATCTTCAATCAAGCGGTGGAACATCTTTTCATCGTCTATTTTGACGGCGTGAATTAATTTGTCTGTCATTTTAGTCACAAAGCTCATCATCCGTTCCACTTCCTTCCGTACGGCAATCAACGCCAATTCCGGCGTTTGCGTAAAGCGGGTCGACAGATAGATCAGCTCATGTTCTTTTTTATCTTCCCGTTTGGATTTCGGAATGATCAGGTACGTGAGTTTGGCCAGTTGGTTTAACAGCGGCAACATCAGCATGGTGTTCAGCACGTTAAAGACGGTGTGAAAAGCGGAAATGTGATAAGGCAGTACGGCGGTCAGAACATCCGTTTCTTTAGTATAGGGAGACCCCGGAACCAGCCAATCTACAAAATCTACAAAATGATGGAAAATACATACCACCCAGAATACGCCTATTATATTAAACAGGAAATGCCCTAAAGCGGCCCGGCGTGCGGTTTTGCTGGCGCCGATGGCCGCTAAGTTAGCCGTAATGGTGGTACCGATATTTTCCCCCAACACCAGTGCGCCGGAAGTCGGGAAATCAATAATTCCCGCCGCGGCGCAGGTAAGGGTCATGGCCATGACTGCGCTGGAAGACTGCAAAATTACCGTTAATATCGTGCCGCTGAAAATCAAGATAAGCAGGTTGAGCAGATTGTTGGGCTGAAAGCGGGAAATCCACTCTACTACGTGCGGGTTTTGGGCAAAATCGGCGGGAATAGCGTTTTTCATAATATCTAATCCCAAAAACAGCAGTCCAAATCCCACCATGGTTTCCCCCAAGCGGCGTATTACAATAAAACGGGGAATAAACTGGGCAAAAAATCCAATGGCAATTACCGGAAGCGCGAACAAGGAGATTTGCATTTTAAATCCAAACAAGCTGACAATCCACGCCGTCATGGTGGTTCCGATATTTGCACCGAAGATAACTCCTAAAGATTGGTACAAATTCAACAACCCCGCGCTGGCGAATCCCACTACCATAACGGTAGTAGCGCTGGAAGACTGGATGATGCTGGTTACCAACGCCCCGCACGCAGTGGCGGCAAAACGGTTTGTTGTAGCGATTCCCAACAGCTGGCGCAGTTTCTCTCCGGATACTTTTTGCAAACCGTCGCTCATGATTTTCATGCCGAATAGAAAAATAGCCAAGCCGCCTAACAAATTAAGCGTATTTAGCAGGGTTGACATAGAGGATTCTCCTTGGATGTTTGTTCAAAAAAAGGAAGAGCCTCTACAAAAAGACTCTTCCCGTTGAATACGGCAAAATTTTGATTTTTGCATACCGACTGTCTGGTCTGCAAACGCAAATAAAAAATAATACTTCTTTGAAACATGGTAAAGCTCAAAGGCTTATTTGGACATTTTAATACTTTGTCCATCGTCTTTATCCTCTTGATTGTGTTCTTCTCTTTTCTCTTTCTTTGCAAATAATTGACTGTTTTGTTCGATTTGTTTTGCCATTTCATCATCAAACAGAATAGTCGGCATCCGGTCTTCTTCCTGATAATGGACAAACTCCTCCGGTTTGGGTTGGTAGACTTTATCTAAATGTTCTTTTAAATCATCCGAATCAGATACGGTTTTAACAGACGCTTTTTTGACAGTTACGTTTTCGATATCCTGCTGGGTTACTATTTTTCCCAAGCCGGGAGGAAGCACGTTATTATTCTCGCCGAAAACTTGAGTGGTTTGAGAGGTTAATTCGGCCTCAGGAAGCGGCGTATAAGAGCTGCGGTTTTCTCCGTAATCGCAGTTTAAGAAGAATAACAAGAAAGTGGCAAAAGACCAGAAGTTGACAACCAAAAAACAAAATAAAATTATTCCACCTGCTACATACCACGATGTTGTCAAAGCGGCAAGGTTGAAACTGTCGGCAAAATACAAAGGAATGAAAATATATAAAGCGCGTATAATGATAAGCAAAAACAGAGGAGATAACAATCCGCAGACCAATAGCGCAAAGAAAGTTCTAAAGAAATTTTTAACGCCGCGGGTCATTTCCCAGCTGTAAATAATTGCTTTGACCGGTCCCTGTTCACGCAGTGCCAGTGCTGGTGGTACAAAAGAAAGCCGCACAAAGAGAAAATAAAACACTAACGCAAAAAGAATGAGTCCTATATTGCCTGTATATTTGAGTAAAGGAATAAGTACGAAGGAGGCCAATATTGTAAATCCGCCTATAATGAGGCTAACTATCAGTAAATAGACGCTGGGAATTAGCGAAGCCGTCAGAGAATTAGAAATAGATTCTCCAAAATTATCAGCTTTGGCCGCTAAAACGCGCCACAGCAAAATCAACAAAAAAGAGGAAAGGAAAGAAATGGTTAATTTAACTAGAATCGGAGAAATGTTTAGGTGTAACAACAGCAACGGCAATACAGTTGATATCAGAGCAAGAATAACAAAAACAACTAAAGCCGTCCCGGCCTGGTTTACCAAGCGAAGACCCTCTATAAGTAATTTAAAAAGATTTTGTTTTTCTTTCAAATTCATTTTTCTGTCCCATTCTACCCCATCATTATACCAAAACGCGCGCCTGTGCGCGCGCGAATTTTAAAAACGTTTTTCTAACGCTTTGGCTGCCGCATATCCGCTGCTCCATGCCCATTGTAGATTAAAGCC
>CALUYP010000015.1 GCA_944325055.1 uncultured Elusimicrobiales bacterium | reverse complement strand
CAAGTGGGACACAACGTGAAAGTGGGTATGAGCACCATTATGTGCGCCCAAGTAGGCGTAGCCGGTACGACGGATATTGGGAACGGCGTCATTTTGGCGGGTCAGGTAGGTTTGGCCGGACATATGAAGATCGGCGATCGCGTGCAGATAGGTGCGCAGTCGGGCGTCATTTCCTCCATTCCGGCGGGGCAAGTCTATTTCGGCTATCCGGCTATGCCGCAGCGCGAGGCGTTTAAACAGCAGGCGATGATTCGCAAATTGCCGGAAATGTACAAAGAATTCCGTGCCCTGAAAAAACAAGCGGATGAAGTAAAGAATTTATCGTTTTTTGGAAAACTTAAAAAATTGCTAGGATTTTAATTATGAGAAAAACGCTTTCTTCTAAAGCCGTCGTAAGCGGCGTGGGGCTGCACACGGGCGTTCCCGCTACGATGACTTTTAAACCGTCCGAAAACGGCATCACGTTTTTGCGCACGGACATTGCCGGCGCAAAACCCATCGCAGCGCATGTGAACAACGTAAGTTCCACGCTGCGCGGCACCAATCTAAAAAATGAAACCGCCGAAGTATGGACGGTGGAACACGCTTTATCTGCCCTGCACGCGCTGGGCATTACCGACGCCGCCATAGAAATGGACGGCCCGGAACCGCCCGTAACCGACGGAGCCAGCGACCTGTATGTAGAAGCCTTACAAAAAGCCGGCATTCAAGAATTAAACGCCGAGCAACCGCTTCTAAACATCAAACAAAAAATCACCTATTCCAGCGGCAACATTTCTTACAGCGCCGAACCGTCCGATAAACTGACTTTTACTTTTTTGTTTCTGCATAAACATCCGCTGGTCAGCCGGCAGGAATTTACACTGGAATTTACGCCGGAAAACTATATCAACGAAATCGCCCGCGCGCGAACGTTTGGATTTGAAGAAGAACTGGCGTTTTTAAAAGCGCACGGTTTGGCCAAGGGCGGCAGTTTGGAAAACGCCGTCATTGTGGGAAAAGATAAGTTTTTAAATGAACTGCGCTACCAAAATGAACTGGTGCGCCATAAGATTTTAGACCTGGTGGGAGATCTGAGCCTCACCGGGCGCAAATTGCCGCCGCTTAAAATCACCTGTGCTTGCGGCGGACACAAACATAACGTTATTTTTGCCAAAATCCTTTTGGCCAATTCGGAGGACAAATGAGTGCCAAATCTGCCAGTTTAAAAGAATTCTTGACGCTGCCTGCAGTGCAAGTATATGATCAGGAACATATCAAACGAAACATTCCCCACCGCGATCCGTTCCTGCTTGTGGACGAAGTAAAAGAAATAGAACCCAATAAAAAATACGTTGGAATCCGGCGGGTGCGGGGAGACGAGTATTATTTTCAAGGGCATTTTCCCGGCCGGCCGGTAATGCCGGGAGTATTGGTCATCGAGAGTATGTCCCAATCATTTGGCGGCGCCATTATGAGCCGTACGGTTGGAGAGAATAAAGGTATCCCGTTATTTTTAAGTATAGAAGAAGCAAAATTCCGCGGCATGGTTCAGCCCGGAGATACATTGGAAATGCCCATTGAAGTATTGAGGCTGGGCAAAATCGCAAAAATTTATGCAGAAGCTTACGTGAACGGAAAATTATGCGCGCAAGCCACCCTGAATTTCATCTTAGGAGAAACTTCCCATGTCTAATATTCATCCCACAGCCATTATTGATCCGTCGGCGCAGATTGACGGTTCCAGTACGATTGGCCCGTATACGATTATTGGAGCAAATGTAATTATTGGCAAGAACAATAAAATCGGTCCCTACTGCGTTATTGAAAATACCACCATGGGGGACGGAAACGAACTGATTGCGAGTTGTTTTATCGGCGTCAAGCCGCAGGATTTGTCTTACCAAGGCGAAGCGACACGCGTAAGCATCGGAAACGGGAATCAAATCCGCGAATGTGTTACCATACACCGTTCCACCCATTTAGACACGCCTACTTTTATTGGAAACAATTGTTTGCTGATGGCTAACGCACATGTAGCGCATGATTGCCAGCTGGGTAATAATATCATTATCGCCAACAGCACCGGAATCGCCGGGCATGTACTGGTAGAAGACCGGGTAGTCATGTCGGGGATGGTAGGGGTACACCAATTTGTGCGCGTAGGCACTATGGCCATGCTTTCCGGAGGAGCGATGCTGCCGCTGGATATTCCCCCTTATTGCATTGCCCAAGGAGAGCGGGCCCGGTTGGTAGGATTGAATCTGGTAGGTTTGCGCCGAGGCGGAGTTTCGCGGGAAAGTATTGCAGAGATCAAGCATGCATATAAGCTATTGTTTCGAAGCGGAAAGAGGCTGCAGGATGCGATGAAGGAACTGGAAGAGGCGCATCCTTGCAAAGAAGTGCAGCATATGATTGATTTTTGCCGGGCTTCTTCACGCGGAATAGCAACGGCTAAATATAAAGTAAATGAACGTGATGAATAATAAAATCGGACTCATTGCCGGCGAAGGAAAAATGCCCGTTTATATCGCCCAAAAAGCGGCTGCAAAAGGGTATGAGGTGTATGTGGCGGGTGCAAAAGGCAATGCAAAAGAAGAGGATTTTAAAAATTACGCTTGTGTTTTTGAATCTTTCCGCTTAGGACAGCTGGGGGCGGGAATCCGTTTTTTTAAAGAACACGGCGTAACCCGTGTGATCATGGCGGGCCGGGTGCAACACACATCCATTTTCTCCAATTTAATGCCGGATTTGCGCGGAGCCAAGTTTTTGGCTTCTTTAAAGAATATGCAAACGAAGCATATTCTTTCGCGGGTCATGGATGAGTTTAAAAAAGATGGGATTGAATTTGAACATTCGGCCCTTTTCTTGGAAGATTTTATGCCTGGGAAAGGAGTCCTATCCTTACGCCCCCCCACAACAGAAGAAGAAAAAGCCATCGCCTTTGGCTACAAAACGGCCAAAGCCATCGCGGCACTGGATATAGGGCTTACCTGCGTTGTAAGTCAAAACGCAGTAATTGCGGTGGAAGGGATGGAAGGGACGGACCGCTGTATATTGCGGGCGGGAGAATTATACCGGGATTCAGCAGAAAAGAGCTCCGCCGTCGCCGTGGTAAAAGTGGCTCGCCCGGACCAGGATAACCGCTTTGATTTGCCGGTAATTGGAAAAGGAACCATAGAGAGTTTGCATCAAGCGGGGTTTCCCGTTTTAGCTTTCGAAGCGGAAAAAACATTGGTGCTGGATTTGGAAGAAACGATTAGGCTGGCGGATCAATACCGCATCTCGCTTGTATCGGTTTAAGCTGCCGCCGGAAACAGAAAATCATATTTAGACCGTAAAAGCAAGTTGCTTTTACGGTTTTCTATTTAATAGTTTGGTTATTTTTAGGGCTTTTCATTTCACTTTCTTTATGATAGGATGTTAATAGGAACTCTCCCGGTTTTTGACGGGAGAATATTCTGTGTATTTTAATTTAAAGAGGATTTGAAAATGAATAAAAGAACTCCGATTATCGCTGGGAACTGGAAAATGCATAATACGTTGGCGGAATCAGCCGCTTTGATTAGTGCGCTCACGCAAGCCGGCAATAAAAATCAAGTGGAAATTATTGTCGCCCCGTCCTATACTTCTTTAGCAAAAGTGGCGGAACTGGCGAAAGGTTCTGAAATCCAAGTAGCGGCGCAAGACGTACATTGGGAAGATAAAGGCGCGTTTACCAGTGCCGTTTCTCCCGTGCAGGCCAAAGACGCCGGTGCGACGCACACGTTAATTGGCCACAGCGAACGCAGAAGCGTATTTGGAGACACGGATGAAATCTTAAATAAAAAAGTAGCCGCCGCCTTGCGCCACGGATTAACCGTTATTTTTTGCGTAGGAGAGACGTTGGAAGAACGCGAAGCGGGAAAAACGCTTGCCGTAATTGAAGGACAGCTTAAAAACGGCTTAAAAGATTTTACGGAAGAACAATTAAAAGGCCTGATCATCGCCTATGAACCGGTGTGGGCCATTGGAACAGGCAAAACGGCCACTCCGGACCAAGCGCAAGAAGTACACGCCGCTATCCGCGCCTATTTGGCGAAAGGCTACTCGCCGGCATTTGCGGAAGCTACCCGCATTTTGTATGGCGGCAGCGTAAAAGATTCGAATGTGGATGAAATTATGGCGAAAGAAGATGTAGACGGCGCTTTAGTTGGCGGCCAGTCTCTGATTGCGGACAAATTCGCCCGTATTATAAACTTTAATTAAAACAAGGTTTCGTATGAATGCGGCCAAGCAGATAGACCATACTCTTTTAAAACCGGTTGCCACAGCAGCGGATATAGATCATCTGTGTGAAGAAGCCAGAAAATACGGTTTTTTCAGTGTGTGTATTAACCCGGTGTGGGTATCCTATGCAAAAGAATTATTAAAAGGTTCTGAGGTCAAAATCTGCACGGTAATTGGCTTTCCTTTAGGGGCCAACAGCAGCCAAGTTAAAGCATACGAAACAGCAGACGCTTTAAAAAATGGCGCCGATGAGATTGACATGGTCATTAACCTTGGCGCCTTAAAAGCCAAAGATTATCCGGCTGTTTTACAGGATATTCAGGCCGTACGCCAAGCTTGTTTGGGACATATATTAAAAGTAATTATAGAGACCTCGCAGCTAACGGATGAGGAAAAAATAAAAGCCTGCGAGTTGGCGGCCCAAGCAGGTGCGGATTTTGTCAAAACATCCACAGGGTTTACCGGTGGAGGCGCTACGGTGGCCGATGTGGCGCTGCTGCGCAAATCCATTGCGGCATCCATGCAGGTAAAAGCATCCGGCGGAGTGCGTTCACGCGCGGATTTTGACGCTATGATCTCCGCAGGGGCAGCCCGAATCGGCACCAGCAGCGGAGTAAAAATTGTAGAGGGAAAATGATAAAGAATTGGGATATTATTTCCCGCATAGACCCGAAGGACCAAAGCCGCCGTTTTACATTATTAACGGATGGCACGGAGCATGATGCGCGGTTGATTGCGAAAAAACTAGCAGGTTATGTGCAAGCACCGGAACCTGCGGTAGCTCCTTTTGTATATGCCTTTGAACTGCCGGCCGATTTAGATGAAGACACTTTAGATAAAATACGCACGGCCGTAAAAGAAGGGATAGAGCAAACGAATAAAATTAATCAATTTGTTCCTGGGGGGATTTTAGGAGATCCGCTATTTAATGCAGACGTTACGAAAGAAGATAAAGAGTTCCCGACATTTGTTACGTTAGATCCTTCGGAAAGTTTTTTTAAAGCGGACAAAAAGGCTTCTCTCACACCGGAAAAGCAAGAGTCTTCAACAGCAGAACAAGCTTCAGAAAAGGTAGAAACAGAAAGGGTAACCGACTTTCAGTCTCGCCAGATCAACATACAAGAAAGTGATGCCGAAGCATTGGGCCTTAACAAACAAACCGTCTCCGCTTCTTCAGAAGATACCCAAACTGGAGAAATCACTATCAGCGACAAAGACATGCTTATCAAAGATATGGAAGGCACGATGCTCGGACAAATGCCGCTGGAAGATATTTTTTCCGCAGAAACGAAATACGATATGTTTTTGGATTTAGAAAACCAAAAGCTTGTTAAAAATTCCCAACAACAACGGGAACAAAAGATGGATACATTAGCTGACGGAAAAGACAGTTTAGAAGAATCTTTTAATATTTTTGAACAAAAAATAAAAGATCAAACCTGCATTATCGATTTGGATGATTTGAATTCTATTACAGACCGACTGCCTAAAAAAGATATGGACTTTTTGAAACATACAGCAAAGGCGGAATCTTCCGATAAATCCGATTTAAAACAAAACAAACGTACGCCCGATACTGCCGCAGCGGTAGGCAAAAACATAGAAAATGCGCCAGATATTCCGAATTTAACGCCTAAACAGCCGGAAGTATCCGACGAGGCAAATCTTACTGAAGAGAAGAGAGCAAAATCTAATGTAACGGCAGAAGACCCTTTTGAACAAATTGAAAAAACCATACATCAAAACGAACAAACTGCATTTTCAGAAGAGGATTCTTCTGGAAACATGGAAGAAAATGCAGCTGCCGATCTTTTAACCGCAAGTTCCGCTGAGATGGACGAAAGAAGTGATACAACAGAAGGAAACGCTTTCGATGAAGAGCCTTTAAATTTAGGACCTGCTCCGGAGAGGAATACTGAGATTACGTTTTCACTGGAAGGACATTCCTCCGAGCAAAGCATTCCGGAAGAAGTATCTCTTGTAAACACGGTACCGCCTACTTCCGCAGATAGCAAAACCACTGAAGAAATGCCCGAGGATTTGCCTGAATTTACACTGCGTGAAAACAAGATGGGTTCTTTGGAAAAAACATTCAATTTGGAGACCACACTCAATACGGAAGTCATGAAACAACAATATGAAAAATCTTTTCATGACGTTAAAACAGATTCTCCACGTTCACATCAACCGTTAAGCAAGACTCCCAAAGCCCCGCCGGTATTGACCGAGCAAGGAGAGTCAAAATCTAAAAAAGTTTATTTAGTAAAGAAAAAAGATAATTCTCAGCCGATTTTAAATAAAAAAGAAGACTTGGGATTTATCAATTCAGGGGATTCAGCTATGGAAGAAAACCAAGAATTAAAAACTACTTTCAGAATAAGGCGCAAGCCCGAAGCACCGCAAGCACCTGTAGCACCCAGTGCACCGGTGCCTCCCCCCGCTCCCAAAATACAAACACCGCCGCCAGAAAGTTCTTCGGCTTCTTCCAAAGCAGCCCAACGTCCGGCACCCGCTGCGGCAAATACAATTATTGAAAAGACGAAAACGATTGATCACTCTATCGAGATTCCTCTTTCAGAATTAAAGAAACACAACTGGCCGCTGGAAGTGCCGTTAGTGCCAACCTACACATTGGAAACGATGGTCATGTCGGTAAATCGTTTTGCCCATGCAACAGCGATTTCAGTGATAGAGAACCCGGGCAAGTTATACAATCCATTAGTGCTTCACGGCGCTACGGGAACCGGGAAAACGCATTTTTTAAACGCGATGGCATATGCTTTTTCGAAGAAATACGGTCAAGAGAATATTTTTATGACAAACGGGGTGCGTTTATCCCGCGGGATCCAACGTTATGTCATGGAAGGAAATATTGAAAAATTTGAGAAATTCATGGATACGGTCAAAGTGTTATTGATTGACGATATTCATCTATTGGCAATTAATGAACAAAATCGGGTGCATATCTCAAATTTGCTCAATTCTTTTCTGCGGGATCAAAAACAAATTGTCATTACATCGAAATATCCGCCCGAAAGTTTGGAAAAATTAGAAGAACTGATTAAGTTCAAATTGGATTCCGGTTGGATTTCGGAATTAAAACCAGCCAGTGGAACAACTCATTTAAAGATTGTGAAAAAAATGCTTTTAGATAACGGGGTGGATTTAAATGACACCCAAATTAGTGAGTTTTTCGGTGGCCCACATATGACGCTTGGAACGGTGACTCGCAGCATCCGCCGTTTAAAAGTGTTGGAAAATCTCATTTTTCCTCATCTTCCGGAACAAGACCGTTCCCATGCGCGGATTTTTGAGAAATTGTTGGCTACCGGCGGGGAAGACACTTCAAGCGAAGTATTAACGCACGATCCCGAAAGTATCACTTCTATTTCCACAACTGGAAACGGAGAATGGGGGCGGATTGGTTTTTTCTATCCGCAAAACAGCTCGCATATGATGAACTGGATGGTGTATGCCTTGCAGCAGCGGGCTAACGAATTAGGTATAGAAGGCGGGTTTGAAATTGCGGTGCGTTCTTCTTACGCAACGGAAAACATCATTTCTTCCGCTTTTAAAATTGCCAACTTATGTGACAATAAAAAGCTTAAAGGAGCGGTCATTTTAGGGCCGGCGTTAACGGTCTGCGACCCGTCCGTGCGCGAGAATTTCTACGACATTCTCACGCATATGCTGGAGATTATGCTAATCCGCTGCGGCATCATCAATTTTGAAGATGCGAAATCTCCCAGCACATACGTAAAAGTTCTTTCCGAATTATTGAGGTAACTATGAAAAAACTATTCGCACTCTGTGCGCTTGTATTCTGCCTGTGCGGCTGTTCGGCCACGATGAAATCGGCCGTAAAAGACGGAGCGATGGCCCCTTCGTTTAATGACACGCTTTTGGATAGCAATTACTTATGGGTGCGCGGTTTTGGCGCGGCCAACCCGGCCCACACCTCGGACTCGCAACGCCGGATTATGAGCCGTGAAGCCGCCATCGCCCATGCCTATCAACGCGCGGCGGAAGTTTTATATGGAGCGAATTTGGAATCCAACGTACAGGTAGTAGACGCCGTGTCTTCCGGCAGCACCATTGACACCTCGGCGCAAGGCGTTATCAGCCAAATGGAATTGATTTCCACGGAATATATGGATGACGGCGGCTGCGCGGTTATTATGCGCTTAGACCGCAAACGCCTTCAAGCGGCCGGTATTAACTTGGAGGACAAAAAATAATGAAAAAGCTCTTTTTAATTGCTTTAGCCGCCGTCGTAACGCTTTCGGCGTGCAGTTCGTTTCGCATCGGGCCGAAAGGAGAAGGCGAATATGTGGAAGCGGAATCTTTAGTTCCGTATGATGAAAATAATTTAAAACAAATGAAAAAAGACGGCATTTTAGCCGCCCAACGCGCCGCGGTAGAAAAAGTAGCCGGTATTTTTATTTCTTCAGCCACTACGGTAGACCAAGCCCAGCTGGTGGAAGATAAAATCGTTTCGAAAACCGCCGGTTTTATCCGCCGCAGCCACGTGCAAAAAGCATACCGCAAAGGCGATGAATACTATACCAAAATCAAAGCGATGGTCTTGGTCAAAGATATTGGCGATATTATCAAACAATCCGAAGCGGACGCTTTCGCCAAAAAGACAAACATTTTAATTACTTCCCGCGAAATGACGGGAGAAGACATTTCGCTTCGGCAAGACTGCAAACAAGCCATTTACCGCGCCCTCAAAGACCAACCTTTTGCGCTGATTAACGGGGATAATTTAAGCCAAAACAACATCGAAAACCCCAACCCCACCATCGACCAAGCCCGCCAAGAAGGGGCTCGTTTTGTAATTGTGGCGGACGTCCAAGCCAACCCGCTGGTGGCTTTGCCGGGCACGGTGTCTCCGTTTAAATCATACCGTGCGCGCGCCAATATCCGGACGTATGCCACCAATAACTATGCGGTAGTGGCGGAAGGGGCCGAACAGCTAAGCGGCTTAGACCCGATGGAAGAAATCGCCTCGCAAAAAGCAATATCTGCCGCTTGCGAAGCAGCGGCCAAAAAGCTGGTAGAACCCATCAATGCGGCCATCAATTCCACCAAAGTGTTTGATGTTACGGTAAAAGACATTGGAAATATTGAGCGACTCAAACAAGTGCAGGATATTCTGCGCGACCTGCGTGAAATTGAAGATTTTAATTTAGTACGCTACGCAAATTCTTCGGCCCAATTTGAAATTTCGGCCAATATTGCCACGCCGGAAGAACTGGCAGCCAAAATCATCCGCAAATATAATATTAATTTCACGGTGGTATCCATTACTCCCAACGCCATCGTACTGAGTTTTAACTGATATGCTGGCCAACGTATTCACCGGGACCATTAAAGGGATAAAAGGTTTATCCGTTTCCGTAGAAGTAGATATTACAGCGGGAA
>CALUYP010000014.1 GCA_944325055.1 uncultured Elusimicrobiales bacterium | reverse complement strand
AAACAGTTAAGACCCGATTTGCTTGAAAACGCCTCTCTAAAGCCAAAAAAGGTCCAAAAGAAAAAGATTCGGAGGAAGTAAGTTTTATGAATATCAACGAAATTAAACACAATCTCAAAACCAATATACCGGTTTTCAAGGCCGGAGATACGGTCAGAGTCAAAGTGAAAGTCGTCGAAGGCGACAACGAAAGACTCCAGGCTTTTGACGGTGTGGTCATCGCCCGCAGAGGAAGCGGAATCAGCGAAACGTTTACCGTACGCAAAATTTCATTTGGAGTGGGCGTGGAACGTATTTTTCCGATTCACTCCCCCCGGGTGGACAGTATTGAAGTATTGAAGGTTGGCAAAGTCAGAAGAGCAAAACTCAACTATTTGACCAAACTCTCCGGCAAGGCCGCCCGCTTGCAGGAACTGAAAAAAGTGGTTCCGGCAACAGGCGCAGCGGAAACACCGGCCGCCGAAACGGCCCAAGAAGAGGCAAAATAATTATTTAAGCGGAAACAACAACTCCGAATATATAAGACCCCCTTTAGGACAAAATGCTCCGAAGGGGGATTTTATTTATAAGAACAGAGAAAGGGGTTCCTGGTCAAATGGGTGAAAAACTTTTAGATGCTATTACCCTTTGATAAAAAGACCTTCCAAATAAACAAAACTGCGCTCCTCCTCTTTTTTAGAACTGGTACTTTTCGAAATTCGGCACATATCAAAAGGCCTATAGAAAATTAGGCCTTTTGACCCTTTTTTCATATTCGTTTTTTAGTTATTATATGTTTATGAAAAAGATCAACTTTGTTAAACATACTGTGTTATTATTAATATCCCTTCTGGTTTTGTCTCCGTCGCTGCACGCCAGAAAATTGCCGCCTTTTGTTACCAAAGGATTTACTCAAAAAATGGGTCCTTCCATGAAGGAGAAATTTTTTCGGGCCACCAAATCCCAATTAGAGTTTCTTAACGCGCAAGCTGCCGTTAAAACTGCTTTAGAAAAAAAAGGATTACCTGCGGCGGCCTCCCAGCCTATTCCACAATTGCCTTTTGACCTCTATAAAACGATAAAGCCTCTTGTAGAAAATGAAAAGCCTATGGACGCTTTTCGGATGGTCAAAGAAATTGAATCTTTTTATCCGCAAAATTATTTTTTCTATATTTTTGCTTCTATTTATTACAGGAAGAACTTTGCTATTTTCAGCAATCATTTAAAATACTTTTTTCAAACGGTGGAGCGCTTGAGAAGCACAGAACTGGAAACGGCGATACTGAAACGAATGAATTTTTTAGTTAAAAATAAAGAATATTTTATGTATATGCTGCCCAATAATATGTCCCAAGCGGATATCCGTTTGCGCTATATGAAGGATATCACCAAATTGACGCCGGAAAATTTTAATCCTAAAAATTTAATTTGTTCGTTTGAACGCAAAATGACAGAATGGAAGTCTCCTTCCTTGCGGCATATTAATATAAGCAGTAAGTTTTATGTGGAAAAAGCGGGAAGCTTTCCTATTTTTCAATATAATGGACCTGTTGAATATTTGCCGGAAATGTATACTTATTTACTAAACGCGAACCAAACTAAAAATCCTCTGATTGTATTCTTTGACGCGGAACACAAATCGATGAAACTATTCAATGAGGATAAAACATTTTGGCTCCGTATTACCCCGCATGAATATTCGAATCCCAAAAATATTCATATTCATATAAACGAATTCAGACCTATTAAAATAAGGGTCAATTCTGGCTTATCAAACGAAATTATTAATTTTAATATATCTATTCCGCTTATGATACAGGTCCCGCGCGGACAAGATCCTGCCGCATATTTATATAAATGGATGATTGAAGAACCCATTAAAAAGTTTAAGCAGAACCCGAATGTACAAATCGTAAACAAATCGGTATTCTAATTTTTGTCGGATTTAATGCATTATTCGTATAATAAGGGTATGTCTACTTTTTTGCAAGACTTTGACAAACAACAATCGCTGCGTTTAGAATCGGATTTTATCATTGGAATCGATGAAGCGGGCCGAGGCCCCTTGGCCGGACCGGTGGTAGCTTGCGCTTGTTTTATTCCACCGGAATTAGCTTCTTTTTTTCCAGAGGTAAACGACAGCAAAAAATTAAGTGAAAGGAAGCGGGAAGAAATATATGAAACGCTGGTTAAAGAAAAAGTAGCTTACGGAATAGGGTTTGCTTCGGCAGCGGAAATAGACCGTCTTAATATTTTGCAAGCGACTTTTTTAGCCATGCGCCGGGCTGCCCAAAAATTTTTAAATCTGCCTCATGCCGTAGCACTCATAGACGGACCGTACTCCGTACGCGGATTGCAATTAAGGCAAGAAGCCATCATCGACGGCGACGCCAAATCACTGGCTATTGCATCGGCGAGCATTATCGCCAAAGTCACGCGGGACCGATATATGAATTTATTAGATAAACTATACCCAGGTTACGGTTTTTCTGTTCACAAAGGTTATGGCACCGCCAAACATATGCAGGCCTTGCGAGAGCTAGGCCCCTGCCGGGAACACCGCCGCACTTTTGGACCGGTCCGAAAGCTCATTTCCCCCTCTTTTTTACCATGAATACCAGTTTACGAGGAAAAGCAGGGGAAGAACGAGCCGCCCAATTTCTCCAAAGCGCCGGATACCATATTTGGGAACGAAATTACCGTTCACAATACGGTGAAATAGACCTTATTGTTTCCCAAGAGAAAACCCTGGTATTTGCAGAAGTCAAGGCCCGCTCCTACAAAGCTTTTGGCGGACCTATCGCCGCAGTCACCCCGGCTAAACAAAAACGCATTGTCCAAACAGCCCAGCATTATATACAAGAAAAAGGCTTAAAATTTGATAGTATAAGATTTGACGTGTTGTGCGTCTTGCCGGATGAAATTGAACATATTCAGAACGCTTTTTTCCCCATCCGGACGACATTATAATCTACTCTGAGGAGAATACCATGACCCAACTGGCGCCAGTCAAAAAAGCCGCCGCTTTTTTAAATAAAAAAACCAAAAATTTTAAACCGGAAATCGCTTTAATTACCGGGTCCGGTTTAGCCGGCTCCATTCCCGCACTGGAAAAGGAAGTAAAAATACCCTATACTTCCATTCCGGGTTTTTTGAAAAGTACGGTACCGGGCCACAGCGGAAATTTAATCTTTGGCGTATATAAAGGACGGAAAATCGTCATTATGCAAGGGCGTTTCCATTATTACGAAGGACACCCCATGAAAGATTTAGCATTCTCCATCCGCACATTAAAAATGTTGGGAGTGGAAAAACTAATTGTATCGGCGGCGGTCGGTTCGATGGATTTAAAACTGAAACCAGGGTCATTGTGTGTGCTTAAAGACCATATTAATTTTATGTGCAACAACCCCTTAATCGGCAATTATGATCCGGCATTCGGCCCGATGTTTTTCGATTTGTCCGAAGCCTACGACAAAACCATGCGGCAGGCGGCACTTTCCGTCGCAAAGAAAATAGGAATCAACGCCGGAGAAGGCGTTTATTTGGCCACAACCGGACCGAACTTCGAAACCCCGTCTGAAATTCAAATGTTTAAGAAATGGGGCGCTACGGTGGTAGGTATGTCGGTGGTACCGGAAGTACTGGCTGCGCGGCAAAGTGGAATCGACGTATTGGGGCTGGCATGGGTCAGCAATATGGGATGCGGAATAGAAAAAAAACCGCTTTCGCACGCCCAAACGATTCGTGAAACTAAGAAGATTGAAGGCAAATTTAAAAAATTGTTGGAAATACTGTTTGTAAAATTATAAGGATTGTATGCGCGGCAAGCCGGTCTTAAAAAGACTTCCTGCCGCGCAGTTTTGATATGGCAAATCTCAAACGGTTAGGCAAAGAAACGCTTATTTACGGAACATCCACCGTGTTGGCCCGGCTGCTCAATTTTTGTCTCGTTCCCTTCTATACCTACTACCTGCTTCCAGGTGAATACGGCATTATTGCCACAACATTTGCCGTGGTGGCGCTGCTGAATGTAATTTTTCTATTCGGAATGGACCAAAGTTATCTGCGTTTTGCAAGCGAACAGGGAAATAAATCTGTCGTTTTTCAACATTGTTTTTATGGGGTGTTGCTGAACGGATTGCTTCTGTCGGCTGTATTGTGGTTGTTTGCCAAACCGTTCGCGGGATTGATTGGAATTGGTACAGAGCATGCGGGAATTATCCATTTGGCGGTATGGGTGTTGTTTTTAGACGTCTTAAACATGATCCCGTTTACCAAACTGCGCTTGGAACGAAAGCCGTGGTACTTTGCGGGAGTGCGGACGGTTTCAATCATCGTAAATGTATTGGGAAATATTCTGTTTATCGCCTATTTGCACAAAGGAATTGCTTCCATTTTATGGGCAAATATTTTTGCGTCCTTGGCGTCGCTCTTGTTGCTTTCTCCCATTATTTGGCAAGAACTGCGCAGAGGATATTGCGGCTTTAACCGCCGGCTATATAAAGAAATGATTGGTTTTGCATGGCCTTTTGTTCCGGCAGGACTGGCCAGTTTGCTTATCAGCGTAATAGACAAACCCATTCTGGTCCATCTGGCCGGTTTGGAACAAGTGGGCGTGTATCAAGCCAACTTTAAGATCGGCGTATTTATGATGTTGCTGGTATCCATGTTTGACCAAGCTTGGCGGCCTTTCTTTTTGGCACATTCCCAAGACAAAGACGCCAAAGAAACGTTTGCCAAAGTATTCTCTGCGTTTTTTGCTTTGGGCAGCTGGTTTCTGCTGGGATTATCCTTCCTAATGCCGGTTATCATACAAAGCAACCTGTTTGGCCATTTTCACCTGATTGCCCCCGCCTATTGGGGAGGTCTATCCGTCATTCCGCTGGTACTGACGGGATACTTTTTCTATGGTCTCTATATCAATTTTATGGTGGGTCCGGTACTGACCAAAAAAACACGGGTGTTGATGTGGATTACGCTGTTGGGCGCCGGAGTAAGCATCACGACCAACTTGCTTCTCGTGCCCCAGATTGGAATTATAGGTGCGGGTTGGGCGGTAGCATTAAGCTATGCTTCGATGGCGGCCGCTTTATTTAAATTTACTCAAAAAGTGTACCCTATCCGGTATGAATATAAAAAATTAATAGGGATGCTGTTTGCTTGTCTGGGAACCGCTTTGATTGCTTATTTAGGCAGAGGAGAAGGATATTTCTCCATCTGCATGAAAGTAATTTTACTGACGCTGTATCCGCTTTGGATGTGGCTTATTCTGCGAAAGAAGGGAATAAAAACAACCCCATCTATTTCTTGATTCACGACTAAAAAAGAGCTTTTTAAAAAGCTCTTTTTTAGTTTATTAACGTAAACTGATTAAAGTCATATCCAACGTAACATTGCCATCTTTATAGATCAGCGTATGCGGGATATTTTCGGTTCCGGCGGCGCCAAAAGGAGCGTATTCGCCATAAGATAAATCTCCCGTATTAAACGTTACAATAGATTGGGCGGCATAAGGGAAAGATTCTCCTTGTTGATAGAAGAACTTTTCTTTAGCGTCTCTGCCTTTGTAAGTAAGGATGACCGCACCGTCTTTAAAACGGCGGTTTTGAAATACCCCCGGTTCAGATAATAATAAATTCAGAAACTGGGTAATCCGATCCCGGACTAAAGAAGTATCCGCGTCTTTAAACAAATAACGGTAAGCCACTCCTTGGGGACTTACGGTGGCGTGGAGCAGGCGGTAGGCGGCACCGGTCATAAGAAGAACATCAAAATCCTGATCTCCTATTTTCTTAATCCGCAATACGCCTTCTAAATAATCTTGGTTCATCTGCCCAATCACTTTAAAAGCGGCCTGCGTACGGCCCTGAATAAAAAAATCCACCCGTTTATAATCGTGTACATCAGGCGGTATTTCTTTAACGCGGCCGCCGGCGCAAGCGGCAAGCAGAAACAATAATGAAAATGATAAAATTCTCTTAAACATAGAGATTCTCCTTATTATGATATTATAAATATTATGAATACATTTGTCCTTTATCTGCTTAGTGCATTGACCGCGGCTTTTGTTACAGCCGTATCGATTCCGCTTTTGGGCCGTTTTATCTCCCCCCAATTATTAGATATTCCCGGAGGGCTGAAAAGACACGCCGGAAGCACTCCTTTGACAGGCGGGCTGGGTATTTTTTTAGGCACGCTGATCAGTTTGGTGGTCATCCGGTTGACTACCTCTTTTCCCAGCGGCACGCTGCATAATCTGCGGGGGATTTTAATAGGAGGAAGCCTTATTTTTATCTTAGGATTGGCAGATGATTTCAAAAAACCCAAAGGGATCTCTATTGGCACAAAATTATTGGTACAAGCGGCGGCAGCGGGAGCACTTATTTATTATGGGGTAAGCATACACGCATTTAGCTCAGTTTGGATTTCGTGGCCGCTTACTTTTTTATGGGTGGTGGGACTAACTAATGCCTTTAATCTGTTAGATATTATGGATGGCCTGTGCGTGAGACAAGCGGTCGTATGG
>CALUYP010000013.1 GCA_944325055.1 uncultured Elusimicrobiales bacterium | reverse complement strand
CCATGCCCATTGTAGATTAAAGCCCCCCAGCCGGCCGGTTACATCCAGCAGTTCGCCCACAACGTACATTCCGGGAATATTTCGCGCTTCAAAAGTAGAGGGATGAATTTGGCGGGTATCGATTCCGCCCGCGGTCACTTCAGCCCGTGTATACCCGCCAGTACCTTGAGGAATAAATGAAAAATGGTTTAGTTTATCCGAAACGGTTTCTAGGCTATCCCGTGAAGCGTTAGATAAATCTCCGTCTAATTCGCCCAAAATGGCTTTAGTTATTTTTGAAGATAACATACCGTTTATAGCCGCTGAAAACGTTCTGGCGGTATTTTTTCGGGAATACAATAAATCTAGCGCGTTCTGTTGAGGTAAGAAATCAATTTGAACCATTTGGCCGGGCGTCCAGTAGAGCGAGGCCTGCAGTACCGCCGGGCCGCTGACGCCTTCGTGTGTAAAGAGGAGCTGTCCTGCAAACGTATTTTTCCCACAGGAAACGACGACTTCAAGGCTGTTTCCCGCCAGTTTACTAAACCGTTCCCGAAGATCCTTGGGAAAGGTTAATCCCGTTAGAGCAGGGCGGGTTTCCAAAAGGCGCAGTCCAAACTTTTGAGCCATTTTGAACCCGAAATTGGACGCTCCTAACGAAGGAAACGAAAGCCCCCCGCAAGCCAGTACCACATATTGGGCGCGCACCGGGCCGGCAGATGTAATTACGGCAAAAAGGCCGTTTTCAAAGCGAACGTCCAATGCTTGGGTATTTTGCAAAAAATAAGTATTGGCGTTCTTGGCGCGGCGTACTAACATTTGCACAATATGTCGCGCGCCAAAAGCAAATAATTGGCCGTTGGCGCGTTCTTCAAAAGAGATATGTTCTTGAGCCAGCAAATTCAAAAAATCCTGCGGTTTAAATGCGGCTAATGCGTTTTTGCAAAAATGTTTATTTTGGCTAAGATAGTCTGCGGCGGACACAAAACGGTTGGAAAAATTGCAGTTTCCTCCGCCGGATACACTTACTTTTACGCCGGGTTTGGGATTGTGGTCTATTAAAATTTTACGCTGGCCAAAAGAACCGGCACACATCAGGCCGGAAGCTCCCGCCCCGATAATAGCGGTATGGAAAACGGTGTTTTGAATCGTTTCTGGAATTGGCATATGTAAGTAGAGTAGCAAAAAAAGAAGTTTTGTGTTAGTTAAAGTTTTGCTTTAAGCATATTGGTGGGTGTAAAAACATATATAAAAAGGGCCAAGTCTATGACGTTGGGAAAAGAGTGCCAGCCCCTGCAACTGTTGGTTTATGTAAGAGTGCGACAATACAGAAATAACGTGGCTTAAAGGAGTCGTATTAACGGGTATTGAATTGGGCGGCCAAGCTTTGGCTAGCTGGCTAGGCTCTGGCCCGGCAAGGGGTTGTCTTGTTTTTTTTTTTTGATACACTGCTCCTAGCATTGATTTTTAGGCAAAGAGGAATAAAATAAGGAATAGGCCTTTAAATCAGCTTGCTAAGGAGATATTTATGAAAAAGGGTTTTACATTGATAGAATTATTGGTCGTAGTGTTGATTATTGGTATTTTGGCGGCGATTGCATATCCGAATTATCAGAAAGTGATTATAAAGGCGCGGATTGCCAAAGTACTGCCGCAATTAAAAGCCATTCAAGAAGCGGAAGAACGGTATTATGTGGCGAATGGAAAGTATACGACTAATAAAGACGAATTGGATATTGATTGGAAAGGCTATTTTACGTTGAATAATGACCAAGTCACTTATTGGGGAGCGGGCCCCGGAATTTTTAAATGTTTTTCGAAAGTGAAAGAAGGACTTTGCGGAAGAACGCCTGGTAAGTTTCAGTGTAATGGTTATGGGTCCGATCTTTATACGGAGGTGTGTAAGTCTTATGGGGAACCTGTATACCCATGGGCGCCACATTTCACTTATTGGTAATGAGCAAATTTTGTAATTAAAGACTCAAGCCCCATGGCGTTACCAAGGGGCTTGAGTCTTTATAAAGGGAATTTTATTTATAAGCTTCCTTCATAATCTGGGCAGCTTCTTCGTGCGTTAGGGAATGGACGTCTAGGGTAAACAAGCCCCCCATCGTTTCTTTGGCGGTGGCGGCCAATTTGTCCATTTCGTCCGCTTTTACGCCGTAGTCGCTCATTTTCAGATTATCCACGCCGCAGGCTTTTTGCAGTTTTTCCAGCGCAGTAATAAACGCCTGTGCGCGTTTTTCAGCCGGCAGGGAGTGGACGTCTTCCCCCATAGCTTCCGCCATTTTGGCATAGCGTTCTTCGGCTACTTTGCCTAAGAAAAATTTATAGTACGGGAGCGAAATCATAATCAGCCCCGCCCCGTGCGGCAGTTTCGGATAATACGCGCTTAAGGCGTGTTCCAGCGAATGTTCGCTGGTGCAAGAGGAAAACGTTTCCACCATACCGCCCAGCGTGTTGGCGATGGCTACATTTTCGCGCGCCTCCAGATCATTGCCGTCTTTTACCGCGCGCGGCAAGTATTTGGCAATGAGTTCAATGGCTTTTAAAGCCAATGCGTCGGAAACGGGTGTAGCGATGTTGGCGATATAGCCTTCCGTACAGTGGAATAAGGTGTCAAAGCCTTGATAGGCGGTCAAATGCGGCGGAACGGATGTCATGAGTTCCGGGTCTACTATAGAAATCGTCGGGAATGTAAAATCCCAGCCCGTGCCGATTTTTTCAGGCCCGTTGGTAATCACCGTCCACGGGTCGGCTTCCGTGCCGGTGCCGGCCGTGGTCGTGATGGCTACGATGGGCAACGCTCCTTCTTTCGGAAATTTCCCTTTGCCGGATCCTCCGCCGATATAATCCCAATAATTGCCGGGATTTTTGGCCATTACGGCCATGGATTTGGAGGAATCAATGCTGCTTCCTCCTCCGAGTCCGATCACAAAATCGCACCCTTCTTTTCGCGCCAATTCCGCCCCTTCGGTAACGTGTTCTAAAATCGGATTGGGCAGAATTTTGTCAAACACGACGCTTGCCACCCCCTGCTGGGCCAACAATTTCTGCACCCGTTCCAAGTAGCCATATTTGCGCATAGAAGTGCCGGACGAAATCACGATAAGCGCTTTTTTGCCCGGAAGTTTCGCGGTGGCTAAGTCGTTTAAACGGCCTGCACCGAATAAAATCTTAGTCGGTAAATAACAATCAAATTTCATACAAACACCCTCCTCTTTTCCAATTCATCTGTATTATAACATTTTGATTGGAATAAGCCCTTAAATAACACTTTTTTGAATTAATTTATGCTATCATAAAGCAACAGCCGCTCGGTTTTTTAAAAATAGTGCTTTAAACGGGAAAATATGTTATACTTTTATTAGGAATTATTATTAATAATATATGAATTTCCAATTAAACGAACAGAAAGAAGAATTACAAAAACGTTTAAGCCGCTTTGAAAAGCAATGCCGGGAAAAAGGATTGCGGGTTACAAGACAGCGGCGGGAGATTTTTTGTACCGTGGCGCAATCGAGTGAACATCCAAGCGCCGAAAAGGTATTTCAGGCGGTACGCCAAAAAATGCCGAACGTATCGTTGGATACGGTATATCGTACTTTGTCGTCGTTGGAAGAGATGGATTTATTGATGAGGGTGGGGCTTTCATCCAAAGCCCGGTTTGACGGAGATTTGCGTCCTCATTGCCATTTTGTATGTACACGCTGCGGGGAAGTGTATGATATTTTCCCCCAAGCAGGAGAACCCCCTTTTTCTTTACCATACGGTGCAGCGGAAAAGGGAGAAGTGAAGCAAATTAATTTACAGCTTCGCGGAATTTGTAAAAAGTGCTGCAGCAGGTAACACAGCACAACGGGTAGAAGAAATTATAGGAGAGCATATGGAACTCAAAGGATCTAAAACGGAAAAAAACTTAATGGCGGCGTTTGCGGGAGAATCCCAAGCCACCATTAAATATACCTATTACGCTTCGAAAGCCAAGAAAGACGGTTTTGTACAAATCAGCAAAATTTTTGAACAAACAGCGGGCAACGAACGCGAACACGCCAAATTGTGGTTTAAAGCGTTGCATGACAACGGTATTCCTACAACGGCTGAAAATTTATTGGACGCCGCCAACGGCGAAAATTATGAATGGACCGATATGTATGCCACTTTTGCCAAAGAAGCCAAAGAGGAAGGATTTGATAAATTGGCGTATTTGTTTGAAGCGGTCGGCAAAATCGAAAAAATGCATGAAGAACGCTACCGCAAACTTCTGCACAATGTAGAAGCCCAGGAAGTGTTTAAAAAAGCAGGTATTGTTATGTGGGAATGTGCTAACTGCGGGCATATCCATATTGGAGAAAAAGCTCCGGAAATTTGCCCGGTCTGCGCCCATCCGCAAGCCTACTTTATGATTCATCCCGAAAATTATTAATTTTCATTTGCATGGATAAAACAGGCCCTGCCAAACCGGCAGGGCCTGTTTATTGAGAAATCCCAACGATAAACCAAGAGATAAACAGCCTTTTATTTTTGAAGCTTTCTATGTGATGCGTTGGGCTCCCGCTTGGCTGCCAAAACTCCTCTGGCCAAAGCTACAGCGGCCCCAAACCACATAGCGGCTCTGTAACCGTGCAAAAAGGCTCTTTGCCC
>CALUYP010000012.1 GCA_944325055.1 uncultured Elusimicrobiales bacterium | reverse complement strand
ATACCATTGGTTTAATAGAACTTTACGATTCCAATAGAGTTCTTTAATCCAATCTGCCCATTTGCGCTTTTGTTCAATAGATAAGGGCAATTTGTATATTAGATTTACATTAATCCGTAGATTAACTACCCCATTACCCGGCAAGGAATCATTTTCAGACGGTTAAATTTTCCCATTTGCAAAAAAGCTTTTTGATAAAATACCTCCGCCCGTCCCGCCATCACTTTCAGCACTTCGGCTACTGCCCGCGGGCTGCGGTTTTCCAATACATCTTTCCGGGTAAGCCCAAATCTAACCAGCAAATCATCCGGCAGATACACTCTCCCCCGGCGGGAGTCTTCCGGAACATCCCGGATAATATTGGTCAACTGCACCGCCATTCCTTCCCACCTCGCCAATTGATCCGCCTCTTTCCCTTTTATTCCTAAAATGTCCAGCGTGGCGGCCCCTACAATTACAGCCACCCGGTATAAGTACCATTCCAGCGCCTGCTCGCTGGAATAAAAACGCCCTTCCAAGTCGGCCCGCATTCCCTCGATCAGTAATAAAAAGCGGTCTTGCGGAAGGAGAAACGCTTGAATGTCTTTTTTCAAACGCTTTCCTAAATCGGTTTGAGGATTTCCGCCATACACCCTGCGTATTTCTAATTCCCAGTACGCCAATTCCGCTTGCGGATCGGCACAATCCGGTTCGTCAACGATGTCATCCATCAAACGACAAAATTCATAATAATCCGCCAACGCTTCCCTGCGGCGTCTGGATAAAAAGAAAAACGCCGGACCAAAGCTTGACCGTTTATATGCATTTTTATTCGGCTGCATCCGCTTTCCCGTTTTGATATAAATAGGACAAAGCCGCTCCCGTAGCGGTAGCATAAATAGCATTTTTGGGAATAATAAAATTTACGCCATGCATCTTATGCAGCGAATCAAACACCCGTTTGGCAAACGGCACCAGCGTCAGCGTACCTGTTAAAACAACATCTTTCATCTGGTCATTGCGACAAGCAAAAACCGCCATCATCCCTATTGTTTGAAAGACCATATTCAACACGCCAACGGTTAAATCCTGCGGGGTAACGCCGTCCTCCATTTTGCCGAAATTGGAAGCGGTGGTATCGGGCGTCAGAGTAGAAATAACACCCGTACTGATATCGCCAATATTTAAATCGACGCGGTTTAATTGTCCGCCTTCTTCCTCCATTTCCACAATGGTTTTAAACGAAGAAGCACCACATAATTTACCGCATAAACCCAGCACGGTTCCGCCCCCTACTCCCGATCCGCCGATATGTCGAATGCCGTCCTTCCCCGCACGCACAAAAGCGGTACCGGTACCCATGCTGACAATCAGCCCTTCCTGTTTGCCCGATAAAGCCAGCCCCCCTAAACCAATCGCTTTAAACTCGTCTACTTGAGAAGTGGCTATCCCATAAATATCCTTTTTAAAAAGGGAAGATCCCACCCCCGTTAAAATAATCTGACGCACGTCTTGTAAAGACAATCCGTTTTCATTAATAAATTTCCCCAACGCGCCATAAGCGGACGTCAACGGATCGGCCGCTTCCACTTTGAGCATAGAAATCAACTTCCCTTTATCGGTATAACCGACAATTTTAGTGGTAGATCCTCCAACATCAATTCCAATCACTACGCTCATAAAGCCTCCCCGTTTAGACCAATTGATTTGAGAAACGGCCCCATCTCCGCCGGACGGCCTAAGAAATTCTCCACCATTTTTTCTTCCTCTACCGTCCCGCCTTTTTCCAATATCTCACGGCGGAATTTTAACCCCGTTTCCGAGTTGAAAATGCCGTTCTTTTCAAATTCGCCAAAAAAATCCTCCGCAATCACTTCCGACCATAAATACCCATAATAGCCGGCATCATATCCGCCCATAATATGACCGAATGACGCCTGTGGTATCGTACCCTTGGTAAGCGGCAGTCCGCGGATTTTTTTGGTTAAATCGAAATAGAGTTTCGTCGTATCCGGTGTAGATTTAGCGGTGTGGAGCGTCATATCATATTGGGCGAAAAAGTCCTGCCGCAGATACGTGCCGCCCGAACCAAAATTCTTGGCCGCAACCATTCGCTTAATCAATTCGTCCGGCAGCGGTTCGCCCGTTTTATAGTGCTTGCTGATTTTTTTAAGCACTTGCGGGTTCCACGCCCAGCGTTCCAACATTTGACTGGGCGTTTCTACGAAATCCCAACTGACGTTTGTCCCCGAAAAAGCAGAATACTTGGATTTGGTTAAAGCATTATGCAGCACGTGTCCAAACTCGTGGAACAGCGTTTCCACTTCGCTGTGCTTCAACAAAGAAGGCGTTGCCGCAGAAGGTTTATTCATATTGGCTACAATCGCCACAAACGGTATCTGATAGGTACCGTCTTTTTTCTCTTCCCCTTCCACCAAGCCAAAGCAGGCGGCGTGTTTGTACTTGCCTTCGCGCGGATACAAATCCATATAGAAATAAGCAATCAGCTCTCCGCTGGCGCGGTCTTTAATTTGAAACGCCTTTACGTCCGGATGCCATACGGGGATGTCCACCGGCTCAAACGAAATGCCGAATACGCCGCCAAACAAGTCGAGCATTCCGTCAATCACTACCTGCGAAGGAAAATACTCTTTTATTTTTTCACTGTCCAACTCTAAATTTTCTTTGCGGTATTTATTGCTCCAATATCCGCTTTCCCACGAATAAAGCGTACGGCTTTTTTTGCCTGTTTTGCCGTTTTTATAAGCAATCATTTCTTTGTCTTCTTTTTTGGCAAGCGGTTTTAATTTCTTCTGCAAATCTTTTAAAAATTGGGTTACCGTTTGAGGATCTTTGGCCATACGGTCTTCCAGCTTCAGTTGAGCGTGATTTTCATATCCGAGCAGCTGGGCAATTTGCCGGCGCAGATCCAGCGTTTTTTCCAGCAGTTCCACATTTTCTTCGCCGCCGCGGCGGTTGTATTTAAATTCCAAGGCTTTGCGGGCTTCTTCGTCGTCGGCGTTGAGCATGAAAGGAACATAGTCGGGATAATCTAAGGTAACCAAATATTTGCCGTCTTCGGTTTTTTCCAATTTTTCAATATAATCATTCCCTAAACCCTGGAGTTGTTCACGCGTAACAATCAACGGATCTTTATATTCTTGGATGTTTTTATCAAACTTAATAATATATTCGGCTTTTTGTTTGTTAAGCGTTTTGAATTTTTCCAAGTCTTCGTCGCTTAGTTCCAACCCGCTGTTTTTAAAACCAATCAGCATTTCTTTGACCAGTTTGGCTTGCACGGGATCTAATTGGGGGTTGGTGTCCGTATATTCTCGGATTGCGCGGTATATGTCGCTGCGGCTGGCCACGTCCACCATATACTGGCTGATCTGCATTTGCAGGGCAAGCGCCGCGTCGCGGAAATTTTTATCGGTGGACACGTAAGACAAAAATCCGCTCATGCCAAGCGCATTGCCGTAATCGTCAAAAGCGCGTTCGTAGGCCAGAATAGTGTTTTCAAAGGTGCGCTGCTGCGCGGGGAGAGCTACTATCGCCGCCAAATCTTTTTCCAGTTGCACACGCGCCGCGGCTTCGGCCGGGACCAATTCCTCCGCCTTATAATCAAAGTGCAACACGCCGTTTCTAAACATATCTGCCATACCATACACTCCCGTCGCGGTTAGAAAAAAGACCGTAACTAAAAGAATTTTTGTTTTTTTCATATGAATATATTACACTCTTATTGTATCGGTTTTTCCGCCAAGCGGACAACCGGTAAAAGGACTCGGATTATAACGGTAATCAAACTCCTTTTTCTTTTGGTTATTTGTTATAATTTATATTATATTAATTCACATCAAGGAATTAGTGGAAAAATAAAAATGTACGAAGCCTTTGTACCCAAAGAGATATTCCTTACCAAAGGAATCGGCAGACACAAAGAAAAACTGGCCAGCTTTGAAGAAGCGTTGAGAGACGCCAAAATCGCCAGCTTCAACTTGGTGCCTGTGTCCAGCATCTTCCCTCCCGGCTGCAAAACCGTGCCCATATCCAAAGGGCTTAAAGAGTTACATCCGGGCCAAATTCTGCATTGCGTCATCAGCAGAAATACCAGCAACGAATACCGCCGCTTGATTTCCGCTTCGGTGGGGTTGGCTATCCCGAAAGAAGGAAAGAAAACGCACGGATATATTTCCGAACACCACAGCTTCGGCGAAACCGACAAACAAGCCGGCGATTATGCGGAAGACTTGGCTGCGTTGATGCTCTCCACTACGCTGGGCATCGAATTCGACAATAATACCACTTGGGACCAGAAAGAAGAAATCTGGAAAATGAGCGGTAAAATTGTCCGCACTACCAATATCACCCAGTCCGCCATCTGTGTGGAAGGGCTTTGGACCACCGTTATAGCGGCGGCCGTGTTTGTCAAATAACTCCGGAATTATTGTGAGCGACAACGTACAAACCGATAAGTTTATGGGGCTAGAGAGCCAATACAGCTCTCTGCCCCTTTCTAAATTCGTGGTCGTGCCCGTACCGTTTGAAAAAACGGTCTGCTACGGACATGGGACCGCCAAAGGACCCGCTGCCGTCATCGAAGCTTCCACCCAGATTGAACTTTGGGACGAAGAAACCAAAACCGAAACTTGGGAGCTAGGCATCAATACCCAGCCGGCCGTTAACTGCAAAGGTTCCACCAATACGGTTTTTAAAAATATGGATAAAACCGTCCGCAAACTAATGCAATACAAAGCCATCCCTTTCTATATCGGCGGAGAACATACGGTCACCCAAGCTTTGGCGCAGCCGTATATCGAAAAATATAAAAATTTGAGCATTCTGCATTTTGATGCACACGCCGATTTGCGCGAAACCTTTGAAGGTACTCCCAAAAGCCACGCGTGCGCGTTATATCCGGCTTCCCGCCAGGTACCGGTTGTGCAGGTGGGCATCCGCAGTGTGGCCAGCGAAGAAAAACAATACTGCAACGCCGGTAAAGTGACCACTTTTTTAATGCACGAAAACCGCGATATCAAAAAACTGATCCCGCAAGTGCTTAAGAAATTAACGGATACCGTCTATATCACGATTGACGTGGACGGGTTTGATCCCTCCGTCATCCCGGCAACCGGCACCCCACAGCCCGGCGGATTTATGTGGTATGAAGCGTTGGATCTGTTCCGCGAAGTCATCAAACATAAAAAAATCGTGGCGGTGGACGTAGTGGAAGCCTGCCAGCGAAAAGCCGATACCATTACGGAATTTAATACCGCTAAATTAATTTACCGCCTAATGGGATATTTGGCGCTGAAAGACCAAAAGAAAAAATAATTTCCAG
>CALUYP010000011.1 GCA_944325055.1 uncultured Elusimicrobiales bacterium | reverse complement strand
GTTCCCATTTTAATAGTGACATTATCGCCAATCACGGAATCCTTGATATAGACATTGCCTTCTATCTCGCAATTTTTGCCAATGACCGTTTTCCCGCAAATATAACAACCGGGACAAATACGCGTATCGACGCCAATCTGGACACCCGGATCAATATACACCTCTTTGGGACGCACCAGCGTAACGCCTGCATCCATCAGTTCACAAGCCACCCGGTCGCGCATAATTTGTTCCGCTTCGGCCAATTGCGCTTTACTGTTGATACCCAACGCCTGCTGGTAATCTTTTCCCGCAAAAACCAACACGAACTGATTCATTTGTTTGATTAACGCCAGCGTATCGGTTAAATAATACTCGCGTTTCGGGCCTTGCGGAGTCAGCTGGCTCAGCGCCGTTTGAAGAGATTTGGAATTAAAAACATACATCCCGCTGTTAATTTCGGCTATTTGTTTTGTTTCTTCATCGGCATCCGCGTCTTCTACGATGTTTTCAAAGGAGCCGTCTTGAGCGCGGATAATCCGTCCATACCCGCTTGGATCGGGTACCGTTACCCCCAGCACCAGTGCGCCGGCTTCATTTTGTTCAAACACTTCCGCCATGCGCGCCAAAGATCCGGGTTTTAAGAGCGGCGTATCCCCGTTTAACACCATTACTGTTTTGAATTTTTGCAAGAGCGGCGCAGCCGCTTTCACCGCAGAAGCAGAGCCGGACAAATCCGTTTGATGCACAAACACTACCGGCGCCGTAATTCCCCATTCGGACAAATTTGTCTGAATGGTTTTTACCACCAGTTCGGCTTCATGCCCTACTACAATGCCAATAGCGGCTGGTCCCAATGCTTGGGCCGCTTTCAAAATATGTGCGATAATAGGAAGCCCGCAAACGATATGCAAAGGTTTGGGGAGAGGGGATTTCATCCGAGTGCCTTTGCCGGCCGCTAGGATGAGTACACACAGATTTTTTTTGGCTACCATTGTTTTATCTACTCTTGCCTAAAAAGAATCTAACTTGTTAATGACTAGTCAGGAACAAATTATATGTATATTATACCAATAATCCGCCCAACCTGCAAAGCGGAAATGTTGGCACTTCCTGCCTAGGCGGGGCATTAGATATATTGTAGCATTTTCCAACAAACAGACAATTGCCGGCAAACGGCCGCCATACAAGACTAAATCGGTTTAGCCAGGCAGACAGCCCCTTCCGCCCCGGTAATCCGCACGCGTATCAATCCGCGGCACGGTTGATTCGTTTCCAATACCGTTGGTTGAAAATTAGAAGTAATGCCGTGAGGACGCCCTTGTTTGTGTTCCTCTACAAAAACTTCCTGTTCCGTCCCTGCCAACGAAGCGGCAAAAGCGGCGCGGAGTTCTTTGTCCAAGGCGCGCAACGCGTCCGAACGGCGTTTGATTACTTCGGGCGGCAATTGTTTCAAAGCGGCCGCCGGCGTACCCGGGCGGGGAGAATAGCTAAATACGTGAAGTCCGGCCAGTTTCACTTCCCGGATAAAAGAAACCGTCGCTTCAAAATCGGCTTCCGTTTCGGTGGGATATCCGGCAATAACATCGGCAAAAATACCAATCTGCGGCACCTGTTGCCGCAAATCCGCCACGCGGGCGCGGTAAGCCGCCGTATCGTAATGGCGGTTCATATCTTTTAAGATTTTATCGCAGCCGGCTTGCAGCGGCAAATGAAAATAATTGCAAAACCGATCTGGGCGTAAGGCCATTTGACGGATAATTCCCTCCGTAACCGTTTGCAGCTCAATAGAAGAAAACCGTATGCGGAAACACCCCGGCAAAGCCGCGATCTGCTCGCATAACCCGGCTAAATCCGTATCGGTTTCGGGACATACATAATTGCCGATATTAATTCCCGTCAGCACGATTTCGGCAAAGCCTTTTTGCACCAAGGTTTGGATTTCGCTTAATACGTCTTTCAGCGGTTTGGAACGCTTAACGGGCCGCGCATAGGGAACAATGCAATAGGAGCAGAAGCAGTCGCACCCGTCTTGAATTTTGATAAACGCGCGGCTGTGTCCTTCGTGGCCGGACACCGTCCAGCAGATATCCGGCACGTTAAAAAGGGCTTTCCCCAAATCATATTTGCCGATAATTTCCGCCTGCGGAAATTTTTCGCGCGCGGCCTTTCGTGCGCCGCCGCATAACAGCCCGTCAGCACCAGCCGCGCCTTGGGGTTGCGGCGCAAAATCTGGCGGATCTGTTTTTCCACGTCTTTATCGGCCTGATGAGTAACCGTACAGGTATTGAGCAGACAGATCTCCGCCGTTTCAAACGAATCGGACGGGGTGAATCCGCTGCGCAGAAACTGTTCCAGCAGCGCCTGGCTTTCTACCTGATTGACCCGACAGCCAAAGGTTTTAATAAAAAAAGTAGTCATTATAACAGCTTGGCGGCTACGGCTATACACGCCGTTTCCGCACGTAGAATATTGACGCCCAGCGTAACGGGCAGTACGTTGTATTGGGCGGCGATGACAATTTCTTCGTCCGTCCAGCCGCCGGCCGGACCGACATACACACGCAGCCGTTTTGGGCGTCCCAGTTTTTCCTGTCCCCACGCCAAGCTATGCGTTTCTTCGGCTTCATAAGCAATTAAGGAAGGGATATCCTGCAGCAGCGCTTCCGAAAATTTTAGCGGCGGCAAAATAGCCGGCACAAACGGCGTATCGCACTGTTTGCAGGCCGCAATCATAATTTGAGTCCAGCGGTCGTTTTTGCCGTCCCATTTTTTAAGCACGTCATATTCACTGCGCTCGGTTACAATCGGACGGAACGCCGCTACGCCCAGCTGCGTGCATTTGTCCAGCACGTCTTCCAGCCCCGTACGGGAATTGGGAGCAAAGCAAAGTTCCAGCTCCAGTTCCGGACGGCGCACGCTACACGGTTTTAATAACGTACCGCGGACAAATTTCTTTTGAATCCGGTCTATGCGCGCCATATATTGGCGGCCCGTGCCGTCAAATACGCGGATTTCGTCCCCTTCCTTATGCCGCGCTACCGCGGTGGCGTGGTGGGCTTCCGCGTCCATTAAAAAAAATTCGGTTTCTTTGATGTCTGCAAAATACTGGGGCATATGGTTATTTTACTTTTTAAGCAGTTAAAAGTAAAAATGCACCCTTTCCGGAAACGTCTTCGTGCCCATATGGGTCATACATTGGGCGTTTTGCGGGTCGAACAAAGAAGACAACGACTCGTTTTCTTTTTAATGTGTACTTCGGCTTATTTATCCCCGGGATTGCAGTCCGGTTTTATGAAAATTAAACATCTGTCTGTTTGTTGCGCTGGCATAACGGTTTTATTATAATGTTGCTATGCTTCCAATTACGGAAACGTTTTACCCCCATACAAGAGAAGACTGGCGTTTATGGCTTAGCCAAAATCATCAAAATAAAAAAGAGGTCTGGCTTCTCTATCCACATAAAGACACCCATTTGCCCAGCATAGCCTACGCTGACGCTGTGCAAGAAGCGATTTGTTTCGGATGGATCGACGGACAGCGACGCAAGTTTGACGAAACATTTTCCTGTCAACGCTGGACTCCTCGTTCCGCTGCCAGTTCTTGGAGTGAATTAAATAAACATCTTGCTCGTTTGGCACTAAATAAAGGAATGATGACCCCTGCCGGGTTAAAAACACTGCCAGATCTAAACCCAAATACGTTTGTTATTCCTCCCCTTCTGTTACAAGAGCTTAAAAAAGATAGCCTGGTTTGGAAGCACTTTTGCGCATTTCCCCCGCATTATCAGCGCATACGTCTGGATTATATAATCCGCCGGATGAACCGCCCCGCACTATACAAAAAAACTTTGGAGCATTTTATAAAACAGACCCGGGACGCAAAGCGCTACGGCCCTTTCAAAGACAGACCGGATATTTATTAACATTCTTGCCGCTAGGCGGATTTATTTGCTTCCCTAAAAATAAAACCCCCGCTAAAAAGCGAGGAACAAGGAATACAAACAGACACTAAAATGCCAATAATTCTATAATGTAAACCCTTTGTTTATAAATTCTCCATACTGGATATCTACCATAAAAAAGGGGCCGGATATACCAGCCCCTTTTCGGATTTATCACCCAAACTTATTTATCCACCACTTCGGCTTCTACCACGTCATCCTTGCCGCCATTATTGGCAGCACCGGCTTGGGCGTTGGCGTCCGGGCCAGGCTGAGCGCCGGCTTGCGCTCCGGCTTGAGCCTGTTGTTTGGCCTGGGCGTCTTTATACATTGCTTCGCCCAGTTTCTGGCCGGCCTGCAAGGCCGCGTCCGTGGCGGATTTAATCTTGGCCGCGTCGTCGCCTTTAAGGGCGTCTTTGAGGTCGCCCAAAGCGCGGTCAATGGCCAAGCGGTCATCCTGAGACACTTTATCGCCGTATTCCTTCAGCGATTTTTCCGTCTGGTAGAGCACGCTGTCGCCTTGGTTTTTGGCTTCAATGAGTTCTTTGTGTTTTTTGTCTTCTTCCGCGAATTTTTCCGCGTCTTTGACAAATTTTTCCACTTCCGTATCACTGAGCTTATTGGGCGAGCTGATCGTAATGTGCTGTTCTTTGTTTGTACCCAGATCTTTGGCGGAAACGTTTAAAATACCGTTGGCGTCAATATCAAAGGTAACTTCAATCTGTGGTACGCCGCGCGGAGCCGGCGGAATGCCGTCCAGGTCAAACTTGCCCAGCGGGACGTTGTCTTTGGCCATCGGGCGTTCCCCTTGCAAAACGTTGATGGTTACGGCCGGCTGATTGTCCGAAGCCGTAGAGAAAATCTGCGTTTTGCGCACCGGGATTGTGGTGTTGCGTTCAATAAGGCGCGTGCAGACGCCTCCCAACGTTTCCAATCCCAAAGACAGCGGCGTTACGTCCAACAAAAGTACGTCTTTGACGTCGCCCGTCAAAATACCGGCCTGCACAGCCGCACCAATCGCCACGCATTCCATCGGGTCAATGCCGCGTTCAATCTTTTTGCCGACCAAGTCTTCCACGTATTTCTGCACGATCGGCATACGGGTCGGGCCGCCTACCAAGATGATGCGGTCAATTTGAGAAGCACTCAAATTCGCGTCGGACAAGGCCTGGTTGACCGATTTGCCGCAGCGTTTGACGATATCGTCCACCAAGCTTTCCAGTTTGGCGCGGGATAATTTGAGTTCCAAGTGTTTCGGACCATCCGCACCGGCGGAGATAAACGGCAGGTTGATATCCGTTTCCATTGTGGTAGAGAGTTCAATTTTGGCTTTTTCGGCCGCGTCTTTAAGGCGCTGTTGGGCTTGCTTGTCTTGCGACAGATCAATCCCGGTCTGCTTGCGGAATTCGTCCACCATCCACTGAATGATGGCGTTATCCATATCCGTACCGCCCAACTGCGTGTCGCCGGAAGTGGAAAGCACGTCAAACGTACCTTCTTTCCCCATTTCCATAATGGTAACATCGAGCGTACCGCCGCCCAAGTCAAAGACCATTACTTTTTGTTCTTTGCCGGCTTTATCAATACCGAAAGCCAACGCGGCGGCCGTCGGTTCGTTTACCAAGCGCACCACATCCAATCCCGCGATGCGGCCGGCGTCTTTGGTGGCCTGGCGCTGGTTGTCGTTAAAATAAGCGGGCACCGTGATAACGGCTTTTTCCACCGGCTCGCCCAAAAAAGCTTCGGCGTCTTTTTTCACTTTCTGCAAGATGAAAGCCGACAGCTGCTGCGGCGTAAATTCCTGCCCGCGCAAATTGTATTTATAGTTTTCCCCCATTTTGCGTTTGAAAGCCGTTACCGTGCCTTCCGGGTTGGCAATCGCCTGCCGGCGAGCCGGTTCGCCCACCAAACGCTGTCCGTCTTTGGTAAAAGCCACATACGACGGAAACGCTTTCCCGCCGATAGAGCTTCCTTCGGCAGACGGAATAATCGTTCCTCTGCCTCCTTCCATTACCGCCGCGGCGGTGTTGGAAGTTCCCAAGTCAATACCGATAATTTTAGCCATACTTTATTTCTCCTTGTGAAATCAAAAAATTTTACCCCATTGGGCGGAACAGGAGTTACCCTTCCGCGTGTTGACCGACAATCACCCGCGCCGGGCGCAGTACTTTGCCGTCCATCGTAAATCCCATTTGTACTTCTTGCAGTACCAGTCCGTCTTGATCTTCACTCGACGGAATCATCGCGACTACTTCTTGTGTTGCCGGATCATAGGGTTTGTCCAATACATCCATATGTTCAATCCCTTCGGCTTTGAAAGCTTTCTCCAACTCCGCAAAAACCATATTTAGTCCGTCTTTCACGGCTTTTAACGAAGCGGTGCATTCTCCTTTATCTTCTTCTTTCGCCAGCTCCGCGCGTTGACGCAAAAGCACTTCATAGGCGGGAAGCAGTTTTTCCGCAAATTGCTTCTTGCCGTAAGCCAAGAACGAAGCTTTTTCGCGCTCGGTGCGTTTGCGGTAATTGTCAAAATCCGCGCTCAAACGAACCAGCTGTTCATAATAATCGGGCTTTTTTTCTTGCACGGATTCGTCTTCCGGCTGTACTTCAATGTCCGGTTCGCTTACTTCCGGCAAGTCTTTTTCGTCCAATTCTTCGGCGGGCGTTTCCGCGCCGCCGTGTTTATGCTGATGTTTCTTACTCATAATCGTTTTCGTCCCCCGAAGGCAAAGCCGTCCAATTCTTCATGGACGCTTCCAGCAAATCCCCAATGAAGTTCACCAAGGACATCACTCTGGTATACTCCATATGTTTCGGACCGATAATCCCCAACATCCCTACGGTTTTATCCCCCACTCGGCACGCCGTGGAAACAATACTGAGATTTTGCAGTTCCTTCAACTCGTTCTCGCTGCCAATGCTGACATTGAGCTTTTGATTGGATTTCTCCATATCCGTCATTTTCTCGTTTAACAACGAGGAAAAACGTTCGCGCTCTTCTACTACGCGCATCATCTGTTTCAAATCTTCATAATCTTCCTGCGTCGTATTTTCCAGCAGGCGTCCGATTCCTTCTACATACAGCTCATCCGCGCCCGTCTGCGGCCGTTCAATATCTTTTAAAACTTGCGTGGCCAAATCCGCCATATCCGAAATCTCGCGGTGGCCCGAATGGATGTGCTGCCATAATACTTGGCGCGCCTGCGCCAAAGTTAATCCGGCTATTTCTTCATTAATAAACCGGCTGAGTACTCTCAAACGCGCCGGGGGAATCACATATCCCGTTCGCACCGGCCAATGCCGCACCGCTCCAGCTTGCGTGACCAAGACCGCCAAAATCATCCCCGGCGCCACCGGAATAAAATCCAGCCGCTGTACCCGCTGGTCTTCTACGTGCGCCGTATAGACAAAACCCGCCGCTCCAGACAACATCGCCAACAAACGCGAAGTTTGCACCAGCATATTATCCACTTCGTTCACGCGCGCATCATATTGTTCCTCTATACGCTGCCGTTCGCGGGCAGCCATTTTCTGCACATTGGATAAATAATCTACATAATACCGGTACGCTTTATCCGTAGGAATACGCCCACCGGAAGTATGCGGCTGATACAAATACCCTTCTTCTTCCAGTTCCTTCATAATGTTGCGGATGGTGGCGCTGGACACATCCTGCAACGCGCCTTCTGCAATCATTTGTGAACCCACCGGGCGGCGAGTTTCCACAAACTGCTGGACAACCCAACGCAGGATTTTTTCTTTACGGGCTTTGGCAATTTCCGGTTTTAAAATTCTCATATCTTTTTCCTAGGAGAACCTTCGGAGCATTAGGGTTTATTTTAGCACTCTTTAACTCTCACTGCTAAAATTATATGCAATTATTTTATTTTTGTCAACCCCTTTTTTAGACTGCTAATTTTGAAACCAATCGCACCGTTGGAAATATCGATTTTAAAAGAGCAAAACGTCTTTTCCAATATAGAAACCCTCGCGGCAAAGAGCAAGCCCCTTTTTAGATTAGTTTTTGTTTGCCGTAGCGGAATAAACCGAGAAAAGCTACAATATAATTATGCAATTTATCGATTCCCACACTCATTTAAACGATCCCGCTTTTGACTTGGACCGAGATGAAATCATCTCCCGCAAGGTTCCCCAAGCAGGCGTAATTTTAAATGTAGAAATAGGTTGTTCTGCTGAAGAATGGAAACCTGCTTTAGAGCTGGTTGACAAATATCCCTCCTCCGTTCGGGCCGTATTAGGAGTCCACCCGGAATATGCCTGTAAAATAAATGCAGATTCCTTAAAACAACTAAATACCTTGCTGTCTGATCCACGCAATGTGGCCGTGGGAGAAATTGGACTGGATTATACGTGCTTTGAATGGACCAGTAAAGAAAAACAACTGGAAACTTTTTCACAAATGCTTACACTGGCCAACAAAACAAATAAACCGATTGTTTTGCACGTACGACGAGAAGGAGAAGATTACGCTGCCTACGAGGATTGTTTCCACGCTTTAAAACATAACTGGAATGGGGCCTCCTCCACCCGGTATCCCGGTGTACTGCATTGCTTTTGCGCCCGTTACGAAGAAGCCAAGCGGGCCTTGGATATGGGGATGTTACTGGGAATCAATGGTTGTTTTACCTATAAAAAAAACGAATATATCCGTGAGGCGGTCAAAAAAGCGGGTGCGGATAAAATTATTTTGGAAACGGATTGCCCGTATCTTTCCCCTCAAGGAAAACGCGGCCAACGAAACGATCCGTCCAATATTCCGGCGATTGCCCAATTTATCGCTGATTATCTGAATATGCCCTTAGCGCAATTAGCCGAAATAACCGTCCGCAATACAAAAGCATTGTACGGATTGAAATAAATTTGTTATATTTTGGAAAATAAATCTTTATGAAAAAATTAATTTTATTTTCTCTAACTGCCGTTTTATTATCAAGCGGTTGCGTCTCAAAAGAACAAGAACAGCAGATTCGCCTGTTTTGGATGAAACAATATGCGAATTGGACGGCTCAAAATAGGACCCAAAATAAAATTTTCAGGCCGTCTCCTTTATCTGATGAAAAGGTTCCGCAGCGCAGCCTAAAAGGGCAAAATAACCCTCAAACACAACCTGCGTCAAATAACCTCCCCCAAATTATGGAAGTAACGCTGGACACCGAAGCTTTGCCCGGAAAAGCGCCCTTGCAAGACCGTATCCAAATGAAAACGTCTTTGGAAGAAGTCCTGCTGTCCAACCAAAATACTTTATCCGATATTAATGCTACCTTCGGCAACAATGTAAAATATCAAGCTTTTTTAATTACCTCTAACACAGAAAGTCAATTAAAAAAAGCTGCCGAACAAAGCATAAACCTTGCCTCCTATCTTGCCGCACAACAAAAATTATTACAAGAACAGGACGCCCAAATTAACGAACTGCTCCTTCAGAATACATCAAGTATTAAACAACTGCGCAGATAATGCCCTTTTTTGGGAGTTGTTAAAACAGAACCCCCGGCGTTTAAACCGGGGGTTCTGCATAAAATGAAAATCCCCAAGCTCACGCCTGAGGTTGACCGTCATAGATCCATATGAGAACCCCTCTCTAAAAAGAGAGAGGTTCTTTATTAAAACTAGGCTGCTTTGACTACATCCACCAGTTTCTTGAAAGAAACGGGGTCTTTAATGGCCATTTCAGACAACATTTTGCGGTTGAGCGTAATGTTGGCTTTAGCCAGCCCGCTGATGAATTTGGAATAAGACAAGCCTTCCTCCCTTACCGCGGCATTGATGCGGGTAATCCACAACTGGCGGTAAGTGGTTTTTTTGTCTTTGCGGCCGACATAAGCGTGTACGCCGGATTTATCCAGCTGCTGGGTGGCCATGCGCAAGCGGCGGGATTTATCTCCATAATAGCCGCTGGCTCTTTTTAATACTTTTTTCTTTCTTGCGTGTCTGGGAACGCTGAATTTAATTCTCATGTTTCTAACCTCTTATTTAGCCATCGGGAGATATTTTTCCAAAATCTTCCCTTTGTTGGACTCGGGCGTAATCACGCCGGTCTTTCTGGTTTCGTGCTTCCGGGAGGCAGAAACAGGTGTAAGCAAGTGTTTTCTGCCGGCTTTTCTGTGGGTAAATTTACCCGTGGCGGTTTTTCTAAAACGTTTTTTACCGCCGCTGTGGTTTTTTAATTTGGGCATTTCTATAGCACCTCTGTTTAATTAGTTCTTTTTCCGAACAACCTGCGCCGGGAGCCGGTCAAGCCCCGCTCACAGTACACTAAAAAGAACCTAAAAATCTTTTAGTTTTTGGGCACAAACGTCATCGACATCCGGTTACCCATGGATTGCAGTCCGCCGTCCACATTGGCCAAATCCGCCAAGCGTTTGGCCGTATCATTTAAAATCTGGATGCCAATATCCTTGTGCTGGTTTTCGCGGCCATGGAACACCACTACGAAACGCACCATATCCTTTTTGCGGAGAAACTCTTCTATCTGGCGGATTTTTACGTCCAGATCATGCGGAGCGATACGCGATTTAATGCGCAACTCTTTTAAAGTTACTTTGGCTTGTTTCTTTTTGGCTTCCGCCGCTTTCTTTCCCTGTTCGTAAACATACCGGTTGTAATCGAGTATCTTACACACAGGAGGCTGGGCGTTGGGTGAAATTTCCACCAAGTCCAACTCTTGTTCTTTAGCCAGGGCCACTGCTTGCGCCACCGGCATTATTCCAATCATCGCACCGTCGGAGTTGATAACTCTTACTTCCGCAACGCGAATGTTTTGGTTTCTGCGATAGAGATCTTTTTTATACTCTCTTTTGGTATCAAATCTAACCATTTATTTGTTCTTTCAAAAAAATAGTCCCTTTTCCAGGAACATTTTTATTATACCAACTTCTCTGAAAAGCTGTCAATCCCATTACGGATTAGCTGCGCTATACAGCAAGCGGTCCCCGTTATACAACCGCCAGCCCTGCGCCAGCCGCTTTAACAACCAAGGAGAATACGTCCCTTTCCAAAAAGGACCATCTTGGGAAAAAGCCCGTTTGAGCAAGACCGGTTTCGTTTGAACCGTCAAAAATATTTCCGCCAGCGTTCCATCTTCAGACAAAACAATGTATGCCACGGTTTTGTCTTGGGCGACGGAATCCAACCGGATAGCGTCCTTCCATACCCGAATACAGTTTTGACGCGCCTCACTCCACGTATACCCAGCCGAAGCAATACAGCCATGGGCGTCTGAGTCCGCCCCGACAAAACGCTGATCCGGCATGGACGAACAAGCCGCTAAACAAAAAACAGGTATCATCAAAACAAAGATTTTTTTCATTTTTGTATTATAGAATTTCTCTTTTCATTTTGCACGCTATAAATAACCCCCGGCTTAGCCGGGGGGTGAAATTCAACAAAAAGAGATCCTTCTATAGAACCCTTTTTATCACTCCGTTAATCTTCGTAATCGTGTTCGCGGTCCCGCATAATCTTTTTGGCGTTTCCTTCTTTTTTAACGGTAGCCGGATACCCCTTATACTCGATTTTGCCGCGCCCGTTGGCTTGGGCGTATAAGGCGTCTGAAGCATAGACTTTGATGTCCCCGGAAGCGTTCGTGGTGGCGTACGCGGTAATCACGCGCAAATCATCGGCGTCTATTTCACCGGATCCGTTATTAACCAACGTCGCTGAATCCGCCATGCCGGATAAATCAATATCCGCCCGGTCAGACGCTTCCGCGTTGACGCGTTGCACATGCATGCGGTTTAATTCAATTTCCGAACGGCCGGAAGCGGAAATTTCTATCACATTGGCTTGCACATAATCTATTGAAATTTCACCATCCTGCATAGCCGTTAACTTTAAATGCGCTGCGTCCAACGATCCCCGCACTTCTAATTCTCCTCCTTGGCTAACCGACACGGCGCTGAGTTCCGGGGCACTCACCGACACCCGCAAATGATGTTCTCCCCGAATATAAACCGGCCGGTTAAAGCCGATGATCAATACGCCGTTTTCTACTCGCACGTCGGAAAAGGAGACCAGATTCTCACGCCCGCTGACGGTAACCATCGCGTTGGAATGTTGCATAAAATCCACTTCCGCATCGCCCCGCACTTCTACCGCAGTAAATGCAGGCAGCTGCTCTATATTGCGCGAGACATACCGTCCATATCCTTCGACGGTTTGCATTCTTTCCCCAAAAGACGGCTGGACAAATAACAAAACAGCCGCCATCCATAAACTGATTTTTTTCATCTCTTAAACACCTCTTTTTCCTTTAAATGTTATTGAAGCTTTTTTATCTTAACACAAAAAAACGGTTTAAACCAGTATAAAAAATTATTAGTATGACGCTTTTTTACATTCGTCAAGCTCTCTGCAAGGACGCCGGAAATTTGCTAAAATCTATATGGTTTTAATTATCTTTTCATTTTAAGGGGATAAAATGAGTAACCGAAGAATGGCCCGGGAATGTGCACTGCAATCCCTTTATTACGCCGACAGCGCCAAAGACTCCCAGCAAAACACCATCGCCCAATATGCGGCGGGATTCAAAAAAGAATTGGGGGATTGTTTTCCTTTCTGTGAAGAGCTGGTAAACGGCACGACTGAACATCTGAAAGAAATAGATAAAATCGTTTCCGCGTACGCCAAAAACTGGACGATCTCCCGCATGTCCGCCGTAGACCGCTCGATTCTGCGTATGGCCACCTATGAAATGGTATTCAGCCCGCAGAAAACACCCGTGCCTGCAATCATCGACGAGGCGATAGAACTGGCTAAAAAATATTCTACCGAAAACTCCAGCAAATTTATCAACGGTTTATTGGACCAGTTGAAAAAAGAACGTAAATAACGGTATGCACCCAAAAGAAGAGATTGAACGGCTTAAAAAGCTGATCAATTACCATAATAACCTGTACTACAATTTGGACAATCCCATTTTGTCCGATACGCAGTATGATGAGCTTTACCGGCAATTAAAAAACCTCGAAGAACAATATCCTCAATACCGCACGAAAAATTCCCCCACCCAACGAATCGGCGGACAAGCCGGCGCGCTCTTTTCGCCCGTCAGACACGCCGTTCCCATGCTCTCTTTAGACAATTCTTACTCCCCGGACGATATCCGCGAATGGTATGCCCGTACGGAAAAGAGTTTACAACGTAATGATTTTGAAATGGTCGTCGAAGCCAAAATAGACGGCGTGTCCTGTTCCTTAACCTATGAGAACGGAATCTTGGTCACCGCCGCCAGCCGCGGAGACGGGAAAGTGGGTGAAGATATTACCGCCAACGCCCGTACCATTAAAAATATTCCACAAAAATTAGAAAACGCCCCCGCCGGATTGTTGGAAATCCGCGGCGAAGTTTATCTGGAAAAAAAGGATCTGGCCTCCCTCAACCAACGGCAAGCCGGACGGGGAGAAAATACCTTCGCCAACACCCGTAACGCAGCCGCCGGTTCCCTTCGGCAAAAAGATCCGCAAACCACGGCCCGGCGTCCGCTTAAATTTTTTGCCCATTCGTTTGGCGCCGGCAACATCGCAGCCGATTCATTCAGCGGTTTTATTGATCTGTGCAAACAATGGGGTTTCGCTGTTTGCCCCGCACGCACCCAAACTACCCAAATTGCTGAAATCATCCGCTTTTATAACCAATTTGAATCTTCCCGCCACCAACTGCCGTTTGACGTAGACGGACTGGTGGTAAAAGTAAATCGTTTCGATTTCCAACGTATTTTGGGAATTACCGCTAAAAGCCCCCGCTGGGCGATTGCTTTTAAATATCCAGCGCCCCAAGCCACTACCACCGTCAACCATATCCTGTTCTCCGTGGGAAGAAGCGGGGTCATCACACCGGTGGCGCAATTGCAGCCGGTCGCGGTAGGAGGAGTAACCATTTCAAATGCCACCTTGCATAATTTTGACGAAATCAAACGGTTGGATATACGGGTGGGCGACAGCGTAATCATCGAACGCGCCGGAGAAGTGATTCCTAAAGTAGTCAAAGTCGTCGAACATAAAGGAACTCAAGAAATAATGCCTCCGGCAATATGTCCCTCCTGCGCGGGGCCCATTTATAAAGAGCCAGACGAGGTGGGTTATTACTGCGTCAACCCTTCTTGCCCGGCGCAGCTGCGCGCGCGCCTGCTGCATTTTGCTTCGCGGGGCGCGATGGATATTGAAGGATTGGGCGATGTGGTAACCGATCAACTGTTGGAAAATCATTATATTGCGGACTTCGCGGATATTTACAATCTTACTTTTTTACATTTACTCAATTTAGAAAATTTCAAAGATAAAAAAGCCCAAAATCTATTGGACGCAATCGAAGCCAGCAAACAAAAACCGCTTTCCCGTTTGTTATTTGCGCTGGGCATTGCGTTCGTCGGCGCGAAAACCGCCGAAATTCTGGCAGACCGCTTCCGCACTTTAGACGCTTTAAAAAACGCCTCTTTGGAAGAATTGCAAAGCGTCAGCGAAGTGGGCGAAATCGTATCCAAAAGCATTTATGATTTTTTCCGCAATCCGCGCGCCCAGGAACAGATAGAACGCCTGCGCGCGGCGGGACTGAATTTTACGCAGCCCAAAAAAGAACTCGCCGGCAATATTCTGGAAGGAAAAACGTTGGTGTTTACCGGCGAGCTGAAAACAATGACCCGCTCCCAAGCAGAATTATTGGCCAAAGAATACGGCGGAAAAGCCAGTGGGAGCGTATCCCAAAAAACCGCTTATGTTGTAGCCGGAGAAGCCGCCGGAAGCAAGCTCAAAAAAGCGCAGGAGCTGGGTGTACCCGTATTAACGGAAGACGAATTCCTAACGCTGATCGGTAAAAAATCTTAGCCGAAAACAGAAAAGGCGGGGTTTTTAAGCCCCGCCTTTTTGATTGTCTTATTGCTATTCCAACAAATTGCCATCTTCTAAGCAAATCGTATATCCATAAAAAGAATAGCTTTCCGCCATCGAGTTAGAAGGCACTTGTATATTCGGATTTCGTTTAGAATGCGCCAACATAAGGTAATAAAAAGGAATTCCTTTTTTCAAATCGTTGGTTTGGCGCGCCAGTACAAAATAACGACGGTCGTTTTTGTTTACCTGCAGGACATATACTCCCAATTTGGAACGCAGCGTTTCATCGGAACATCTCGTTTGGTTTTGAATCATCTTATATTCCGAGTGGGTAATTTCCACATAACCGGCCTCTTTCAATTCTTGAACGCGGGCCGCTACTTTCGCTAAAAAAGCTTGAGTGGGCGGAACCGATTCTTTCGGCAGCAAAAACGCTTTTCGGTTTTGAAGTGCTTCCGTGTATACGTAAAAGCCGCTTTCCGTAAGAGTGGAATCTTTTGTAAAAATCTTTTCGCCTTTCATATCGCGCAGTTCAAAGACCTCTTGAATAGGAACGCCTCCTTTTTGAAAAACCGCGATGGCGTCTTGTCCGATACTCTTTTCCAACGCTTGGAACCCTTCCAACGTAAGCATTTCCCGCTCAAAATTACTGCCTTTATTTAAGGTAACAATATAATTAGAAGGCACTTTAGGATACTTGTTTTTCAAATAATCAACCCCTCTTCTTTGTTCGGCTTGATGTATTTTTTCAAACAACGCCCGGTCTTCTTCCGTCAGTTCCTTTTTTTCCGGTTCTACCGCATAACGTTGTTTTAAAGCAGTGAGCATCTCCTCGTTGGTTAAGTAGTCCGGCTCTAAGTTAATCAATCGTTTGCGGGCAATTAAATTAAGCGGTTCCACCGCCAAGGCGGAACGGTAATATTCAGAAGCGCCTTGTTTGTCTCCTTGATATTCCACAATAACGCCTTTTCCCACCAACGAATTGACATTGGCGGCGTTATATTCCAATGATTTGGAGTAAAATTTAAGCGCTTCTTCATTTTGTTGCTTTTTTAAAGCGATATCCCCCAACATCGAATAGGTATATGCCCAATACGGAGAAGTGCGCTTCATATTACGGGTGGCCGCCGTAAAATATTTTTCCGCTCCATCTAAATCGTCCTGCGTTAATAATAAACCGGCCAGAGAAAGTTGCGCGTCTACATTGTCCGGAGCCAAGGTTAAACAACGCAAAAAAGTTTTTTTCGATTTTGTGTATTCTTTGGCGTTAAACTCTTTCTTTCCCTTGTCTAAACACGAGGAAATGTTTTGTTTATCCGCCGCCTCCGCACAAGATACTGCAACGAAAAAAATCGTCAACACAGGCAACAGCAAACGGCTAGAAAAAAGTTTTAAACAATGCATAAATCATCCCGGTTATTTTTTCGCCTTTTGTTAATTTCACAGGACCGGTCAATATAAATCCCGTTTTTTTTATTTTTGCAAGATTTTGTAAATATACATACCCCATTACTCGGCAAGGAATCATTATCAGACGGTTAAATTTTACCATTTCC
>CALUYP010000010.1 GCA_944325055.1 uncultured Elusimicrobiales bacterium | reverse complement strand
GCAAATGGTATTGGAAATCTGGCATTCATCGGCGTGTTTTTTGACTTCTTCCGCCGTCTCGTAAAATACGCTTTCTTTTTGGGTGGTCTGGGAAACGACGTTTACCTTGTCAAAATGCGGCAGCCGGGCGGCTTCTTCCGGCCCGGAAACGACCACTCCTTTCCCTTGGGTATATCCCAACAGTCCGATGACTTCGGCGTGTCCGCCGTCGCCTACAATCACGGTGTGATAGCCTTGTTGGGCAAATTTGGAAATGATATTTTGGGCGTGTTTCACCAGCGGGCAAGTGGCGTCCACCACTTCCATCCCGCAGGATTCTACCTCTTGCTGAAACTGCGGCGTAATACCGTGGGCGCGAATGACCAGTACGCCCGATTTATCGGCCGCTTCCTGCGGCAGATTAATAGACGTAATCTGTTTGGCGGCCAGCATATCGGTTACCTGTTTATTATGTATCAACGGTCCGATCGTGTACACGGGTTTTTTGCCGGCGGTTTCCAATTCCAGCACTTTGTCTATGGCGCGTTTGACGCCGGGGCAAAAACCCGCACTTTTGGCTACGGTAACGTCCTGTTCTTTTTCCATATCTATATTATAGGAAATTCGTACGCGCGCGTGAAAATTATAAAAGGGACTGTCCGACGGGCAGGCTTTTTTCTATAATAAAGCTATGAATAAAATGATGATGGGTGTGGCAGCTTTCACGTTGCCTTGCGCGGCGTTTGCCGGCGCATACGGCGATATGTTCAAAGACGGACAGTTGCGTTTTGACTATACGCCGCAGGAAATTTCCTCTCTGGAGGCGCAGGCCGCCAAAGAGTTGGACGTGAATTTAAATTTTTTGGTAAACATCCCCGCCAAAGACCGTGATTTTAATAACACCGTTTTAGCGTTGGAAAATGCATATACGGCATATTGGTTTGTGCCGAAGAATTTGTCGCTTTTGGCTTATTTCCACGAAAACGCCGATGTCCGTACGGCGGCGGCACGGCTCGAAGCCAAAGGCAGCCAAACCAAAGCCGCCGTTTTCGCTAGGAAAGACGTGTACCGCGCCCTCAAAGAATATGCCGACCAACAGCCTTCCCTTTCCCACGAAGACGCACGGCTGTTGTCCAAATGGCTGGAACGTTACGAACGCGCCGGGATGGCGCTCTCCGACCAAGACGCCGCCGAATATGCGCGGCTCAATACCGAGCGGCTTCAAAAAATTACGCAGTATAACGTCAATCTGAATAATTACCAAGACGAACTGATCGTTTCGCGCGAGGAGCTGGACGGATTGGGCGAAACGTTTATCAACCGCCTGGAGCGCACCGAAGACGGGAAATATATCGTTACGCTTAAATACCCCGACTATAATCCGTTTATGGCGTCCGCCAAAAGCGAAAAAGCGCGCAAAGCGCTGCAGGAAAAATTTGCCCGACGCGGCGGGGAAGAGAACGTCGAGCTCTTGGAAGACACCTTGGAGCTGCGACGCCGACAGGCCGCGTTACTGGGGTATGCACAGTATCCCGATTATGTTCTGCCCGTTCGTATGGCCCAAAATTACGAGACGTTGCAAAAATTTCTGAAAAATTTACAAAAAGAAATCACGCCGCTGGCGCAGCAGGAACTGCGGGAATATCTGAAATTAAAAGAAGAAACGACCGGCAAAAAAGCCAAGGAAATGACCGCTTGGGAGTTGCCCTATTGGAGCAACGAGTATAAGAAAAAATACTATCAGGTGGACAACGATAAAATAAAAGAGTATCTGCCGGCGGATAAAGTCATTGCGGAAATGTTTAATATCTTTGGAAACCTCTTTGGCGTTACGTTTGAAAAAACGGATCTGCCCGTGTGGCATCAGGACGTGCTGGTCTATCAGATTAGAGATGCCAAAACCGGGGAGCTGATTTCCAATTTCTATATGGACTTATATCCGCGCAACGGCAAATATACCCACGCCGCCACTTGGAGTTTTGTAGACAGATTCCAACTGCCCGACGGATCTTACCAAACGCCTTCGGTGGTCATTGCCGCCAACTTTACGCCTGCCGGAAACGGCGTGCCGTCTTTATTGGAACACAGCGAAGTGGAAACGTTATTTCACGAATTTGGACACGTGCTGCAAATGTCTATGGCCACTTCCAAGTATGCCACGCTGACGGGCGATAATGTGGCGTGGGATTATATTGAAACGCACTCCCAACTGCTGGAAAATTGGGCTTGGCAGCCGGAGGTATTGGCGCAGATTTCCGCCCACTATCAAACGGGAGAACCTATGCCGCAGAAAATGATTGATTCGCTGATTAAATCCAAACACGCCGGCGAAGCGACGGCTTTTTTGCGCCAGAACTTTTTGGGACAGTTTGATGTAGCCGCCCACGCCGCCAATAAACGGGTGGATACCACCAAACTCTATGCCCAAATGATGCGGGATATCACGGGAATGAAGATGACCGAAGGCACTTATCCGCAGGCGAGTTTTGGGCATATTATGTCTCTTACCGATCCGTATGATGTGGGTTATTATGTGTATGCTTGGTCGCTGGTGATCGCACAGGATATTTTCGGCGAGTTCCAAAAGCAAGGCCTCTTTAACGAAGAACTGGGGTCGCGCCTTCGCGAATATATCTATACGCCCGGAACGGTGTATGACGAAAACGAAATGGTGGAAAAGTTCTTGGGCCGTCCCTATAACGACCAAGCGTTCTTAAAAAGTTTGGGCGTTACCCAAGAGTAGGGAAACGTTCTGTTGAAATATGAAAAATCCGCGTTTTTTAAAGCGCGGGTTTTTATGGTTTTGTAAAAAGCTAACGGAATATCCAATTATTCAATACCAGCCAAGACAACAGCGATATCCCCAACAGCACCGCCAGCAACACAATAATCCAAATTCCGCGCCAGCCGCCTTTGGAGGGAGAAGACTCGTTTTGAACGGTGCAAAGGGCTTTCATCATAGCTTCGGCCTGTGCCTCTGCTTCATCTTGCGATTTGGAAACTAACGTGGCGGTGGTGGAAGGATTGGCTTCGTCCAAACGGATGATTATATTCTCAAATTCGTGCAAAATCTGAATGGCCCGGAAACGAAATTGTTGAAATTCCGAAAGCGGCATTTGGGCGTTTTCGTGATAGACGAGCGCATTGTCGTTTAGTTCCATATAAATATTGGAGCGTGTTTTTAACAGCCCGATAATAAAAGGGGTCAGCACCAAAGCCGCCGCCGGTGTAGGCGCATGAATGCGGTAACGGCTGTCAATTTGCGGGATGTTGGTTTTCATCAGCGCATATTGGGAGGGCGCAAAGGGAGAATCAATCGGCGCAATTTTTAAGGCCGGGAACTGCCGTCTTTTTAATTCTGCCGTGAAGATGGTAAATTTAACGGGTTTTGTTTTGGGATTGTCATCTGTATAAATATTATCATCAGCTACCCGGATAAACGCAAATTCATCAGTACAGGTGCATACGTTTTGATATTGATGGAAATATTGTGTAAAAAACTCCAAACGCCCGGCTGTTTGTTCGGTAGTGATGGAATTTTTTTCCCGTTCAAAACGGCATCCGTTTGTTTTTGCCATTCGCGCAATTTGTGCTGCCCGAGTGCGTGTTGTAGCTACTAACCCAGCCGCACTGGCAAGGATGAGGAGAATCAAAATCGTATTCATATCACATATCATAGCAAAAAGAAAAAGGGAGTTTGCTATAATTTATTCAATCAAGGGGGAAAAGATGAATTCAAAAAAATTTGTTTTAATGATGAGTTTTTTCGTTTTTTGTTTAAGTGGCTGTGCCGTTTGGCAGGAAGCGCAAGCTCCAGTGGTACCGATGAATGGAACGAATATAGATGGCATTTCTCTAGTGGATCAACAGCCCGATGCAAACTGTCAGTTCAAAGGAGCGGTTATGGGAGATGCTAATCCGGATGTGAATGGACTGGCGGATTCTGTGTTGGGATTGAATGAGACGATCCGACAAGGGTTAGTGTCCAGCGCAAAACAAATGGGGGGAAATACCGTATGGGTGCGTACCAAGAGCTGGCAAAATCCGGATATTGATACCGATTATTTCCAACCGTTTTATATCAATAATGTACGTTATGGGGCCTTAGTGTACGAATGTCCTCAACCAGAAAATGAAGGAGAAATAAAATGATAAAGACAAAACAGGGATTTACCTTAATAGAATTACTGGTTGTTGTATTAATTATTGGAATATTATCAGCGGTGGCTTTGCCCAAATATCAAATGGCGGTTGAAAAAAGCCGTTTGGGTGAAGTAAACATTATACTGAAAAAAATTACAGAAAATGAAAAACTTGCTTACCTTGCTGGAAGCGTTACCGAAGATAGGATGTATTTATATGAAGAAACAGGATTGGAAACCTATACAACAGGAGGATTAATGGGTTTTGGAGGGGCTTCTAGTAATAATTTCCAATATGATTTTTCTAGATTTGGTATCATTGTAGGGAAAAAATTTTCTGATCTAGATGCTGCTGATTATCTTGTTAATTGGTGGGTTGATGATGACAGAACAATACATCAGGTCTGTATTGGACAAACAAACTTTGGTAAAAAATTATGTAAAAGCGTTTGTGGTTCTGAAAGCTGTGATATGTTAACGAATAATCCAGCTTAATACGAGATTAACATTTCCCTGGTTTTTATATGTTCAAGAGAGTAAAGTTCTTTCTGCGACAGATTGGCTAAGGAAAAAGAAAAAATTTAGGATGTTTCTTCGGTGTAGCTTGGGAAATGTTCTAAATAGGGAGATATATAAAAATCCCGCCTGACGGCGGGTATTTTTTTCAAATGGCGGAGCCGACGAGATTCGAACTCGCGGTCTCTGCCTTGACAGGGCAGCGTGTTAACCAGGCTACACCACGGCTCCATTTGTTTCTTACTACACATATATTTTAGCTTAATTGACGCTTGCGCGTCAACAAATTTTACACAGCACATTTATACAGCGGAATTATTCGAAATTTCCCCATAAAATTTGTTCCAATTCCAATTCTACGCCATGTTTTTCTTTTACTTTTTCCCGCACCAACTCCATCAAAGTTCTAATGTCTTTGGGGGTGGCACGGTTGAAATTAATGATAAACCCAGCGTGTTTTTCAGACACTTTTGCCCCTCCCACCGTGAGCCCGCGCAGGCCGGTGTCATCAATTAACCGGGACGCATAATCATTGGAGGGCCGTTTAAAAACGCTTCCGGCGGAGGGAAATTCCAACGGTTGTTTTTCCTTCCGTTTATGCAATACCATATTGCGGCTTTCAATCAATTGGGTAAAATTACCTTTAATCAGTTTAAAACATGCCGACAGAATAATATAATCCTCTATCCCTTCCACTTTGCGGTAAGCATATTTAAAATCTTCTTTAAGCAGGGTGGCGGGCCGTCCTTGCCGGTCAATCACATCAAAATATTCCAAACAGTCAAAAGTTTCCTGTCCGAATGCACCGGCATTCATATATACGGCGCCGCCAACGCTTCCCGGAATGCCGGACAGTTTTTCCATGCCGCCCAGTCCCGCTTCGCAAGCTATTTCGCAAACTTTATCCAAAGCGGCGCCGGATTGGGCTTTGATCCGGTCCCCGTTTATGTTTACTTGGTTCATCCCCTTTGTGGAACAAGTAATCCCTCCCACTCCTTTTTCACCTACTAAAATATTGGAACCAAATCCAATAATGCGAAGGGGGATTTTTTCAGAATTAGCGATTTTTAATACAAAGCTCCAATCTTCCTGTGTTTGGGGGTAAACGTAAACTTCCGCCGCCCCGCCGGTGCGGTAAGTGGTATGCCGCGCCATAGGTTCGTTAAAGAGACATTTATCTGCAAAAAAATCTTTTAATTCTTGTTTATAACCCGTCATAAAGGAAAAAATTAAAAGTTAAGGCCAATGCCGCCCTGTAATCCGTGGCTAGAAGAAGTCTGCGTATACGCTGCAAACAGATATACAAACGGGAACGGCGTGACGTTTACGCCCGCCGTATAACGCATGTCGCCGTCCGAAGTGGAACGAGAAGGAAATAAATCTTTGGTTTTAAGTTCGCCGTAATCATAGCCGATACCCACATAAGGAGTAAGAAATAAGACATCCAAAGAAGCTACGGCGGAAAGTGAGTAATGGTCCGTAGAGTACCAATCGGTGGAACCTCGGTCGTAGAAACCGCCCAGAGAAATGTGAATGGTATCGAACAAACCGAAGTTATATTTTAAACCGCCTCCTAACGATTGAAAGCCGTTCATGTCTGTTCCGCGCAGCACTACGCCTAAATTCAGCACGGGAATTTTCGTTTCGGCGGTAATAAATCCGGCATACATATAATCTTCAGAGGAGATGTTGTTGTTGGAAGAAGTTTTTACAGCGCTTAACGTGGCTCCGATATCAAAACCGGGAAAAGAGGTTCCCTGCCCTGTATGAAAATCCGCCAGGCCGATTAAAGCGTTGAGATCTTTATTATAAGCGGCTAAATCGGACGAAGCATTATAATGTGAGCGGAAATCATCCGCGATATTGGCGGCGTAAGAAACTGCGCCGGTAAAACACAAAACACCCAGTAAAACGGCTAATCGTTTTTTCATAGTTCTCCATTGCGAATTTTTAAGATATATAATATCATAGAAAAAGACGGGCTCCTACGCAACCCGTCTGACGGAGAACCAATTTATATTTTCTATCCATAGGAGAAAAATATGGTCAGCGAACTTGCCGGAACGTTAACAAAACAAAAAATTGATACATCCTCTTTACGAGAAGCTTTTTTTAATCCTGTCGGTACTCCCGTGCCGGTTAAATTTGGTACGTCCGGTCACCGCGGCACCCTTGGAACCGGTTTTTGCGCCCTACATGCCCGCGCCATTGCACAGGCGGTGGCACGCATTCATCTGGAAAAGCAGATTACAGGACCGGTCTTGGTGGGAGGAGATACGCGTCTTATGTCCGCCGATACGGCGCGTTTATGCGCCGAAGTATTAGCCGGAAATGGACTTACCGTGATTTTGCCCGATATGCCGTTGCCGACGCCTGTGTTTTCTTTTGAAATTATCAGCGGACGCGCCAGCGCTTCTCTGAACGGAACCGCCAGCCATAATCCTCCTCAAGACATGGGATTGAAATATAATCCTTCCAACGGAGGTCCGGCCGATGCCTCTCTCACTTCTTTAATCGAAAAATACGCCAACGAATATATGGCCCGTCCAGAAGCCATTAAGTCTATTTCGCTGGAACAAGCGCGGACGCAAGGACTTGTCCGTTCGGCCGATTTAATTACACCCTATATCACGGCTCTTTCCCGCTTTATCGATTTTAAAGCCATTGCCGCTTCTAATTTGAAATTTGCCGTCCATCCGTTAGGCGGAAGCAGCTTGGCGTTTTATGAAGCCATTAAAGAAAAATACGGCCTTAAAAATGTCGATATCGTAAGCAAAGTGCAGGATCCGACTTTCTATTTTATTCCGATTGACCACGACGGCAAAATCCGGATGGATCCGTCTTCTAAGTACCCGATGTCGCCGTTGATTAAATTTGTGGAAGACGGCACTTATGATTTTGCCGGCGCGTCCGATCCGGACGCGGATCGGTTTGGCTGCGCCACTAAAAAAGGAGCGCTTATTTCTCCCAACCACGCGCTGTGCGTGATGGCGGATTATTTATTCCGACATCATAAAATCCGTGATGCCCATTCCATTGGACGCACGTTAGGAACGACCTCTTTATTGGACCGGATTGCTTCTGCCCACCGGTTGAAATTAGATGAAGTGAACGTGGGTTTTAAATATTTCGTAGACGGGATTGTTAAACGGAAATATATATTGGCCGGAGAGGAAAGTGCGGGCATGTCGGTAAGCGGATGGACTCCGGAAAAAGACGGCATCTTAGCCGTATGTTTGTTGATGGAAATTATGGCTGTTGAAGGAGATATCGCCGATTTATATGCCCAATTGACTGCCAAATATGGAACGCCTTATTATACTCGCGTGGATGTGCCGACGGATGAGGAAACGAAGAAGCGGGTCAAATCACTCAAGGCTGCCGATTTTGAAAATCTGCATCAAGTAGCCGGAGAAAAGGTAACGCGCGTACGGGATACGGACGGGATCAAGATCTACTTGCAAAGTTCGTGGTTTTTAGTGCGTCCGTCCGGAACGGAAAATATTCTTAAAATCTATGCGGAAACATTCGTCAGCCAAAAACATCTAGACCGGCTGATTGAACAAGCCCAACAGATTTTGGCAAAGTAGTTTTGCACAACAAGGGACGAGAACTCGTCCCTTGTTGCTATATTTAGCAGTTTTGATTTATTGAAATAAAGATATGATGAACTGGTTTTATGTTGGATTAGGTGGATTTATTGGCGCAGCGCTTCGTTACGGAGTCAGTGCGGGCGCCGCTTGGCTGGCTTTCCGCGGACACTGGGCCACGTTAGCGGTAAATGTGCTGGGCAGTTTGGCGATTGGTTACTGTGCTCCTTTCTTCGAAAACGCCTCTCATCCGGCGCGGCTTTTTTTAATTGTAGGCGTTTTGGGCGGATTTACCACTTTTTCCTCTTTTTCACTGCAGACGCTTTCTTTATATCACAACCGTGAATTTCTATTGGCTTCCTTCAATGTCCTGCTTAATGTATTAGCCTGTTTGGCGGCTGTGTGGGTTGGTTTCCGCTTGCATTATGCCTAGAGTTAAAATATCCTTTTAAATATAAGCGGTCCGTGTCCCTGATTCAGCAAAATCTTTTTGAAAGAGGGTTTTTGTTATTTTTCTGCTATCAATAAACACTAAAATACGACTAAGAAATATGTTTTTTTAAACGGTACGGATTTTATTATAATATAGTGGAAGTCTTACCCCAGTTTCAAAGGAGATTATATGATGTGGTATGGAATAGCGGCCCTAAGGCCCTTTGAACAATACGCATTATTTGGCGTATTGTTTATTGCGGTATTAGGGCTTTTATATGCCTTAATGCTGCGCAAGCAAGTTATCAGTGAAGACGCAGGTACCCCGGAAATGCACAAGGTATGGGGCGCCATTCGGGAAGGGGCCAACGCCTACCTCAAGAGACAATTAAAAACTATTTTGCCGCTTATCGGGTTATTGACGGTTTGCCTTTTCTTATCGGTATATATTGTGCCCGTTTCCCAAGACTCTATGGAACGGTTTGCCGGATTATCCGCCGGAACGGTCAAACTGATTGCTGCGTTTGGCCGGGCCGGTGCATTTGTTTTAGGAGCGGTCTTTTCGCTTTTAGTAGGACAGTTGGGCATGCGTATTGCGGTGGACGCCAACGTACGCGTGGCGGCTGCTTCTAAACGCAGCTTCGGAGATGCGCTTCGAATTGCATACCGCGCCGGAACGGTAACCGGTATGCTTACTGACGGATTAGGCTTGCTTGGCGGAACGGCAATCTTTATCATTTTTGGAATTGCCGCGCCGGATGCGTTGCTGGGTTTCGGCTTCGGTGGTACGCTGTTGGCGCTTTTTATGCGCGTTGGCGGCGGGATCTACACCAAAGCGGCGGACGTAGGCGCGGACCTAGTCGGCAAGGTGGAAGCGGGAATCCCAGAAGACGATCCGCGCAATCCGGCCGTCGTGGCCGACTTGGTGGGCGACAACGTAGGCGACTGCGCCGGTATGGCCGCTGATATTTTCGAATCCTACGAAGTAACGATTGTTTCTGGATTAATCTTGGGTATTTCCCTGTGGAGAATCACCGGACACCACGAATGGATTGTCTATCCGCTTTTAGTACGCGGAATCGGCGTTTTATGCTCTATTATCGGCACGTACGCGGTAAAAGATTCCAAACGCACCGCCGGAAATGCCATGAAAGCCATCTTTAAAGGATACAGTATTTCTGCTACGATTTCCGTAGTGATTTTTGGGGTATTGGCGTACTATTATATGAGCGCCGTTCCAGGCGGCTGGTGGAGACCGTTTGCCGCCACCACCATTGGTATTTTGATGGCGATCATCATTGACCGCCTGACTGAATATTTTACGGGAACGGAAAATAAACCCGTGCAAGAAATCAAGAAATCCACGTCTACCGGATCGGCTACGACGATTCTGTCCGGTATTGCGGTAGGGTTTGAATCGGCCGTATGGACAACCTTGGTAATTGCGGCTTCCATTTTCTGCTCGGTAGTGATTTTCGGTACGATTGATGGGCTTACACCGTCTGAAAAATTCAACTTTATCCTCTACGGGGTCGCCATGACCGGTATTGGTATGCTGACGCTGACGGGCAACAACGTGGCGATGGACTCCTTTGGCCCGATTGCCGATAACGCTAACGGCATTGGCGAAATGGCCTGGCACGGTCAAACCGACGAAGAAACCAAAAAAGCGCGCCAGATTATGGCGGACTTGGACGGCGTCGGCAACACTACCAAAGCCATTACCAAAGGGGTGGCAATTGGCTCTGCCGTAATTGCGGCGGTATCGTTGTTTGCTTCGTATATGGTGGACGTAAGCAACGTACAACGCCTGCTCAACGACGCTTGGGCCGCCGCCGGCGAAGGCAAAGTGCTGACGCTGCTCTCCCAAATAGGCATTGTGGTTTCTAACCCGGTGGTGTTTGTGGGAATGCTCATTGGCGCGGCGTTGCCGTGGCTGTTCTCCTCGTTTGCCATTAATGCGGTCAGCCGTGCGGCGGCGCTTATCGTGCAGGAAGTACGCCGCCAGTTTAAAGGCGGAGTTTTGGAAGGCAATGCCAAACCCGACTATACGCGCGCGGTAAATATTTCCACAATTGCGGCGCAGAAAGAACTCATCATCTTGGCGTTGTTGGGGATTGTGTCCCCCGTGGTGGTGGGGCTGGCGTTTGGCGTGGAAGCTTTGGGCGGTTTTTTGGCCGGGATTATCGTATCGGGTCAGCTCTTGGCGGTATTTATGTCCAACGCCGGCGGCGCATGGGATAACGCCAAAAAAGTGGTGGAAGATGAACCTTCCGACATTGCCGCCAACACCGGAAAAGGATCCGAACGCCACAAAGCCAGCGTAGTGGGAGATACCGTGGGAGACCCGTTAAAAGATACGGCCGGACCGGCGGTTAATCCGCTGATTAAAGTGGTCAATATGGTAGCCGTCATCGTGGCCCCGATTATTGTCAACTACCACAACGATTTTACCCCTTTGGGCAAAATCGGCTGGCTAGTCGTCATCTTTCTGCTGGCGGTATTAAGCTGGGCCATTTTAACCAGCAAAAAACCGGCGCAAGACTTAAATAAATAAAATTTACGATCACTCAAAAAGCCTTAGAAGTAAGCCTAGCTAGTTTAAAAATATAAAAACCCTCGGATTTTCAACCGGGGGTTTTTGTTTGACTGTCTTTGAAAGCGGAGTTGCCGGAATCGATGTTCCGGAGAAAAATTTAATATCCACGCTGTCCTTGCAAAGATTCGTCGTTGTCAATCCAATCCTGCACGTTGATTTCGCGGTACTGGTCGTGCGTGTCCCGTACGATTACGTTTTTAATACCGGCGTTGATAATCATACGCTTGCACATGGAACAGCTGTTTGATTTTTGGATATATTCGTTGTTGGAGACTTCTCTTCCGGCCAGATAAAGCGTGGAGCCCAACATTTTATCACGCGGCGCACTGATGATGGCGTTTGCTTCAGCGTGTACGCTTCGGCACAGCTCGTAGCGTTCTCCGCGCGGAATGTTTAATTGCTGGCGGATGCAATATCCCAAATCGCTGCAGTTCTTGCGTCCGCGCGGTGCCCCTACATAGCCAGTGGAAATGACTTCATCGTTTTTTACAATCACGGCTCCATACCGCCTCCGCAAACAGGTACCGCGCTGGGATACTACATCTGCTAAATCCAAGTAATAATTTATTTTGTCGCGTCTGACCATAATGCCTCCTTTTATTATTCCCATTCAATGGTGGCGGGCGGTTTGGACGTCACATCATAAATCACCCGGTTTACGCCTTCCACCTCATTGACAATGCGCGACGAAATCCGTTCCAACGTTTCATATGGAATACGCGCCCAGCTGCACGTCATGGCATCCGTGCTGGTAACGGCCCGTATGCCTATGGTGTGAGAATAGGTGCGTTCATCTCCCATTACGCCTACGCTTTTGATATTGGGTAAAAACGTAAAATATTGCCAAATTTCGTTGTCTAACTCTGCCCGGCTGATTTCTTCACGCAAGATGGCGTCTGATTCGCGGATTAAATATAATTTTTCTTCCGTTACTTCGCCCAGACAACGCACCGCCAATCCCGGTCCCGGAAACGGCTGGCGCCAAATCAATTTTTCGGGAAGTCCCAATTCTGTCCCCAGCCGGCGCACTTCATCTTTAAATAACAAGCGAAGCGGTTCCAACAGCTTCAATTTCATGTCTTTTGGCAATCCGCCCACATTGTGATGGCTTTTTATAACGCTTGCCGGACCGGTCCCGCTTTCAATAACATCCGGATAAATCGTACCTTGAAGCAAATAATCCATTTGCCCCAATTTGCGCGCCTCCTCTTCAAATACAGCAATAAATTCCGCACCGATTATCTTGCGTTTTTGTTCCGGATCCGTCACTCCTTTTAATTTATTTAAGAAACGCGATTGGGCGTTTATTCGGATTAAATTCATCCGGTATGCCCCTTTAAACAAACGTTCCACTTCATCCCCTTCGTCTTTTCGTAAAAGACCGTGGTCTACAAATACGCACGTCAAACGGGAACCCACTGCTTGATGCACCAGCATGGCCGCCACCGAGGAGTCTACCCCTCCCGAAAGCGCACACAGAACGTTTCTGTTTTCCACCTTATTTTTAATCCGGTTGATTTCAGTTTCTTTAAAATGGTCCATCGTCCAGTCGCCTTGTACGCCGCAAATGGAAAATAAAAAGTTGTGCAGCAGGGTTTGTCCAAACGGCGTATGCAGCACTTCCGGATGAAATTGTACACCATAAAGCCGGCGGGCCGAATCTTCTATCGCGGCGGCCGGACACAGCCGGGTGCGGGCGGTTACTTGAAATCCGGCAGGAGGTTGTGCAATATAATCGCGATGGCTCATCCAACAAGTAGTTTGGTGCGCGATTCCTTTAAAAAGAAGACTTTCCCCCGTAATCGACAATTCCACCTTCCCGTACTCTTTAAAAGCCGGACTTTCCACTTTTCCGCCCAATAAATGTGCCGTAAGCTGTGCGCCGTAACAAATACCCAAAACGGGAATTCCCAATGAAAAAATAACGGAATCTACCAACGGAGCCCCCGGTGCGTATACGCTGGCAGGACCTCCGGTAAAGATAATTCCTTTTGGTTTACGGCGCTGCGCGGCGGATACGATTTGGTCAAAAGGAACGACTTCGCAATATACATGTTCCTCACGCACCCGGCGCGCAATCAATTGGTTATATTGTCCGCCAAAATCGGCTATTAAAATCAGTTCGTTTGCCATAGCATTAGAAAGGTTTGCTGGAATAGTTGCTTTCTTCCTTGGTAATCATAATGTCATGGGGGTGGCTTTCAATGAGGCCGGCGCGGGTAATACGCACAAATTTTCCTTTTTCCGTCAGCTCGGTCAAAGTCTTGACGCCGCAATATCCCATGGCCGCCCGCAGTCCGCCAAGCAGTTGGTAAACAACCTCGCTCACGGCCCCGCGGAAAGGCACGCGCCCTTCCACTCCTTCCGGTACCAGTTTTTTAGCGTTTTCTTGGAAATAACGGTCTCCGCTGCCGGCGCGCATGGCGGCGGAAGAACCCATGCCGCGGTATGTTTTAAATGCACGGCCGTTAAAAATAACATTTTCACCGGGTGATTCCGTCGTACCCGCAAACAAGGAACCCAACATACACGTGCTGGCTCCCGCGGCGATGGCTTTGGCGATATCTCCCGAATATTTAATACCGCCGTCGGCTATGAGAGGAATATCGTACTTTTTAGCCGCTTGGTAACAGTCATAAATAGCAGTAATTTGCGGCATACCTATCCCGGCTACCACCCGCGTAGTGCAGATGGCGCCCGGACCAATGCCTACTTTAATACAGTCGGCTCCGGCTTTGATTAAATCTTCCGTCGCTTGGGCGGTGGCAACGTTTCCGGCAATGAGCTGGCAGTTGGGAAACGCTCTTTTTAATTTCGTTACCGCTTCCAACACTCCCTGACTGTGCCCGTGTGCGGTATCCAAAACCAGTACGTCCGCTTCAGCCCGCAGCAGCATCTCCGCGCGGGAAAGCATATCTTTGGTAATACCTAAAGCTGCTCCCACCAACAACCGCCCTTGTGCGTCCCGGGCGCAGTTGGGGTATTGGATGCTTTTTTCGATGTCTTTAATGGTAATTAATCCCTGCAGACGGCCGGATTCATCCACCAGGGGCAGCTTTTCAATACGGTGTTTTTTTAAAATGCAGCTGGCTTCTTGAAGAGAAGTACCCACCCGGGCCGTAATGAGGTTTTCTTTCGTCATCAGCTGCGAAATAGGCAGGGAACCGTCTGTTTCAAAACGCATATCACGGTTGGTGATAATACCCACCAATTTTTCGGTTTCATCTACAATGGGAACTCCGGAAATATGATACTTGGCGGTCAATTCCCAAGCGTCTTGCAGGGTGTCTTGCGGGCGTAAAAAAAAGGGATTGGTAATCACACCGTTATCACTGCGTTTGACCGCATCCACTTCTGCCGCTTGGCGGGACGCAGGCATATTTTTATGGATAATTCCAATGCCTCCTTCCCGCGCAACTGCAATTGCCATGCGCGATTCAGTGACCGTATCCATACCGGCGCTCATGAGCGGAATATTGAGCTGTATTTTTTTCGTCAGACGGGTATGCAGCTTAACATCTTTGGGCAGTACTTGTGAATGCTGCGGTACTAACAGAACATCATCGAAGGTCAATCCTTCTTTGGAAAACTTGTCTTCCATATTCCTCCGGAGAAAAGCTTTCTTCTTATTATATCATTAAACTGCCCAAACAGCGGGAAAAACCAGAATATACTTTAAAAAAGTTATAATCAACTATATGAAAAAGGTTAGTTTAGTTTATTTATGCCTTTTTTCTCCTTTTTATTTATCCGCCCAAGTGTCGGTTACTGTCGGTGAAGTGCATGCACAAGCTACCCGCATGAGCAGTAAAACGCTGCAGCGGCTTTTTCTGCTGAAACCTAACGATCTTTTTAGCCCACAGTTATATGAAAAAGCACAAGATGATTTGCATAATTTGCGCGTTTTTAAAAAATTGGAATTTCAAACGCAAGACCGCCTTGGTAAAAAAGATATTTTTATTAACGCCCAAGACGGATATTATATTTTCCCCTTAGCGTTCGCTTCCGGCGGCAAAAAAAATGCGGCCGCTCTTTCGCTGGCCGCCGGCAATTTGTTTAAACAAGGAGAAAGCACTTTCTTCTTTGCCGGCGGAAGCGATGATGGATTTACCACAATGGCGGGAGCCAATATCGCGAAAGATTTCTTTTCTCTTTCTTTTACTAAGCTTAATTTTCAGCAACGTTTTTATCAAAACGATTGGAGTAATACCTTCGGCGTTTTTTCCACCACGGATGATAAAGATGAATACTCCAATGAACTCTTGGATCAAACCCATACCCGTAAAGAACAACTTGCGTTTACCTACATGCGCCGCTTGTCGCGCACACTGCGTATTTGGGTGCGTCCTGAATATGTTCAATATAGTTATCCGGACGTCGGGTTGGACGGCGGATCACACAATCAAATTGCGTTTGGATTGCGTTTGACGGATGACGTCCGCAAAGGGCTGAATATGGGCGCTTTGTCCGGCTACGGGCTGACGGATAAGAAAAAAAGCTTACAGAATTTACCCCGTATGAGACAGGGATATGCGGCGGAAATATTCTATTCTGCGGCGGGAAGCTGGACCGGAAGCGATTATACACTCTCAAAACTGGGGCTAAAAGGAGAGTGGATCGTGGAATTTAAGAACCGTCATATGTGGGTATTTCAGCTGCAGGCGCAAGATGCGTTTAAAGCGTCTTTTAGCGATGAAATACTGTCTACAGAATTGCTCAGCGGTATGGGCCGCTATGACAGGCAACGTCGCGGAAAACGCGGGGCGGGCGCGGCCGCTTCATTTATTTTTTATCTAGTCCGCAATGAAACGGGCCTCTTGTCTTTGGCTCCCTTTTATGAGATTGCTTATCTTTATACAAACAACCGCTATCTTCCCCACAGCGGCGCCGGCGCGTCGCTGACTTATAAACTATGGCGTTTCCCCTTTCCGTTCGGAATCAATTATACCCGTAATCTTCAAGACGGAAGCCAGCAAATCGGTTTTGTTTTCGGCGGTAAGTTTTAAAGGATTCTTTCTAACCCTTTTTTCCCAATGGGCAACAGGATGTGAAATTATATACTGGAAATACACAAATCCAGCAAAACTGATTGTGAAAACCAAAACAAGCCGCATAGGGGGAATTATGGGAATGAAAGGAAAAGAAATGGTGGAACGCGCCGGAATTGACGTGCATGCTTTGATTCAATTGTTGAATAAAGCATATAGCGATGAATGGCTGGCTTATTATCAATATTGGGTGGGAGCGAAAGTGGCAGTCGGTCCGTTGGCGCCGGCTTTAATACCGGAATTGGAAGAACATGCGGCGGAAGAATTGGCCCATGCCCAGAAATTGGCGTCTCGGATTATTCAATTGGGGGGTACGCCCGTATTAAGTCCAGAACAATGGTATAGAGAAACCACCTGCGGATATTTGACGCCTTCCGATCCGGACGCAGCCAAATTACTGAAGCAAAATTTACAAGGAGAACGCTGTGCAATTGAGATCTACGGTAAACTGTTGGAACTGGTAAAAGGCAAAGATATGATTACCGGAAACATGATCCGTAAAATTATGGAAGAAGAAGTGGAACATGAGCAGGATTTGGAAGATTTAGGCTATAATTTCTTAGGAGATGATTTCGAAAAGAAATCCTGCGGTTGTTCGGATAAATAAATTCGCGTTTAGACACGCAAACCCCACTTGAACAAGCGGGGTTTGCGTAAAAATTTGATTTTTTCTCTCATGCGCGACGGTCCAATATATAAAAACTGCCGCCTTCATGTTGCTTAGCCAAGCACTTTAGTTCACTGCCTATATTGCTGACCATGGCAAAAGAAGTGAGCGGCCGTTTTGTATTATGAACAATACCGATTCCAATGGAAAGAAATTTAAATTTTTCTTGTTCGCCCCGTCGGTTCGTGGAAATCATGTATCCGTTTGAACGGTCTTCTTCGTTATAAAATGAGGGAGATTTTTCGTCCGTCAAAGAAACAATTTCCTTCGCAATGGACTCCGCCTTATCAAAGGAACAGACTACAATAAAATCATCTCCTCCAATGTGTCCGACAAAAGAAGTTGGATCCTGTGCCGCGGAGCGCACAATTAAATCCGCCTCTGTTTTAAGCACCCGGTCCCCGGCTTCAAAGCCGTATTTATCGTTAAATGATTTGAAATTATTTAGGTCGCAATACAATACGGCAAAAGGTCTTCCGCTGGCAATTTCCGTTTCGATCCGTGTCTGGATGGAAGGGTTTCCGGGCAGACGCGTCAAGGGATTGCAATCCATTTTCTGTTTATTGCGTTTTAGCAGCAGCTTTACCCGCGCGACGATTTCGTCTTCATCGGCGGGTTTGGTTAAATAATCATCAATATCCAATCCCAAACCTTCCAATTTGGTGGATTTTTCCGTTACGGCGGTAAAAATAATAATGGGGGTATGCAGGTATCCGGTCCGGCTGCGCACTTCTCGGACTACTTCAAATCCGGTTTTTTTAGGCATTTCATAATCCAAAATCAATAAGTCCGGATTTTCTTTATAAGTTTTTTCTATAGCTTCTTGCCCGTCCTCTGCTTCGATCACAGTAAAACCGGCATTAGTTAAAATTTCGGATACTAAAAAACGGATGGCGTGGGAATCATCCGCCAGTAGAATTTTCGCGCTGTGTTCCATACACATATTAAAATAAATTATTGCTTTTCCATGCAAGAGAGATTTTTTTCGTATAATTTGGATATGACTTATGCCATTTTATTAATAGGAGTATTATTGTTTTTAGGACACGTCTTTTCGTCTTTATTTGAAAGGACGCGTCTGCCGGATGTGCTGCCGCTGATGATTTTGGGCATTTTGATGGGACCGGTGTTAAAAGTGGCCAGTCCGGACTCTTTTGGCGAAGCGGGACAAATTTTTACCACACTGGCTTTGATTGTCGTTTTATTCAAAAGCGGGCTGGAGTTTCGGATTTTATCATTACGCGGCGCTGTCGGACAGGGCCTTCTGCTGACGACCGTCTGCTTTGTGCTGATTACGGCAGTCATCTCTTTTATTACGCAACAGGCGTTGAAAATCCCGCAGATCTATGCGCTAATTATCGGGGCGATCGTGGCCGACAATTCCACCGCTATTATCACCCCCATGTTGGCTAAACTGCAAGTGGCTAAAACCACAAAAACGATCCTTTTTTTGGAAGCCAATTTAACCGGGGTTTACTCGATTGTACTGGCCCTAGCCTTGTTGGCGGCGGCCCGGGGCGGGACGGTATCTGCCGGGATGCTGGCGGTTCAAATTATTAAATCGTTTGGAATAGGAATTGTCTTTGCATTGGCGGCGGGATTATTTTGGATGAGTATTATAAACCGCGTCCGCCGCTTGGAGAATGCAATTTCCCTTACTTTTGCATTTGTATTATTGGTCTATAGCCTAAGCGGACTCATTGGAGGAGACGGTGCCATCGCTACGTTGGCTTTTGGTGTAGTTGCTGGGAATATCCGGCTGATTAAAAAAATGTGGCTTCCCAAACTGGATTACCAACGTCTGTTGTCTTTAAATAGCGGAGAGAAGGATTTTTTTGATGAAATCGAATTTATTTTTAAAACTTTATTTTTTGTATATATGGGTATTTGTATCCATTTAGGCAGAATCGACTTGTTGGCAATAGGGCTGCTGTTGGCTGTTGCCAAACTTATTTTCCGAGCGCCTGCCGTAAATTATTGTATTTCTAAAAAAATCAGCCGGTCGGACTGTTCCGTTATTTTGGCAATGTGCCCCAACGGATTGGTCAGCGCGGTATTGGCGGCCATGATTGCTTCGCAGCTGCCGGAAGAAGGGGCTGTTATTCAAGACGTTATTTATGCCGTTATTTTCTTTAGTGTGGTATTATCTAATTTGATGTCTTTCCGCATTGAAAAAGGCGGTTTAAAATGGTTGGGAAAAGCCATGTTTTTCCGTCATGCATGCGAGGAAGGAGAGATCACTCCCGGTATTCAAACGCCGGCGCCGGAGTCTTTTCCCCAGCAACAGCCGGCAGAAATCCAAAAAACAGAGAAATAATTTTATAAAAATCTCCGGCCTTTTTGACCGGAGATTTTTATTAGGGTTTATAAATAAAAGAAAGCAAACTGTCTTTTATGTGGTCCCTGCGCCAAGAAAAGAAATTTTCTTTATCCCCACACGTACAATAATAAGGTGTTTTGATATCCGCCGCCGTAAGTCCCGCCAATTGGAGTTGGAGGACAATCTCTGCATTTAAATCAACAAACGTTTTACCGTTTTTATGAATTACGCTTTGCTCTGAAAATTGGGAAGCGGTATCTTGCTGCACCTCAAAACAGCAGCTTTGGATATGCGGTCCCAGCCAACCATAAATGGTTCCTTGCGCGCCGATCTCTTTTAAAGCGGAAGCCGTTTTATAGGGCAGCTGGTTCACTACGCCGCGCCAACCGCAATGTGCCAAGGCAAACACGCTGGCTGTTTCATCCCACAAAAAGAGCGGTACGCAATCTGCCGTTAAAATAGCTGCCCCCCATCCACCGCATGAAAAAATCCAAGCATCCGCCTCTTGTTCCGGCCGGTTTTGAAAGGCAAGCGCGTCGGCATCTGAAGTGATGCGGATAATCCGGTCGCTGTGGGTTTGCCGGAAATGCAAGATTTGTTTTTCGGGTATGTTCAGCTTTCCGTATAAGGCGGCCTGGTTGGCTAAATCCCGCATATTGCCGGCATGTCTGGAAACGGTGCCTCCTACCAGTCCTAAGGAAAGCATTCGGTTATCTGCGTATATATTCATAAATCCAGTTTTTTAAGGTGCACTTTACCTATTTTTTCTTCCAGCAGGTAACCGGCTAACCGTTTAAAACGGGCCGGATCATCGCTGGCATAGATTCGAACGCGGCCTTTTCCTTTCGTTTGAAATTTTCCTTGTTCTATCAAGAAGTCATGGGCGGCCTGCGCCAATGTATCGGCGGAATCCACCAAGGTTACTCCCCGCCCTAAAATGTCAGAGATAACCGTTTTTAAAATCGGATAATGCGTGCAGCCGAGGATAACAGTATCGGCTCCGCTTTTTTTGACCCGGTTTAAATAATCCCGTGCAATAAGTTGTGTGGCCGGTTTTTTCCCCCAATGTTCTTCCACCAACGGTACAAAAAGAGGACACGCCTGCTGGACAATACGGATTTTATGATCCCGTTTTAAAATAGCTTTAGGGTAGGCATTACTTTTAACGGTCCCTTCGGTGCCCAATACAGCAATTCGTCGATTAAGAGTAGACTCAATGGCTTTTTGGGCACCCGGTTCAATGACTCCCATCACCGGAACGGAAATCTCTTTGCGTAATTTTCCCAACGCTTGGGCCGAAGCGGTATTACACGCTACAACGATTAATTTAACTCCTTGCTTTTCTAAAAAACGGGCAATTGCCAAAGAAAACTTGGTTACCGCTTCCTTGGATTTAGAACCATAAGGCACATTGGCGGTATCGCCAAAATAAATTAAATCCTCCCGCGGCAAGGTGCGGTGTAAAGCATTTAAAATGGTCAATCCTCCCAGCCCTGAATCAAATATTCCGATGGGTTGTTTTTTCATAATTGTTATTATATTAATTCTGTGCGGTTGTAACAAAACCCTTTCTTTGTGCTAGAATATCCTTATGTTTAAAAAGGCGCTTTTTTTCCTGGCGGTTATTTTATTATGCGGCGAAGCCGCTTTCTCTGCACCGGCGCAGCCAAGTGCACCGCTAATTGTGGGGGGGAACTTTTCTGAACAAGCGAATGTTCCCGTCCAAACAAAAGTATTTGACAAAAAAGCACGCGATTCGGAAGTTAATTTTTTAAACCAACAACTTAGGGAAAAAAAATTTGCAGAAGTAATTCGCCGAATAAACCGCCTGACCGCCAGAAATTTTTTAGATAACCGTTTTCACCTGATTTTGGCGATTGCATACGATAGATTGGAAAGATATGATGATGTAATCTACTGCGCCGGACAGGCAATCGCCGTGGCACCGCAAGATTTCCGCGGCTATATTTTGCGTGGCGGGGCTTATCTGACCAAACATGATTACGATCGGGCCCGTATAGATGTGGAAACGGCCTTGAAGTTAAATCCTTCTTCCCGCCTAGCGCAGGAATTAAAAGATAAACTCGATAAAGAAACTTCCGCAAAAGCCGTGGAAGAGCCCAAACAGCCTGCCGCGCCTTCCACAACCCCCCGTTGGATTATACTGTATTTTGTAGCGGTGTTTGTGGCAGTGTTATTGTTTGTATATTGGCGGTATGAAGATGTGTTTCACCAGCCGCGCAATGCATTCTCGCGCCGGGAAGTGGAAGTCAAGGAACAGTATGATTTTATCCGACAGATTGGCGAAGGCGGAATGGGAAAAGTTTTTGAAGCGTATGATAAAGTGCTTAAACGAAAAGTTGCCATTAAGCGCGTGCGTCCGGAGCTGGTCCGCAGTTCCTATGTAAGGGAGCAGTTTCTTTCCGAAGCGCGCATGGTGGCTTTGCTGCGCCATCCCTGCATTGTGGAAATCTATACGGTAATCGAATCCGAAAGTTCGCTTTATCTGGTATTTGAATATGTGGACGGACAGACATTAGAAACCCGCTTGGATATAGACGGACGGCTTCCTTTCTCTAAAGCCAAACATATATTTGAATACGTTTGCCGCGGGTTGCATTATGCTCATTCACAAGATATTATCCATTGCGATTTAAAACCGGGCAATATTATGATTTTTGATGATGAAAAGGCTAAGGTGATGGATTTTGGCGTAGCTAAAAAAGCAATAGACCACGAAACCGGCGCCCGGACCGTGGCCGGGACCCCCGCTTATATGGCGCCGGAACAACAAAAAGGGTTTATGCGCAAACAATCGGATGTGTATTCATTGGCGTTGTGCTTGTATGAGGCGTTGGTGGGGCAAGTGCCGTGGACGGTAAAAGGATTTGATATTGCGAAGAAAAAAATCGTTCCGGCGTCCAAATTGGCTCCTAATATTCCTCCTGAGGTAGACGAGTTGTTGGAAGATGCATTGAAAGAAGATCCCAAAGAGCGTATTCAGACTATTGACGAATTTTGGAGCCGTTTAAAAGCCATTGATCCGTTGCCTGAAGATTTGGAACGGACTCATTATTAAAATTTGCAAAACTGGCAAAAAACAGGGCTGCCTTTTGATAGGCAGCCCTGTTTCATTGTGCAAGGTTTTATTGAAAAATTTGGCGCGCCGCTTTAAAAACATCTTCCAGAGAGCGGAAAATCGCTTTTTCTCCAAAGTGGGGTTCCCATTTTAAATGGGCCAATACATCGCTGACGACAAAAGCCGCCGCCCCCTTCACTTTTCTTTTAGCGCACACCGCATAGAAAGCGGCGGCTTCCATTTCTACCGTCAGGACGTCTTTCTTCTGATAATGCTTCACTTCTTCTTTGGTTTCCCGGAAAATAGCGTCGGTTGTCCAGTTTCGTCCGATGTGGAAGTCTTTCCCGTTGTTTTTTAACTGTTTGCCGAGCTTATATGAGAGTGTTTTGTTTGGAAAACTGGTTTCTCGGTTGGTATAACAAGGTGAAGTGCCATCATCGCACAATGCTTCCTGGCAAAGAACGATATCTGCCGGTTCGACTTCTTCTTGGAGGGATCCCGCCAACCCGATAAATACAAATTCTTTGACCCCTAAGGCAATTAATACTTCCAGCGCCATAGTCATGCCCGGAGCACCCGAACCAAACTGGGTAACATAACATAAGTCTTCCCCCAGAAACGAGTAAATTTCCGCCTCGCAATTATATTTTTTATATTTGCTTTGGCTTTCTACATAGCGGGTTAACGAGGAAATGGGACACAGAATCGCTTTAGAAGGCAATTTAAGTCCCGCCGCTACATGCCGGACATATCCGGCGGGAGAGGAAATTTCTTTTAAAGAAGGTTTTTTAGTTTTTGGATACAAAAGAGTCATATTTTGGTAAAATCTATAAGTCGTACATACACAACAACTAATACTATACAAAAAAGAAGGAATACAATGGAACAGAGTCTAATGGATTTGGTAACAAACGGAGTGGTGAAATTCAACGCGTTTCTGTGGGGAGCGCCAATGATGTTGTTGATTGTGGGGATCAGCTTATATTTTACTTGGAAGCTGAAATTTATCCAAAAATATTTGTTCCATTCCATTTCACTTACTCTTAAAAAAAGCAAATCCGCGGGTGTAGTAAGCAGTTTTGGAGCACTTGTAATTGCGCTGGCGGCGATGGTGGGTACGGGAAATATCGTAGGGGTAGCGGCGGCGGTTTCTACCGGCGGACCGGGTGCTCTTTTTTGGATGATGCTTTCAGCCTTTTTCGCCATGGCTACCAAATATGCCGAATCGGTTCTGGCGGTTAAATACCGTGAAAAAAATGAAGAGGGCGAATACGTGGGCGGCCCGATGTACGTATTAAAAAACGGTTTGAATATGAAAAAAACCGCCGCAGTATTTGCCATCGCCACGGCTTTAATGGGATTTGCCGATGCTTTGATTCAAACGAACTCGCTGGTGGCGATATTCGATTCCGTTTTTAAAGCACCGGCGCTGTTGACGACAGTGGCGCTGGTGGGGTTGACGGCTGCGGTCATTTTTGGCGGAGTTCGTAAAATCGCTGCATTCTGCAAATGGCTGGTGCCGATAATGGCTATTGTTTATATCGTGTTATGTGCGGTGGTGATCGTGATGCATTTGGATAAATTACCCTGGGCAATAGCATGCATTTTTAAAAGTGCGTTTACGGGAACAGCCGTAGTAGGCGGTGCCGTAGGAATTACAATTAAAGAAGCCATACGATACGGGGTATCGCGCGGAGTACTTTCAAACGAAGCCGGCAGCGGAAGCGGCGCCATTGCGGCGGCAGCGGCCCAAACGCCCAATTCCGTAAGGCAGGGTCTGATTTCGTCTTCTACCGTTTTCTGGGATACGTTGGTCATTTGTTTGCTTTCCGGGGTAACGGTCGTCATTGCCGGCGACTGGCACAGCGGTACGTTGTTTGGCGCACAACTGGCGGAAAACGCTTTTTCCACCATTCCGGGAGGATCGTTCTTCTTGCTGGTTTCTTTATCTCTATTTGCGTTTTCAACTTTGGTGGGCTGGAGCTATTATACGGCAAAATCCATGCAATTTTGTTTAGGTGTGAATGTGGAAAAGCCGGTTTACTTTGTATGGTTGGCCATGATGTTTGTGGGCGGATTTTTAAGTCCGAAATTAGTATGGGAATTGGCGGATACTGCTATTGCGGTAATGTGCATACCCAATATTTTGTCACTGTGGTTGCTGCGCAAAGAAATTTTTTCTGAAACCAAAACTTATCTGGCTGGAGAATTAGCCCAGGCCCGCACCGCACCCGAAAAATAAGCCATTCTTTACAACGGGTGCATTTGGTGTTATCATGTAAGTATATTAGGACGGGAAAAGAGGCGGCGAAATGCTGAAAAAATATCAAATTGTCAATAAAAAGCTGACGGAAACCGTTTCCGATACAGCGCAAGTGTTTGTTTATACCAATCCGTCTGTAGAAGAACAACGCTATTTGGTAGAGTCCTGCCAGATAGACGAACATACACTCGCCTCTGCACTCGATCCGGACGAATTGCCCCGGTTGGAATTTGAACCGGAACATATTGTGATGATTTATAAACGCCCGAAAAACTATTCGGGCAAAGACCAGCTTGAGTTCAAAGTGGCTTCCGTGGGAATGTTTTTATTTGAACAAAAACTCATTGTCGTGCTTGCGGAAGACATTCCTTTGTTTGTGGGCAAAAGATTTCATACCGTTTCCTCTATTAAAGAAGTATTCTTGAAACTGGTTTATAATTCTATTTCCCATTATGTGGAACACTTGCGGATTATCCATATGATTTCGGAAGAAATTGAAGATAAAATCACGGAATCTATGGATAACACTTATTTGCTCAATTTGTTTAGCTTGGTAAAAAGTTTGGTGTATTATGCAGAAGCCATCACTTCCAACGGTTTTGTATTTGAAAAAACCCGGAATTTGTCCGCCCGTATCGGTTTTGACGAGAAAGATGAAGAGATGTTGGATGATATTATCGTAGAAAACATGCAGTGCAAAACCCAGGCGGACATTTATTCTAATATTTTGGCCCAACTGCTTGATGCCCGCGCCTCCATTGTCAACAACAACTTGAACCAACTGATCAAGAAATTGAACGTCATTACCATTTGGATGATGGTTCCTACTTTAGTGGTCAGTGCGTATGGTATGAACGTAGCCTTGCCTCTTTCCAATCATCCGGACGCATTTTGGATGTTGATAGGAATTTGTTTGATTTCGGTGTGGTTGGTAATGATGTATTGGCGGCATAAAAATTGGTAGATGATGGCGCCTTATTTCAAGGATCATTTTAAAGGCATTTTTAAAATTGTTCGCAGGAAATACCCTTTTTTGAAATTATTGAAGTTATGCAAATGCCCACTAAATTGCTTGTGCTGTCTTGCTGTGCTCCTTGTTCGTGTGCGGTCTTGAAAAAATTGTCCCAAGATGGTGTGGGAGTAACCGTCCTTTTTTATAACCCCAATATTTACCCGTATGCTGAGTATAAAAAAAGACGAGAAGAACAAAAGAGACTCTGTTCTCTGCTGGGGGTTCAATTTGCTGAACTTCCTTATGAGCCGGAAGTTTGGGACCGATGTATAAGAGGATTAGAAAACGAGCCGGAACGCGGCCAGCGGTGTTCGGCGTGTTTTTTTATGCGTCTTAAACGGGCCGCCGAATATGCCAAAGAACATCAGTTTGACGCTTTCGCTTCCGTATTGGGAGTATCGCGTTATAAAGATTTAAACCAAGTTCATGACGCAGCGCGGCTGGCTTGGATACAGACCGGAAAACCTTATTTCGCCGTTAATTGGCGAAAAGGCGGCTTGGAAGAACTGCGCTGCGCGTTAATCAAAGAATTTAATCTATATTTGCAGTCTTATTGCGGATGTAAATACAGTATTTATAAAAAGTAGTTTATAAATTTCCGTTTGATATTTTAATATTTGTGTTTCCAATAAAGTTTTGCACTTTCAGCTTAGAGAAA
>CALUYP010000009.1 GCA_944325055.1 uncultured Elusimicrobiales bacterium | reverse complement strand
ATATTGGTTTTGAGATTGTGTTTAATTTCGTTGATATTCATAAAACTTACTTCCTCCGAATCTTTTTCTTTTGGACCTTTTTTGGCTTTAGAGAGGCGTTTTCAAGCAAATCGGGTCTTAACTGTTTTGTAAGCTGCAAAGCTTGTTCGCGTTTCCACGCTTCTATTTCTTTATGGTTTCCGTTTAAAAGCACCGCCGGCACTTTCCGTCCGCGCCATATTTCCGGCCGCGTATATTGCGGAGCTTCCAGCAAATTGCCTTCAAACGATTCCGAAGACGTTACGCCTTCCTTTTTGAAAGTACCCGGCCGCAGACGGGTAATGGCGTCTATCATTACGCAGGCAGCCAGTTCGCCGCCGGTAAGTATAAAATCGCCCAAAGATACTTCCAAATCCACCTCGGGATAAATTCTTGCATCTATCCCCTCATAATGTCCGCATACAAAAATCAGGTGGCGCTTTTTGGACAGAGCCTTCGCCATTTCTTGGCTGAATACCCGCCCGCGCGGACTGGTTAAAATGACATACGACCCTTTCTTGCGCAGTTTGGAAATAGCCCGATAAAGCGGTTCCGCTTTCATCAGCATTCCCGGTCCGCCGCCGTAGGGACGGTCATCAATCGTTTTATGCTTGTCCTCGGCAAACTGCCGGGGACTGAGCGTTTCTAGTTTAATTATCCCCGCTTTGCGTGCACGCCCTACAATACTGTGGGACAATGCCTGCTCAATCATTTCTTCGAACGCGGTGATAACGTCTATTTTCATCAATCTTCCAACTTCAAGGTAACTTTTTTATTTTGTTTGGCGGCTGCTGCGTTTAAAACGGTGCGCACTGCTTTAATAATACAGCCGTCTTTCCCGATTACTTTACCTTTGTCGGCGGCGTCCACTTTCGTGGACAGATAAACTTTGTTCTGCTCTGTCTTTTCTTCCACTACTACATTGTCCGGCGTGGAAGAAAGCGATTTTAAAAGCAGCGTGGCTAGTTCTTTCATACGCGCCCCGCTTGCTTATTTGGCGCTGGCTTTTTTAATCAAGCTGGCGACGGTTTCGGAAGGTTTCGCACCCACCTTCATCCAATATTCCACCCGGGGCATATTTAATTTTACTTGTTCCGCCGCATTCGGATTGCAGGGATGATATTGACCTAACACTTCTTTGGCTTCTTTTCCCACCGCAGCCGATTTCTCAATCGCGACTACTCGGTATTGGGGTTGGGATTTTTTGCCCACTCTTTGTAATCTGATTACTACTGCCATTCTGACTCTCCTTGTATGCTTTTACGTTTCGGTAAAAGACTGATAATTAAATTTCCGGGGCCGCCTGTCTGATTTGCTTGAGGGCCAATACAGGGTCCGCCGCTTTAAAAATTGCACTGCCCGCCACCAAGGCGTCTGCCCCGGCCCGTACGGCCATGGGGGCGGTCTGCGGATTGATTCCGCCGTCTGTTTCCAGCCATATATTCCGACCGGAACGCGTAATAATTTCGCGCACCCGTTTAATTTGGTATTCGCTTTCCGGCAGAAAACTCTGCCCGCCGAAGCCGGGGTACACACTCATTACTAAAATCAAATCCACTAAATCGGTCAAGGGTTCCAGTAAGGCCGCATCCGTATCCGGTTTTATGGAAATTCCCGCCTTGACGCCTATTTTTTTAATAGATTCCAACACATAGACCACTTCGTCTTTGGATTCGATATGTACTGTCAACAAATCCGAACCCGCTTCGGCGAAAGGTTCAATAAAGAGCATCGGTTCTTCCACCATTAAATGTACGTCTAAAGGCAGAGCCGTTTTTTCCTTCAAAGAACTTACGATGGACGGCCCAAAACTTAAATTTGGCACAAAATGTCCGTCCATTACGTCTACATGCAGCCAATCCGCTCCGGCTTTTTCCATTTGGGAGACCTCTTCTCCCAAACGCCATAAATCCGCCGATAAAATGGAAGGCGCAACAGATATTCTACCATTTGCGGCAGGCATTTTGGAAGGGGTTCTCATTCTATTTCTCTTTCGCGCACCAGTACACCGTCTACAAATACGCGTATCGCCGCCCGGTCCGTATACGGAATTTCTAAATCGATTTTGGAGCCAGGCAGTTTCGTTTCGTTTAAAATTTCATTTTCACCTGTGGCGTCTTCTACCACAACGCGTACGCGGCTGGCATTTTTGCCTTGGGGCATTTCATAATGCAGGTGATAACTCTTTTCGTCGTCTGCGGCTTCCCGGCGGCTGACGATAATTTCCAAATTGGTGCCGGGAGCAATTTGGCTGTCCGCCGCTGGACGCTGTTCCGCGATTGTACCGTTGGGAAAAATGGATCCGGCGTCTTCTTTAATAATCAAATTAATATTCTGCGCGCTGGCCCATAAAGTGGCTTCCGCCAGTTTTTTGCTCTTGAAATTGGGAACCAAGACTACGCTTGCCGGCGGTGCACCGTTTGAAAGAACCAACGAAACTTTTTCACCTTTCTGTACCATGCTGTCCGCTTTGGGAGTTTGGGCTACAATGAGTCCTTTTTCATAGGTTAAAGAATAAGCGTTGTCTACTTTATCCACCAATAATCCCGCTTGACGTACGGCTAGTTGGGCGCTTCTTAAATCGGAGCCGACCGTATTGGGAACAAAAACCATTTCGTCGCCTTGGCTGATCCATACCCGAATCACCCGTCCTTCCCGCACGGTAGAACCGGCGGAAGGAATTTGGCGTAATACCGAACCGGGAGGAACATTTTGTGCAAATTCTACGCCGGCTTGTTTCATCGCTAAATTATTGGCAGCCAGCATATCCAAGGCTTGGGTAATTGGTTTTTTAGTAATATCGGGAACGGTTACTTCTTTGCGGGTGTGTACCAAGGCGCCGAACACCCAATCGATCGATACAAAAATGAGCGCGGCAAAAAACAATACAATCAAACCCGCCACCGCCCATTTGGTACGGGAGGGGGATTTCACTTTTTTCAGAAAATCGTCAAAATTTGGCTCGTTATTAGCAGACATTATTCTTTAAATGCAACATCGCCCGGTTTCAAACCGCGTCCGTTGGCAAATGCCTCTGCGGACATCGATTTTTTCCCGGCGGGATGCACCTCGTTAAACCATATGTTTCCTTCTTTACATTTTACTAAAATTCCACGATTTCTTTCAATGCACAGCGCCGTTCCTGCCTCAGCTTTCGTTTCTTGGGGTTCCGCCAATTCCGCACGTACCACCTGCAGCCATTCGGTTTTAGCGCCATGAGTAAAGGGTACTTTGGGTTTTGGGCCGCAGGCTAACCCGCGGATGCGGTTGTTTAATTCCCCAGCGGTTAATTCAGACGGACGCAGAAAGGCGTCTTCTTTCTGCAGCATAGGAGCCAAGGTGGGCGTACCTTGCTGTGGAGTCTGTATCATATGCCCTTGGGCAATGCTTTCTAAGGTTTCTTGCAATCCCGTTAATCCCAGCGGAATGAGTTTTTCAAATAGCGTTTGGGCATTGTCTTGCGGTTGGATGGAACACGCTTTCTGCAGAAAAAGAGGACCGTCGTCCATACCGGGCCGAATCCAAAATACGGAAACACCCGTTTGCGTATAACCTTGCATGAGGGCTTGTTGGACGGGGGCCGCGCCGCGTAATTGGGGCAATAAAGAAAAGTGTACATTTAAAATACCTAATTTGGGCAACGCCAAGAAATCAGGCCGAAAAATTTTGCCATAAGCCACCGCTACTCCTAAATCAAACGGAACAGCGGCAATTTTGTCAAAATCGTCTTTTAATTTTTCGGGAGATAAAACGGGTAACCCCAATTCCAGCGCGCGTTGTTTGACCGGGCAGGCCGATATTTCCATGCCGCGACCGCGGGGTTTGTCCGCTTGGGTGACAACCAATTGGACATTCGTCATTTTGTGTAATAATTCTAAGTACGGAACGGAGAGAGTGGGGGTTCCGAAAAAAATCGTTTTGAGTTTGCTCATATATGATATTATTTTAACAAATTTGGTTTCACGGGAGAGGAATCTATGAACTGGCAAGGGGTTGCGGTGGGGGCGTTGTCTTTTTTGATTATCGGTTTGTTTCATCCGATTGTAATCAAGGGAGAGTATTATTTTTCGAAGAAAATTTGGCCGGTATTTTTGGTTTTTGGCATTTTATTCTTGGGATGGACCTTATTTGTAGAGGGACAAATTTTATCCAGTGTATTGGGGGTGTTGGGATTTACTTGTTTGTGGAGCATTTTGGAGCTGTTTGAGCAAGAAAAGCGAGTGGAAAAAGGATGGTTCCCCAGAAATCCGAAGCGAAAATAAGGGGGGCGTGGATTCTGTCTCGATTCTTTTGCAATTTAAAAGTCGCATAGCGCGGAGTTTTAAATTGCTACGGCGGATATGCCAGACTCCTTTCTTGCAACATTAAATAAATAGAAATTATCGGCCGCGTGACAGATTTTCTGCGTAAGCCTACCCGACAGCACCGCCCGAATTTTTTAGAGGATAAATAGCTTTTTGGGGCATTGTTATTTTTGTAATACTTATTCAAATTATGATGCTTATGTACAGTAAAATAACGGATTTACAAGATAAGAATACTGTTTGATAGCGGGAAAAAGGATTGCTTCCTTCCGAAAACTTCGCTCATGCGGGTTCTAGGGTACTATAGAAGTACTTGATAAACGGCGGGAATCTCTGCAAGAACGACTTTATAAGCTTTGTTATTTCCCCACAGCAGAATGGCGTATATAAAAAAGGAGAGAGTTATGGATACAGTTGCTTCAGTCTTTTACGGCAGTTTATTCATTTTTTTTGTATGTGTTTTAATAGCGGCATTTCCTTGGGTTACAAGAAAAATCATTTTGTTAAAAAACAAGACGAAATTAAGCATCAAACGTAATGCAGATAAGCACAGGTTGGATGATGTTTTTGCAGTAAACACAGAAGCCACCCAAAAATCCTCTCCTGTAAAAATATACCTTCTGATAGAATTAGTTATCAGTATGATTCAATCGGCTGTAGATCCCCGCCTATGGGAAGGACCGGGTGGATTTGTGGGGGCCGTCATCGGGTGCATGCTCTTTGGGCTTATTCCGTCTTATATTGTTGCCGTATGTATTACGCGTCAAAGTCCGCGCATACACAAAATCGCTTGCATTGTATTTTGTGTATTAATCTTTATCGTAACGGCACGTCAAATTTATGAAGGAATGGTTTATGGTGGATAAAAATTCCAGAATTGCGGCATCAACAAAAACAGGGGCTGCCTGCGGCGTGCCTTTGACTGGGGGATGTCGGTAGGATATATTTCGTTTATGAAAAGGGTTGTAGAGTGAAACGGAGAGGGATAAATTTGCCTTCCGGTAATTTTCCTGACGGAAAATTCCTGCAGGCCGGGCTCGCGGTTTTGGCCTTGCGTACTTGACAGACGCAAACCAAAACATCGCTGTGCCTTTCAAATCCCGACGCGGCATAAAGCAGTTTATGCCGCTCCAACTCTCCTGCAATAAAAAACCCCGCTATAACGCGGGGCTTTAAATTACTACGGAGAGGGAGGGATTTGAACCCTCGAAACCTTGCGGTTTACAGGTTTTCGAGACCTGCTGTTTCAACCACTCACACACCTCTCCTCTTACGCTTTTGCCGAGTGGCTGGCTATAGAGCGTTTGGATTTATTATATCAAACTTTGGGTTTCTTGTCCGTCGGAATATCTTAACAGAAACTATTTGGCGTTTCTTCCGCCGAACAAGAATTTACTCCTTTTCTGGCAATACCGGCGCGGAAATACGATTTAAAAAAGAGATAGCGGCAGGTTCAATCCATTCCGAACTGTGGTGTACTCCTGTAGGAGAGAAAAATTGTTCGGTGCCTTTCGGGGCCTTAGCCGCCAGCGAGCGGCTCATCATATAAGGGACCGTTCGGTCCAGTTGGGAAAAAGCAATGAGAATGGGAGCTTTTACCCCTCCTATCATTTCCGTATTGTCAAAATTTTTATTCCACAGAACAGGTCTTAATAAAAGCGGTAATACGGCTCCGGCGGGAGTATCATTATATTTTTGGGCAAGCATATAAAAGCCCATTTCCGCCATATTGGTATACGGACTTTGTAAAATCACCCCTCTAAAAGGAAGTGTGTTATACGTGGAAGCTATGTAAAGAGCCGGAGACGTCCCTAATGCAAAACCCCATAATACGATGTCTTGGGGAATAATCTGTTGTTTTAAGATCAGGTTAAATAAAGCGGCGGCGGCGTCTTCATACATGTTTTTTTCAGAAACCTTGCCTTTGCTTTTTCCATACCCGCGGTAATCAAACAGATAAATCCCATATCCTTTATTAGCATAAGGCAGAACGAAATCTTGAAAGCTGTATATATTATATTTGTTCCCATGGAAAAAAAGAATAGTCGGTTTTCCTTGTTGCGCTTTGAGATAGAGGGCATATAAGGTGGTGCCGTCAGGAGTATTAAAAGTAATTTCTTCAAACGGTTTTTGCAAGGAATAAACTTGGGTCGAGGGTTCAAAGACAAAGTGGTCTGTGGCGCGGTCCAGAAATACCGCCCAAGCAGATAACAATATAAATAAGAGAAGGAAAGGAATATATTTGCGCATGTAAGGAATCTCTCTTGCTTAATTATACTAACATAAAACGATTTTTTAAGAAAGTGTTTTAATAAAATGATTTACCGCTTGTGCCGTCCAATCGAAATCATCATGCCCGCCTTGGGCTGACAAAAATCTCTTGGCAAGCGGAATATAATCCGCCAGCCGTACGCTCATTTTCCACGGGATTGTAGCGTCAGTTTTGCTCATGCACACTAACACCGGCAGCTTAATCTGCCGGGCCGGAGAAGTATTGTCAAATCGATTCAAATACAAAAAAGGGGTTACAAACGATTTGGTCGCGCGGTATAAGAAAGAGCTTGGTTCATATTTATGTTTCCATAAGCAGACCGCCATATCCGGCGTACTTAAAAAAGGACTTTGCAAAATTAAGGCCTTAAAAGGAATTTTTGCCAGTGTGTGTGCAGTATATAAAGCGGGGGCGTTTCCAAGAGAATGGCCATAGAGAACGATTTCATGCGGAAGAAGTTTTTTATCGCTCATTAAATAACGCGCCGCAGCCAGGGCGTCTTCAAAAGTAGTCTTTTGGGAAGGGCGTCCCTTGGAAAGGCCGAATCCGCGATAATCAAACATAAAAATACCATATCCTAAAGGAGCATAAGTTTGGGCGAATTTTTCAAAGTGGGAAACATTTCCGCCCCGTCCATGGAAGAAAAGAAGCGTCGGATTTCCGGGTTGGGCGGGCAGATAGACGCCTGTAATTTTTTTACCGCCTGGAGCGTCAAAAGCGGCGTTTTGGAAGGGAAGCGTTAAAGGCCAGCGTTTTTTTTGCGGTCGGAACACCATATGCGTTCCGACTTGTGCTAAAACGTACCAAACGGCGGCTGTTATGATTAGACAAAATAAAAAAACCATATCTATATTATAGCTTTTCATGTCTCAGCGGCGCATTTAGTATAATTAAAATACTGGGAAGTATAAAACAGACTGAAGAATTGAAGCGGTCGCCTTACCAGTCAAGGTTTGTTTTTTAAGATAAGCCGGAGTTTATTTTACACTTCCGGCGACAGAGGTTTTTATATGAGCGAAAATTGCAATCACGATTGCAGCTCCTGCAGCGCCAACTGCTCCAGCCGCAAACCGGGCGAAATGCCCAAAGATAAACCCCATTTGCGAAGCCGCATTAAACATGTGATCGGTGTAGTAAGCGGCAAAGGAGGGGTGGGAAAATCCTTTGTGACAAGCCTACTGGCGGTTGAAATGACGCGCCGCGGATATTCCTGCGGTATTTTGGATGCCGATATTACCGGTCCGTCTATTCCTAAGATGTTTGGAATTCACGAGCGTGCCACGGGCGACCAAGACGGTATTTATCCCGTCAGGAGCCGGCAGGGCGTGCAAGTAATGTCTTTAAATTTATTGCTGGAAAAAGAAACGGATCCCGTCATTTGGCGCGGGGCGCTGATTACCGGAACCGTGCGACAGTTTTGGACGGATGTGGTATGGGAAGACGTAGACTATTTGTTTATTGATATGCCGCCAGGCACCGGCGACGTGACGCTGACCGTATTTCAGTCATTGCCTGTAGACGGGATTGTCATTGTGTCGTCTCCCCAGGAATTGGTGCAGATGATTGTGGGAAAGGCCGTCAAAATGGCCCGGATGATGAATGTACCCGTGTTGGGACTGGTGGAAAATATGAGCTATTTAAAATGTCCTGACTGCGGTAAAGAAATCTCGCTGTTTGGCAAAAGCCGTGCTGGAGAAATGGGTAAAGAATTTAATATCTCTCCTGTGCTGCGCGTGCCGCTCAATCCCGCTGTGGCGCAAGCCGCCGACGAAGGACGCATCGAATTTGTGCGGGAGGATGCGGTTAGCCCATTGATAGAGAAATTGGTTTCTTTATAAGAAAATTTGAAAAAAGAGGAAGCCCGTATTTTATCACGACTTTCCCCTAAATTAAATGTTAAAATGTCCTTAGAGGCAAAGATATGTCTATTACATTAAGCAAGTTAGCAATGAATATCGGCGATTCGCCGACTTTAAAAATCAACTCCAAAGCGCGTGCACTCAAAGCCGCCGGAGAACCCGTCGTCCACTTGGGAGGCGGGGAACCCACTTATCCCGCGCCGCAGGCCGCGGTAGAAGCTATCATCAAAAAGGCGCAAACCCGTAAGATCAAATATACGCCTTCTTCCGGAACTCCCGAATTGAAGGCGGCGGTGTTGGATTATACCGAGAAATATTATGGAAGGCGTTATGAGCCGTCTCAAGTGATTATTTCTGCAGGAGCCAAACAAGCTTTGTTTAATTTCCTGTTGGCGGCGGTGGAGCCGGGTGATGAAGTGGTGTTTCCCTCGCCGTATTGGGTAAGTTATCCGGAAATGGTGCGTATGGCGGGCGGAAAGCCTGTTATGGTGCGTGGTTCAGGCACGGGGTTGGAAGTCGGTGCCGGAGATATTTTAAAGGCGGTAACTCCAAAAACGAAAGTAATTTTGATTAACAGCCCTTGTAACCCTTCCGGTCAAATATATAGTGAAGAGTTTATTAAACAAGTGGTGGAATTTGCAGAGAAACAAAATATCTTTTTGGTGATGGACGATATCTATCACCAATTGGTGTTTGACGGCAAGAAAACGCCAAACCCGTGTGCGTATGCCAAAGAGGCAAAAAATTTGGTTATTATCAACGGGGTGTCTAAATTGTACGGGATGACCGGTTTGCGGATTGGTTGGGCCGTAAGTGTGCATAAAGAGTTGATTGCCGCGATGGGGCGAATCCAGTCTCAAAGCACTTCCTGCAATGGCGATTTGTCTGAGGTCGGCGCCGCCGCTGCATTGAAGGGAGACCAAAGTTGCGTACAAGATTTGTGCCGCATTTTACAAGAAAACCGCGACGTGCTTCTTCAAGAAGCGGCCAAAATACCTTACGTACGGGTGGAAAAACCTGCGGGTACTTTCTACTCCTTTATGGATTTTAGCCATTATAATGCCGATTCCAATGCGCTTGCGCAATATTTGTTGGAAAAAGCGTTGGTGGCCGTAGTGCCCGGTGTGTCCTTTGGGGCGGAAGGGTACTTGCGCATCAGCTATTGTGCGGATAAAGACTCTATTATAGAGGGGATGCGCCGCATCCGCTGGGCGCTCGATAAGAACGCTCCGAAAGAAATTAAAATCGGGGATAAATTACTGACGAGGGATTAACATGAAAACACTAAATGCAAAACCGGATTTTTTTAAGCCGGATTACGGACTGGAAAATGCCGGAATTTCTACGGTCAAGACCGTTTACTGGAACTATTCAACTCCGGCTCTGTACCAGGAATCACTGTCCCGCGGGGAATCCAATATCGTTTACGGCGGCCCGCTGTGTGTAAGCACCGGCAAACATACCGGCCGCAGCCCCAATGACCGCTTTTTCGTAGAAACGAAAGATATTGAAGGCAAACTTTTTTATAACAAAAGCAATAAAGGGATTAAACCCGAATACTTTGATAAAATTTTCGCCAAAGTACAGGAATATGTAAAAGACAAAGATCTGTTCGTGCGCGACGCTTATGTGGGATCCAGCGAGGCTTCCCGCTTGAAAGTGCGCGCTATTACCGAATGCGCTTGGACGAACTTGTTTGTCAAAAATATGTTCATTGAACCCAAACAGGAAGAGCTGAAATCGTTCGTGCCGGAATTTACGCTGATCTGCCTGCCTAAAATGAAAGTAGATCCTG
>CALUYP010000008.1 GCA_944325055.1 uncultured Elusimicrobiales bacterium | reverse complement strand
TGTAATAGATTCGACGGGTATCTGTTGCCGCCCGGGAGCAAGTGCCGGTTGGCCAGGCCGGCTAAAATAGGGCCAAAAAAATAACTAACGACAATCAAGTCGCTTGGGCTAACGCTTAGTCCCACCGCGCCTTTAGTGTCTTCCATACGCTGAAGGATTGCGGTTATCATATGGAATGCGACAGAGCGGGCGCGGTTCGTCCGGCTTTGTCTAAGACCTACGAACCAGACTGCAAGCGTGCCGCTTCGCGCTTAGCTTGCGGTTTCTTCAAGCGAAGCTAAACTTGTAGCGCCCGGTTGGAGAGGATGTTCGGACGGGGGTGCGAATCCCCCCACCTCCACTTGTTTTTGAAGAACTGATTTTAGATATTTTTATACAAGCGGTCTTTCATACGGGAATTGGGAGCCTCTGGATTTTTAGCTTTATAAACGGGAGACGATATGGCAGCTGAGATTAAGTTCGGGACCGATGGTTGGAGAGGCATAATAGCGTGGGATTTTACGTTCGAAAACGTGCGCCGGTTGGCGCAGGCGTTGGCTGACTATATTAATGAGAATGCCCCGGCGGAAGAAAACGGAAAAATGCCGAAGATTTTCGTCGGCTATGACCGGCGTTTTATGTCCGATTTGTTCGCCGCCGATATCGCCAGCATTTTCCGTTCCAATAAAATCGATGTTACGCTTTCTTCCTGCCCTATTTCCACCCCGGTAGCGGCTTGCTTGAGTTTAAATAAGTTTTGGATGAGCGTGATGGTAACCGCCAGCCACAATCCCGCCCATTACAACGGAATTAAAATCAAACTGGCGGGCGGATCGGCCTCTTCCCGCGTTACGAAAGAAGTCGAGGAGTTTATTGATCAGAATTCCGTTCTGTTTCTGTACGGACAAAAGGCCGAGCAAAAAGATTGCTCCGATATTTATTTTAAATACGTTTCGGCTCATGTGAATACGAAAAAATTAAAAACGTTTAAATCAAAAGTGGTAATTGATTATATGCATGGCGCCGCCGCCGGGTATTTGGAAAAATTTCTCTCACCCAACCAAGTGATTGCTCTTCACTGCGAAAGAGAACCCACTTTTAATGAGGTGCAGCCGGAACCGGTAGAGAAAAATCTCGCTTTATTAAAGAAAACGGTGCTGGAAAAGAAAGCCGCTCTGGGCATTGCGTTTGACGGGGACGGGGACCGAGTGGCTTTAATAGATGAAAAAGGAAACTATCTGACCCCGTGTATGATTGCCGCTGTGTTATGTAACTATTTGGTAAAGTATAAAAAACTTAAAGGAAATATTGTGCAGACGGTTTCTATGGGGTATTTATTGAAACGGATTGCCCGGAAATATAATATGTTGTTTGAAGAAGTGCCTGTTGGGTTTAAAAACGTAGCGGAGCGGATGAATTTAGATGATGTGGCATTTGGAGTGGAAGAATCGGGCGGGTTTGCTTGGAAAGGCAATTTGCCGGACCGCGATGGCTTGACGGTGGCTTTGGCTTTTTTGGAAATCATGGCTTCTACGGGCAAAAAAGCCAGCCAGCTGTGTGCAGATATTTCTCAAGAATATGGGGCATCGGTATATATGCGCCGCGATTTACCCATTTCCAAACCGGTTGATAAAGCCGTGATGGCGGATAAAGTTCGTAAAAAATTGCCTAAAAAAATAAACGGCCGCCGGATTGCTCAGACGTTAGCGTTTGACGGATTAAAAATTATTTTTGAAAATGACGAATGGTTGCTTTTGCGTCCTTCCGGTACAGAACCGCTTTTGCGGATTTATGCCGAAAGCGCCACGAAGAAGGATACGCAGGCGTTATTAGATTTTGGGGAAAAATTAATGGCCCCTTATCAAAAATAAGAGGAAACCATGTTAAAAATTGCATTGGTGGATGATTCGGTAATTTTACGCTCGGCAATTAAGAATGTGTTGGAATCGTCCGGTTTTGAAGTGGGTTTTGAAGCGGGCGGATCTGCTGAGCTGTTTGCTAAACTCGAAGGAAGCGGAGTGGGGCTGGTGTTGTTGGATATCTTTTTCCCCAATGAAAACGGATTGGATATTTTAGCCAAGCTAAAAAAACATATGCCCCATATCAAAGTGCTTATTGTAACGGGCCTTCGGCAAGACACCATTCTGGAGGAAGCGCAGCGGCTTGGGGCGGACGGAGTGTTGTATAAGCCGTTTGATACGGATGAGCTGCTTTCCGCCATTCATCGGCTGTGCCGTTAGTCATTTTAAAAATCAAAAAGCCGTCTGGCATATGCTACTTGCCGGACGGCTTTTATTGTGTATAGAAAATCCCCGGCTACACCGGGCGGCTTTTATTTTTGAGATGAACGTTCAAATTTTCAGCCATTTAAATTCAAAAAAGACCACCACTGAAAAGAAAAATACGGGACCCCACCCCGCCAGATAGGGATTAATATATCCGTTCTCTCCTATTGAAGTGAACATAGAAATCAGCCACCAGAATGTAAAGGCGATTACTAAAGAAGCAATGATATTTAAGATTTTGCTTTTCCGGCGCATACTGATGGCAAACGGCATTCCCAACAAACACATAATGACCGTAACAAACGGAGTAGCCAGTTTAGACTGCATCATCGTTTGGGCCGAATAGGACGCCAATCCGCTGCGTTTAAAAAAATGAATCCGCTTATATAATTCCCGTATGCTTAGGAGTTTATTTTCCGTCCGGTCTATGGACATTTCTTCCGGATTTAGATTTACCGGAGAATCTGCCGTTTCAAAATTCTTTTCAGTCGTATCCATCGGGTCTACAAAGGTGCGTTGTACTCCCTTGGAAAATAACCAGCTTTTCGTATCCGGATTCCAGACCATCTGGTCCGCCACGATTTGGTCAGCGATATTCCAACTGGAGTCGTATGTATCCAATGACACGCGTTTCATGAAACCGTCTTTTAAATTCACTTCTTTGGCAAAGAGCATTTGGTTGGGAGATATTTTTAAAATAACGTCGCGTTCCATATCGGGATTAAAAGGTTCCGCGGAAGGATTGATCCGCGTATTATAAATTTCATTGGATTTGGCGTTTAGGGGGGGAATGACAAATTCCTGCAACACCATGGTAAGCATTACCACCAATAAAATACAGCCGATGACCGGTTTGAAAAGTTGCCTCGGGGCAAAACCGCTGGCGATGCATGCCGTCCATTCCCCATTGGATACCATTTCCGAAATCACCGAAATGGCCCCCAACAAACACGCCACCGGCATAATGGTGGCCAGCCAATTGGGGAAAGTCGTAATAGAATAGGACAAGAGGTCCATCATCGTGGTGGTTCCGTTGCCGAGATTTTTCATTTTTTCAAAAGTGTCTCCCAGCACGACCAGTGCCGTAAAGACTCCCAGCGCAAAGAAAAAAGGACCCCAAAATTTTCGGGCAATATAAAAGTAAATCCGCATTAAATATTTAACCTCTTTTTCCACAAATACCAAGCCGCAAAAATACCTGTTACAATAGGAAGCCACGGGCCCGGATACGCAATCCATGCATACTTTTTGCCCAGTGAAAGACCTAAAGTCATCAACAAATAGAACGCAAAAATAATAATGACGCTAAACAACATGCCCCACCCTTTATTGGTACGCTTTCCAAAAGAAAAACCGATTGGACAGCTGACAAAAAGTAAAATAATGGGAGCGATCGCCAGCACGTTTCGCATGCTGATTTCGGTGCGGTATTCATTCAGGGTTTCCGCGTCTAGGGGCATTTGTCTCATTCGCCTGAGCAGTTTGGTGGTGGACATTTCACCCACGCGCAGACGCCGGTATTGGGCTTTTAGTAAAGAGATGCTCATGATATACTCATCAAAATTAGCGGCTACAAAGGATGTGGGATCTTTTCCATCCAAGCGTTGCATTTGTCCGTCCTCCAACTGCAGCCCGATGGCGGTGTTAGTCAGAATTACTTTGCCTCTCGAGGCATTGACTTTTGTGCTTAATGCGCCGTCATCTTCTTTTTTAATGAGATGAATTTGCCGGGCTGTGTCGGTATTTTTGTCCAAACTCTCCAAATAGAGATCCCATTCCCCCAAATTGAGAAAGGTCTTCGGCTCCAAGTTCACTTTAGTAATTTTGCTGCGGGCCTCGCTGCGGCGGTCCAGCAACCGTTTGTAGCTGCGCGGCGTGATCCAGTTTTCCATAATAAACAATACAACGGCCAAAACCACGGCGCAAATCAGCAACGGGCGGACGATTTCTTTAAACGAAAATCCGGCTGATCTCAAAGCGATCAATTCGCCGTTTTCACTCATATTCGTCAGCGTAAGCAAAATGGCAATTTGAAAGGCCATCGGCGCACTGAGGCAGAATACATTGGGCAGTACGTTTAATAGAGAAGACATAATCCAGCTTACGCTTGTTCCGTATGTCATAGCCATGTCCAAAATACGGATGAATTGATTCATAAAAATAACAAACGTAAGCACTCCTAGTACGCCGAAGAAAAACGTAAGGAGACTTTTGGCAATGTATCTGGTAAAAATGCCGATACGCATATATTCTATTCTAACAAAATATGTGTTCCGCCCGCTGAAGAAATCCTGATTTCTAAAAGTCCTATGTCCTCTATAGGGCTTGTGACCCTGTTTTTTAAATTTATAAAGGATATATAATATCTATGTATGAGAATACTAATTATTGCTTTATGTTTTTTGTGGGCTGCACCGGTTTCTTATGCGCAGAAACCAGCATTCCAATTCTTTAAGAGATTGATTACACCCGTCAGTTTTTCTCCAAAAGTTTCAAAAATTTTAACGGAAGGAGCCGGAAAGCAAGCCGCAGAAATGGCGGTTGGAAAAGGGGTGGTTCGAGCCGCCGAATTGGAAAAGGCCGTCAGCCAACAGGCTCGGAATACCGGATTTTCGCAATTAGGCTTGAAACTGCCGCCCCAAATACCGGTTACCTCTCTGGCTCAAGTTGAAAGACATATTCATCAATCTGTGGTAGAAGTGTTTAGAAGCGGAATGGCCGATTTTATGGGAAGCGGGTTTGTCGTGCGTTCTTCATCCGGGAAATTATATGCGGTGGCATCCTATCATGTCGTGGGGCGGGCCGGGAATAAAGTAGATTTACATATGTATGACAAAGACGGTAAGATGGTGGTCTATAAGGATTTAGCGGTAGCGCGAGCGGGTGCTTATGGAATTAATTCGGTGGATGCCGCGATTATTGCATTGCCGCAAGAAGCGCAAAATCATACTCGTCCGCTAGAAGTGGCTCCTTTCTCGCCAAATGCAGGAAATATGTTGGTGGTCTGGGGAAGATCTTATTTCGAAACGAAGATTTCTAAGAGAGATCAGTTACAGGTAAGATTAGCGCAAGACATGAAAATTGTGATGAATCGGCCGGGAGTATCAGAGGAATTTAATGGATTATGTGGTAGTCCGTTACTCAATGAACAAGGAAAAGTAGTGGGCATTTACAGCGGACATAATCCGAATACACGGCTGGTTTATGCTGTAAATGCGCAAAAAGCGTTGGATATATTGATTGGAAGTTATGAAAAAGGGGAAGATCTTCCTATTACTAATTTTAAAGTGTTTGGAAAGACGGAATTACAGCTTCGGATAGATGAAAGTATTGGCTGGATTACCCATTTTGATAGATATGGTTCTTTGCTAAATAAGGTTTATTTGCCCAAATATGCTGGTCCTTTTGATTCGGAACATATAGAGCAGTTGTTTGGAGATCTGAGGCCTGGCGATGTGTTGGAGTTTGAAGTAGTTAAACACCGGCTAACAGAGAGGATTGTGCCGGTAGATATTTTTTAATAAAAAGATTTTATGGAAGGGCCCCTAAAAAGGGGCCCTTTTTGTATTTACAAAACACCCGGTCGGGCTGGGATATTTATTGCGGCTTGTTGTTGGGAACAACCGGGAAAAGATTAGAAAATGAGACAAAAGGCTGGACGGTATTATAGAATGAAATAATGAGGTATTTTTTCGTTTTATGAAAATACTGCGGCTCCCTGTCGCCCTTTTGTTGATTCTCCAATTCGTCGCCGCCCCTCCGGCCGGCGCCGAATCGTTGCCGTACAGCTTGGTGGATAAGGATCAATATTCTATTTTTAAAGAAGAGCAAGCCGCTAAAGAAGAGGAAGCGCTGGCGGTGGAAGATCCGCCCGACGATGCGGAACTGCTTAAATTCACCAATGAGTTTTGGCGGCAGGCGGTAACTTCGGTGGAGGGCGCTTATAAATTGGATAATGAGCCGGAGCCTATTCCCGATTTGACCCTTTTAAATCCCACCCTTTCTTTGCCGTTGTATGGCACCAGCATCGCTTTAACGGGGCGGTATGTGTTGGGATTTACGATGGCGGCCCAAAAATACAAACAAGACGCCAACAACGATATTGAAAGCCGGAACACTTCTTCGTTTGAAATGCAGCAGGAAATGCAGCTTAAAATGCAGGGTAAAATTTTGGAGCGGGTGTTTGTAGACATTGATTACGACGATCAACGTGAAGAGGAGAAAACCATCTCAGTCGCCTACCGCGGCAAACCCGGAGAACTGGTACAAGTGGCAGAGTTTGGGGATATTAATTTATCTCTTCCGGAAACTGAATTTATTGCCTACCAAAAGCAACTTTTTGGCGCCAAGATGCATTTACAGCACGGTAACGCCAATTTATATTTAATCGGTTCCCAGACAAAAGGTTCCAGCAAGCAAAAACAGTTTATCGGAAGCAGTGTTTCGGAAATTATTTCTTTGGCCGATACCTCTTATATCCGCAGAACGTATTATGACTTAACTTTCGGCGGAAATGTCCGCCCCTATATTGATGACAACGGAAGCATACGCTACCCTGTGGACCGCACGGCTTACGATGAATGGCGCGTCCTTATGGGCAGTATTTCCCCCGGTACGGAAGAAATTTATTACTACAGCAATAATACGGCAAATTCGTCTGATTACGTACCGGTGGATAAGATTGCCACGGACCTTTTGGGTACCACTGAATATCCCGCAAAATGGCAGCTTCTTACCCGCGGGGTGGATTATACCGTGGATTATGCCAGCGGCGTGATTACGTTTAAGAGTTCCATTGCCGCTGAAAGTGTTATTGCAGTCGATTACCGCGATACTCGCGGGAATCAGTTAAGTAATACAATCGGAAAAACCGGGACGATTAAACTCATTAAAACCGAAAACGATAAATCCATTGAAACCGGCTCCGCCATGGTAACAGAAACCGCTAACAAATTGGAATTAAAAACCTATTACAATATCGGCGCGCAAAAAATCACCCAAGATAACGGCAAAGGGAATTTTATTTTGCAGCTACAGGACGCAAACGGACAAGCCGTTACCAGTTCCTATTATACTTATCCCACCTATATTAACGTGGATTTTGATACCGGTATCTTTGATTTGGTTTACCGTATTAACGATACCGGTTTATATGGTACTACGCCGACTTCTTCTAAAAATTTGGCGTTTAAAATACAGTATGAATCGACTGTTAAAACTTATTTTATCGAATCGAATATTGTTATTGAGTCCGAAAGCGTTAAATTAAACGGCCGCACCCTCACCCGAAACAACGATTATTATATCGATTATACCTCCGGGTTTATTACTTTTTATAAAGGCGACGAGATTACCGAAAATTCCGTTATAGACATTACCTACGACACCACTACCGGTTCCAGCGCGAATAACTCCGTTATGGGGGGGAGGTTGGATTATAAGTTGTTTGACAAAATCGTCATGGGCGCTACGATGCTTAAAGAGGGTGGCGAAAAACCCAGTATCGTTCCGCAAGTGGGCAATTATTCCAAGGACTTGTTGGTATACGGTGCTGATATTAACGGTAAAGATATCCGGTTGGCGGATCCGTTGTCGGTAGATTTTAGCGCCGAAGTAGCGAAAAGCAAAAACAACCAAAACCTGTTTGGATACGCCATGGTGGACAGTATGAATGAAACCACCGAACAAGTGGGCGGTTCGATGACTTTCCGGGACTGGATTTTTGCTTCTAACCCAAGCGGCAAACCTGCTTTTTTAAATTCCATTCACTGGGATACGCAGGATTTGCCTTCCTTGGAAATTAATCCGCATTCTATTGCCAATTATAACGATAAGCAACAGGTTTTGGTTTTAAATTACGATTTTACACTGCCCGCTGCCACCATTGACCGGATGACCGGACAGCCTTTTTTAAATGAAGAAGGGCGAGATGAGGTTTCTATCGTATATCCGATTAGCCAAAGCGGTATGGATTTATCGAGCAAAACGTCTTTTGAATTGACCATGTTGGGCGAAGAAAATGGACCGCAGGTAAACTTTACTTTCGGCAATATTTCCGAATATTCCGATTCTTCCAACGGTATGGATACCCAATGCGGTGCGGGCGTTCCCAAGACGGAAGATATTTATTGCCGCAATACATTGGCTCCGAATGAAGATATCGGCTGGTTGTTTACGAATCCGGACGGTACGGAAGAGCGTTATAATCCGTTTGTCAACAACGTCTATAACCCCGAATCCCAGCCGAATGGCCGTATCGATACCCAAGACTTGAACGGCAACGGAGTTTATGATGCGGAAAGCGTGCCGGCGCAAGGCAATTTCGGATTTGCCGGCGCCTCTATTGATGGATTGGTAAACAATAAAGCGGCCAATACGTCTTGGGCAACTTATACGATGCCTCTTTTGCTTTCTTCTGAGGAAAAATCGCAATGGACGGCGGTCCGGCATTTGCGTATTACCCTTAAACTAACTGATGAAATGAAAGCCGCGGGGAAATTAAAAGGACAAATCAAAATTGCCAATGTATCCTTGTCCGGAACGGCTTGGAATACGCAGGAAGACACAGACCCGGACGTGTTTTCCGTGGCGGGGATCAACAATGTGGATAATCCCAATTATGAACCTATTTTCGCCGATACTAATGGAGATGGTCTAACCGTGTTTAATTATTTGTACGGCTCCGTTGAAAATTACAAACAATCCAGTGGTTCTACCAATGCTTTGGACCAAGCGTTGAATGTGAAGTTTAATACCATTGGATTGCCTGTGGTCCGGGATGATTCCCAAGATACGGCTCCTGCTGGGGAGCGTTATGCCAACCGTAATTTTTCCACTATGGATTTTACCCAGCACCGGGAATTTCGTTTCTTGCTTCACGGCGCCATGGAACAGGGCGGTGCCCGTCCGTTAAACCAATCCGGCACCGAGTTTTTCTTAAAAGTGGGTACGGAAACCAATTTTGACAAAATCATCGTGCCGACGGACTTTCAGGGCTGGCGTTTGATTTCACTCAAAATGGTGGATACAAACGGAGACGGTATTGCAGACGCATTTGAAAATGCATCCGATCCTTCCTATAATGTGCGCGTAGTAAATCACCGGACGCCGGCGGGTATCCTCAATTTTAGCGAAATCAGCTTGATTTTGACCGGCGTTCAAGCGGAAAGCCGTTATGAATACACCTTTACGCAAGAACAGACTGTACAGTCGTTTTTTGCGCGCGGAATTTTGCAGCCGGGGCTGACCGTCTATAAAGACGCTAATTTTACCATTTCCGCCGGAACGGTTTCGTCCGCTGTGCTTCAGGCGGACGGTTCATATCTGGTTGTGTTGGAAAAGGGGGGTTCTTTTACGGCGGTGTTGGATCAGGTGTCTTCTATTGGAAGTCAGGGAGAAGTGTGGCTGAATGTGATTCATCTGGCGGAATCTATTACATTGGAAGGAACCGCTTATAAGGGGGATGTGGTCGTTAAATTGGACGGTTGGGGCAGTGCGGGAGCCAAGTATAAATATCAAGACAGTAATTTTGAAACCCCTCTGGCGGTAGCTAAAAACCAAGAAGTCACGGAAGAAGAATACTTCCTGAAAGTGGATAAAATTAAAGAATTTCCCATGCAGGCCAATTTGACCCGTTCTTCCACCGTTACTCCGTTGGTTACCGATACTACCGACTACAATACCATCAGCTTGTTGGATAAGGGAAAAGTGGACCGGCAAAGCGCGGTAATCCGCGGTGATTTTAAAAAAGACAATTTGCCCCAGATCGGCTTAGAATATACTTCCGACACCGTGGAGTATAATGCCATGCAGCGCAAGGATGATTCCCGCACTTACGGCGCCACCTTAACCCATTCCGCCGGATCATTCAAAAATATTACCGCCGGATATCATATTACCGATTCTTCCATCGATTACGACCGGGCCAAACATTTGGAATCGGACAGTTATTATAATACCGATGAAAATACGCAAAAGATGAACATGAAAGTGACGTACCAGCCGACTAATAATTTCAATTTTACCCCCAGCTACAGCTTGACTAAAAGTAAAGAGGACCGAACCACTTACCAGCAAACCTCTTCTCAAGACATCAGTTATCCTAAAGCGATGAGTCAAAATACAGGCTTTAACAGTACTTGGAAAATAGCCAAATGGCTGGCGCCTTCCATCAGTTATAATATCAGTACGGTAGAAAGCAATAACCTTTCCTCCAAAACGCTTACCGCGTCCGGACAATCGGTTACGGTCGGGGTGGGGGAAGTCAAAACCATCAACCGTAATGCAGACGGCGGCATTTCGCTTACGCTTAACGGAAATGAAATCTTGCCCAACAGCAAACTGTTTAATACGTTTGTCATTTCTTCCAGTTACCGCATACAGGATGCGGATTCTTGGTATGATGTGGACAGCGATTATGATTCCCGTAAGGAATTATGGATCCGCAGCTCTCTTAAAGACGTAGGAGAATACGGTTACCGCAAAAGTTTGATTTTGCGCGATACCTTTACGTCTACCCAGCGATGGAGTCCTTTTTCGCAATATAATTTGGGCGGAGCCGCCGCTCCTCTTAAAACGATTTCGCTTATTAATAACTTTACGAAGACGCTTCAAACCAACGATGAGACCGGCACCATGTATGACTCTACCAGCCTCACTTTGCCGGATATGACGTTTTCAATTTCCGATTTGGAAAAATTTTTCTATGGCGGCAAATGGTTTAGTTCTTCCAACTTAAAATTGCGTTACAGTTGGGTGGAGCAAACGACTACCGGAAGCGATGAACAATACACTACCCAGTACGGGGGCGACTTGCGGTTCATGCTGTTCAATTTTTTTGATACGGTGCTTAATTATACGCGTAAGAGTTCCGATAAGACGGATTTGCGTGCGGGAACCAGTTTGGAGCGAGTGGAAGATGATGATATTTCCGCTCAGACTTCGTTCTATATTGGTTCCATGCGCGTCACGCCTAAGCTGTTGTATACTTCTCACGATAAATGGCTTGTGGCGGGGCAGATCAGCGAAAGCAGCACCGAAACTACTCCCAGTTTGAATTTACGTTGGGATTTTAATCTGCCTCGCGGTTTTAAACTGCCTTTTATCAATAAAATGTACAACGCTACGAACCGCGTTATTTGGAATACGACTTTCAGCTATACCGACAAACGTTCTCCGGTGGAAGTAAAGGAGAACTACCAAAAATTTGATTTTAGTACGTCGCTGGATTACGAACTTTCCCAAAATCTGCGTTTCACGGTGGGCGGCGGATTTACGCTGCTTAATCACGCTTATGTGGAGACGGAAGATTATACCGCCTACAATGTGGCGGCTAACGTGACGGTACAATTCTAAGTGGATATGAAAAATTGGTTCAAAACAGGAACTCAGTTTTTGTTGCATTTTTGGTTTCCGCGCACTTGTTTTTGCTGTGGCTGTGATTTGGCGTGGCATATGCAGGAACCGTTGTGTCCGGCTTGCACTGCTGGGCTAAAGGAGCCGGGACCGTGTATATGTAAGCGTTGCGGAACGGTGCTTAAATCAGGCGGCGGGCATTGCTATGCTTGCCGCGGCAGCAAAGCCCGTGCGTATAAGTGTGGTATTATCCGGTCTGCTTGTATGTTTAATGATTCTTCCCGCGCGTTGGTACATGCGCTTAAATATGCGGGAGCAGATTATCTGGCCCGGTATATGGGTTTGTTTATGGGAAAGCAGTATTGCCGGTATCCTGAGTTGGCGGAAGCGGAGTTGGCAGTACCCATCCCGCTTTATTCCAAACGCCGCCGTAAACGCGGTTATAACCAAAGTGAGTTGTTGGCTCATTTTTTTGCCGAGGCGACCGGCATGCCTGTTGATTTAAATTTATTAATGCGTGTGCGCGATACCGTCAGCCAAACGACGTTGAACCGTAAAGAAAGGCTGGCTAATATGGCCCATGCTTTTGCCTGCAAAGAACCAAATGCGCTGCGCGGCAAGACGGTGTTGTTGGTGGATGATGTAGCTACGACGGGGGCGACCTTGGAAGGATGTGCCGCTGCTTTAAAGAAAGCGGGCGCGAAAAAAGTGTTTGCTTATACGTTTGCGCGGGAATAAACGGTGGACAAGAAGCCGTTTAGATGATTAAATTTTCCCATGGGCTTTTAAACTATAATGCGTTCCTTTGCCTACAATGATGTGGTCGTGTACCGAAATTCCAAATAATGCAGCCGCTCGGATGACGTCTTGCGTTAAATCGATATCTTCTTGGGAAGGGGTGGCATCTCCCGACGGGTGGTTATGTACCAAGATGAAAGCGGATGCTTTGGCTAATAAGGCGCACTCCACAATTTTACGCGGTGAAACGGCGACTCGGTCAATCAATCCGGAAGCTACTACTTGCGTACTCATTACCGTGTTCCGTACCGACAAATAGATTACTTCCAAGCATTCTTCTTTTTTGCCAGCCAAAGAGGCTTTGCAGTATTCCAACACTTGTTGTGGCGTGCGGATGCTGACTTTTTCTTTAACTTCTTCCAGTGAATATCTTTTAAACACCCCCCGGATTAGTTTGAGAAACTGAGCACTGCGGGGGCCTATGCCTGGTATCGTAATCAGTTGGGAAGGATCGGCATCCAACACGGCGGAAAGGGAGCCAAATTTTTTCAGCAATGCCCAAGCGATGGGTTTGGTATCCTTGCGGGAGATTGTATAGGTCAGCAATAATTCCAGCGTTTCATGATCTAAGAAAGAATCTAAACCCGCTGAGACGAATTTGTTGCGGATTCGTTCCCGGTGCCCGATATAAGAAGGCTTACTGTTTTTTGGCATAATATTCTCTTTTTTATTATACCGTTTTTAATGCTACAATAGGTATAATCAAAATAGCGTAAAAGGGGAACATATGAAAAGGATAGTAGTAATCGGGGGCGGTCCGGGCGGATATCCCGCCGCGCTTAAAGCGGCGGCGTTGGGTGCAAAAGTGACGTTGGTGGAAAAAAATAAGCTGGGCGGGGTATGTTTGAACTGGGGCTGTATTCCTTCTAAATCGTTATTAGATGCAGGGCACCGTTTTCACACGGTAAAAACAATTTCTTCCCTTTGTGGAGAAGGCGCCCAATCTATTGCGGAAACATTATTTTCAGCGCGTAATTGGTCGAAAATCCAAGCCCGGCAGCAAGCGGCCACTCGTAAGCTGACGCAAGGGATTGCTTTTCTGCTCAAAAAGGCCGGAATAGAAGTGCTGCAAGGGGAAGCCTCTTTTAAAGATGCCCGTACGGTTTTGGTGAATCTTTCGAACGGGACCGAAACAACATTGTCTTGCGATGGCGTCATTTTAGCGTCCGGATCGGAAGCTTTTTTACCGCCGCCGTTTGATAAAATGAAAGGGAAAATTTACGATAATTCCACAATTTTTGATATGCCTGCTCTTCCTAAGACGCTTACGATAGTGGGCGGCGGTGTAATCGGATGTGAGTTCGCCGATTTGATGAATGCGTTGGGGGTGGAAGTAAGTGTTGTTGAAATGCAGCCGCGCATTTTGCCGTTAGAGGATGAAAATGCCGCGCGGGTACTGTTTCAGTCTCTTTCCAAACGGGGCGTAGCTTTTTATACCGCGACCAGTGTTACGGGGATTCAGGAAGAAAAAGGCATTTTTACGCTTACTTTTGCCGATGACAAAACGATTTCCTCCGAAGCGGTGTTGGCGGCTATTGGGCGTACCGTGGATTTAAGTAATCTTCATATGGAAAATATCGGAGTGGAATGGACGCGCAAAGGCGTAAAAGTGGATCCGCAGACCCTGGAGTTGATAGAAAATGTCTATGCCGTAGGAGATGTAAACGGACTTTTCCAGTTAGCGCATGCGGCCAGCCGCCAAGGAGAAGTGGCGGCCAGCAATTTGTGCGGGGTAAAGGCGATATATCATAATGACGCCGTGCCGCGTGCGATTTATACCACGCCGGAGATTGCGTCTGCCGGTCTTACGCGCGCCCAGGCGGAGGCAAAGGGTTTTACCGTTAAAACCCATAAGGCTTTTTTGCTGGCGAACGGACGCGCCGTCGCCCAAGACCAAACCGAAGGATATTATGAGCTGATTAGTGATGCCCAAAGCGGCAGATTGTTGGGCGGTGTGCTGGTGGGGGCCTGTGCAACGGAGTTAATCCACGCAGTTAGTGTGGCGTTGGCAGCTCAAATGACGGTAGAACAATTTAGAGAAGTGATTTTTGCCCACCCCACTTTTGCCGAGTCCTTAGCCGAGGCGGCTGTGAAATGAATTCGTTTTGCATCATTCTGGTTCGTCCGCGCGATCCGAACAACATCGGAGCGTGTGCGCGGGCGATGGGAAATTTCGGACTATCGGACTTGCGGGTAGTAGATCCGTACCCGCCTATCTGGCGCGAAGCCGTCAGTGCGGTGGGAGTGTCGGATATTCTGCAAGAGGCCAAGAAGTGCGATACTTTAAGCGAAGCTTTGGCAGACACCCATTTTTCGCTGGCGGCTACGGCATTAAAAAACCGGGACATTAAGCAGGAAATCATTTCGCTTCCTCATTTAAACGAGCGTTTAATGCAACAACCCGTTGAAGGGCGGGCGGCGTTGGTATTTGGAAACGAAAAAAGCGGTCTTGCAAACGAAGATATCGAGCGATGCAGTGCGGTACTTCATATTCCTACCGTTGCCAAACAGCCTTCTATCAATTTGGCGCAAGCCGTTATTTTGACTTGTTATGAACTTTCCCGCCGTCCGGACTTTAAATCGTTGCGCCGCGGCGGTACGGAAACCAAATTTCCCACGGACGCCCAAAAAGAAATTTTTATTGCCGCCGCGGACATATTATTTGAAAAGTCCGGTTTTAAAACCGATTTTTCTTCGGCTCAGCGTAAAAATATTTTGCGTTTGATGCTGGCTCGTCAGGAACTTTCCTGCGAACAATTGTTTTTTCTAAAAAAATGGGCGGAAAAATTAGCCGAAAAACTGCCTTAAATCAAACAGCGTAAGCGTTTATATTTTGTTAAAATATAAACAATATGCAGAAGGGGGAAAAAATGGCTTATAACATTCTCGTCATTAATCCAGGTTCTACTTCCGATGATATCGGCTATTACCGGGGAGATAAACCCGTTTTTGAAGTAACCGTGCGTTATTCGCTGACGGATTTGGAACCGTATGAAGGGAAAAATGTGACCGAACAGCTGCCTCTTCGCAGAAAACTCATTTTGGATTATTTATTGGATCATAGGGTTCCGCTCAAAGAGATTGATGCGGTAATCGGGCGCGGCGGGTTTATTCGCGCTTTGGAAGGAGGCGTTTACGCTGTAAACGACCAAATGGTCAGCGATTTGGAAACCGGCCGTTACGGCGGAATCCATCCAAGCAATTTGGGTGGGATTTTAGCCAAAGAGATCGCCCAGTATGCGGGGTGTCCCAGTTTTATAGCCAACCCGGTAGTCATTGATGAATTGCAGCCGGTGGCGCGTTATTCGGGAATGCCTGAAAATCCGCGGATTTCCATTTTTCACGCTTTAAGTCAAAAACGCGTGGCTCGTATGATTGCGGAAAAAATCGGTAAATCTTATGAAAAAGTCGATTGTATCGTTTGTCACGGCGGCGGCGGGGTTACCGTAGGGGCGCACCGGCACGGCAAAGTGGTGGACGTTAATAACGGATACGAAGGGGACGGCCCAATGACCCCCCAGCGAAGCGGCGGCACGCCCAATGCCGGATTGGTGCAGATGTGCTTTTCGGGCAAGTATACGTTGCGCGATATCCGGCTGAAATTGCGCGGAAAAGGGGGGCTCGTCGCTTATACTGGTACGTCGGATGTAAAAGATTTGGAAGAATTTATTCGTACGGGTGAAAAGAGGCCCGGTTCTTTGATTCATTGCAGCCGTGAAGAAGCCCAATTGGCTGAGGACGCGATGATTTACCAAATTGCCAAATATATCGGTTCAATGGCGGTAGTGCTGGAAGGCAAGGTGGATTTTATCGCCTTGACGGGTGGACTGATGCACAGCAAATATATTCCGCAGGAACTCAGCCGATATGTCGGCTGGATTGCGCCGGTTTATGTGTTCCCGGGAAGCGAAGAAAAAGACGCTCTGCGCGAAGCCGCCAGCCGCGCGTTAAACAATCCTAAAATGATTAAACAATATCGCTGATTTGCATTATCAATTAGAGGAGACAACATATGAAATTCACAAGTTTTGCAGATTTGATCAACCAAGTAAAGGGAAAATCAAACAGAGTTGTGGTGCCGGGCGCTAATAATAAAGAAGCCTTGGAAGCTATTAAAATGGCCGATGAGAACGGTCTTATTTCCCATGGTATTTTAATCGGGCCTTTGGCGGCGGTAAAAGAAACCGTTGCAAAGGTGGGACTGGATGAAAGTAAGTTTGAATTTATTGATTGCGAAGACGTTCCTACTATGTGTAAGTTGGCGGTGGATCAAATCTTGGCTGGCAAGGGCGATTTTTTAATTAAAGGGTTGGTGGATACCAAGTATTATATGAAGGCTATTTTAAATAAAGAAGCCCACCTTGTGCCGGAAGGGGCGTTGTTGTCTCACTTTGTGTTGTTCAGCACGCCGAAATACAAAAAACCGTTTGCCGTTACGGATTCCGCCGTGGTGATTGCCCCGACGTTGGAACAGAAAGTTAAAATCATTCAAAATGCAGTTGATACCATGCATAAGCTGGGGTTGGAACATCCGAAAGTGGCCTGTGTATGTCCGGTGGAAAAGGTAAATGAAAAGATTCCTTCTACGGTAGATGCGGCCGCTTTAGCGCAGATGAATGCAGAAGGAAAAATTACCGGCTGCAGCGTGGAAGGTCCTTATGATTTGTATATTTCTCTGTCAGCTGAGAAAGCCGCCGAAAAAGGAATTTGCGGCAAGACGGTGGCCGGAGATGCCGATATTTTGATGTTGCCCGATTTGGATGCCGCCAACCCACTTTATAAAGCGCTTACCTTCTTTGGTGACCAGATGGAAGCGGCGGCTGTATTGGTGGGGCCGAAGATTCCGGTCATCTTGCCTTCCCGCGCCGATGACCCGAAAGTAAAGCTCAACGCTATTGCGCTTTGCTCGTATTTGAAAGAAGATAAATAAAAAAACAGTAACCAAGGGCGGTCCTCAGGGCCGCCCTTGACTATGTCCTATGAGAAAAAAGATATTAGCCCTATTTCACCGTCATTACCGCCGTTACCACGATATTCTTTTTTATGTGTTAACTTTGTGTGTGATTGCCATTTCTACGTTTGCCGCCATTGAAATTTCCCGCGCTAAAAGCGAACGGGAGAAGGAGAATCTGCTTGAACGTGAAATCCCCGTAGTGGAATATACGGTTCAAGAAAAACCGATTTATGTGGCGTTGCAAGAAGCCGGCTTGGATAACCAAATTGTGGCGCAGATCGTTAGTAAGTTGGGATCGGTAACAGATACCCGCAAATTACAAAAGCGCGATGTATATTCCGTGTCGGCTGATTCGGACGGGAATTTTATTTTGCTTTTGCTTACGCAGGGATTTAAGCGTTATTTTGTCGCCAATGTGGATGGCGCTTTGGTGGCAGGGGTAAGTGATGTGGAAATCAAAACCCGCGTTAAAACGGCGGCGGGAAAGGTGGAAGGTTCGTTGTTTAATTCGATGCTTTCTAAAGGACTGCAAGTACCGCTTATTTTGGATTTTACGGACGCGTTTTCTTGGACGATAGATTTCAATACCGATACCCGAAACGGAGATGAATACTCCGCCTTATGGGAAGAACATTATACCGCCTCCGGGGAAATTACCGGGCAGGATTTATTGGCTGCTTCTTATAAAGGGGCAGAAAGCGGTGTCATCACGTATGCTTTCTATTTTGAAGATGATTTTTACGATGAAACCGGAAAAATGAGTAAGAAAATGTTCTTGAAATCTCCGATCAGCTTTCGCAATTATCGTATTTCTTCGCGTTTTTCCTATGGGAGGATGCATCCCATCTTAAAAATACGTCGTCCACATTTAGGAATTGACTACGCCGCTCCGTCTGGTACCCCTGTGCAGGCGGTAGCGGACGGGACGGTTCGTTTCGCCGGGCGCAAAGGCGGGTTTGGCAACTATATAGAAATCCGTCACGCAAACGGTTATACCACGATGTACGGACATTTAAAAGGCTATGCCAAAGGTATCAAATCCGGTGTGAAGGTAAAGCAGGGCCAGACGATTGGATATGTGGGCAGTACGGGGCTGTCTACCGGGCCGCATTTGGATTTCCGTATTAAAGAGAAAAATAAATTCTTGGATTTTCTTAAAATGAAAAACCGTAATTCTGCCGTGCGGGATGTTCCCAAAGACAAACGGAAGGAATTTGAAGAGCTAAAAGTGTTATACTTAAAGGAATTGGACGCGGCTAAAAAAGAAGCTTTTAATCGTCCGTCCGCGCCGGAGGAAAAGGATGAAGCATAAAAAAATTGCGCTTACGGGAGGCCCTAACAGCGGAAAAACGACGGCCCTTTCCATTTTAAAAGAGACATTCGGTCCCAAAGTAGAACTAGTCAAAGAAGCGGCGACGATGATTTTCAGCGGGGGATTCCCTAGACAAGATAACAGCCGCCCCCATATCGAAGCCGCCCAGCAGATTATTTTTTATGCTACGCGCGAAATGGAAAGCTTGGCGGAAGAATCTTCCGATGCACCGTTGATTGTGTGTGACCGCGGTACGGTGGATGCGGCGGTTTATTGGCCGGGCGGAATAGATGATTTTTTTGATAAAATGGGTACTTCATTGGAAAGAGAATTAAACCGTTATGATGCAGTGCTTCATTTGTCGCCGCCTTCTAATCCGGAGTTTTATCAGTCCACCCATGTGCGGACGGAAAGTTTGCAGCAAGCGTTTGAAATTGACCGGAAAATTCTCCAAATTTGGGAAAAACATCCTAACCGTCTTATTGTAGGCGGGACGGAACATTTTTTTGAAAAAGCGGAAATTATTAAAAATTTTGTGGAAAAAATTATTCAAGGATAGCCTATGAAAAAAATCGTTTTAACCGGCGGCCCCAGCGGCGGGAAAACAACGGCGCTCTCTATTTTAAAAGAGACGTTTGGCAATAAAATCGCACTTGTACAAGAAGCCGCTACGCTTATTTACAGCGGCGGTTTTCCGCGTAAGGATAACAGTCCTGTACATATAGAACATGCCCAAAATATCATCTTTTATACGGTGCATCAGCTGGAGCATTTAGTGCAGGTTACTTCGGATGCAAAAGTCATTGTATGCGACCGGGGATCCATTGACGGAGCCGTTTACTGGCCTTATGGAGTGGAAAATTTCTTTGCTTCCATGCACTCGTCTTTAGAGGCGGAATTGGCACGCTATGATGCGGTTATCCATTTGTCGCCGCCGCCTGAAAAAGATTTTTACCAAGCGACGAATGTGCGCACTGAAAACCTGCAGCAGGCGTTTGAAATCGATGATAAAATTCTTCAAATTTGGGAAAAACATCCCAATCGTTTGGTTGTTCCGCGGGAAAAACATTATTTTGAGAAAGCGGAAATCATTAAAAATTTTGTGGAAAAACTTATTTCTGAATCATAAAGGAGTCGTATTGATATGTGGAACCCATTTAAGAAAAAAAAGGAAGAGCCCTCTTCCGCAACAGCCGTTTCAACGGCCACAGACAAAAAAGAAGTAAAGGAATCCATTGAGCAGCGTTTAGAGCGAGAAATTGACGCTCTTCCGGCGATGCTGAAAGGACAGCTTAAAGATCCTGCCATTAAAAAAAGGTTTATCGATATCGCCAAGCGGATGGAAAAAGATGGAGTTGATTTTAAGAGTATCCGCCAAATGAAAAAATGGATGAAAAACCACGAGGCTGAACTAAAAGCTGAAGCAAACGGCGGTGCGGTTGCCAAAGTGGAGACGGTAGTGCATGAAGGGCCAAAAATCGGCCGCAATGACCTGTGTCCATGCGGGAGCGGTAAGAAATATAAAAAGTGCTGTGGCGCCGGGAAATAGCCGGATTTACAAGTATTTTTCGATATGCCCCCGGGCCGCGATGCCCTGAGAATTTCATTACAAAATGACGGTATAAAAAACCCGCGTTTTTAAAAACGCGGGTTTTTTAT
>CALUYP010000007.1 GCA_944325055.1 uncultured Elusimicrobiales bacterium | reverse complement strand
CTTTACTTGTTTTGTTTTTTTTTTTTTTTTCACTGCTTCTAAAGTTGGTTTTCAGGCTGTCAATTATAAAATGATTATCAAGTCTTTAAATCGGCCGTTTTAGGAGCTTTTTATGAAAAAGGGTTTTACATTGATAGAATTATTGGTTGTGGTGTTGATTATTGGCATTTTGGCGGCGGTGGCTGTGCCAATGTATCAAAAGGCGGTAGAGCGGAGCATTGCTGCCAAAATGATTTCTTCCGCCCGTGCTTTAAAAGAAGCCCAGCAGCGTTATTATATGGCAAACGGAAAATACGCCAAATCTTTTTCCGATTTAGATATTAATTTTGGCAATCCCGTATCGGCGAATGCTTCTCATATGAAGTCGTGTGCGAAGGCGGGTTCTTATTTGCCCGCCTCTGATGATGCGGTGCGGGATGCGGGAGAATATGAAATCGCCATTGGCGATTTATATGGAAACAGCGGGTATGCTATCGCTTACCGGAAGAATGTCTGCGGCAGTATATTTTTTATTTTGCGACCGGTAGGAAATGTTACGGATACCTCGGCTCTGTATTGCAACAGCGTAGATTATGTATGGGAACGGAAAGATTTTTGCAGTAAAGTTTTTGGTACAGACCCACGCAAGGACAAAGTAACCATGGGCATGGGAGGCTGGGTGGTAAAAGTGCCTTCTTATTAAAAACTGTTTGGCGGAAGTTTTGTTGTAAAATTGTTTTTCTTATTGAAATATGTACAAGAAAAAATTTCCTCTCCCACAGGGCAGCTCCGACATATGTGTCGGGATGGGGGGCACCTTTTGAGGACGCAATAAAAACCCCCGCGTATTATTTCGGGGGTTTAGCTCATTAATGTCATTATCATGACTTATGTTCCTCTTTCCAAGGGAGGCTCCGTATCCGGGTCTATATGCAATAGGAAAACACGCCGTGCTTTCACAACTGCAACCAAGGACAATCGGGCTGTTCCCAAGTACTTAGTACTGTTAATATAGTTGGATTTGGGTGTTTTTCAAGGCCTAAATTTTATGGGACTGCAAAAAACCGGAGTTTTCAGAATAGACTCCGGTTTTTAAACAGAAAAATTATACGGAAGAATTATTTAGTCCAAGCGTCCGCATGTTGTACGGAAGGCACATGGGCCGGGTTGAACACGGGATCTTTTCCGGCTTCTTTTTGCGCTCTGTAATCTGCTAGTACGTCCAATACTTGTCGACGCAGCCGTAAGATGGCATAAATATTCATTAACGCCATTACAGACATAAATAAATCGGCCATATTCCATACCAGCTTTAATTGCAGCACCGCACCCAGCAAGACCATCACGCTCACGCCCGTACGGAAGGCCGCCATGACCCAACGTTTTCGGGTCAAGAATTCTACATTGGCTTGTCCATAGTAATAGTTGCCAATAATAGAGGTGAATGCAAAAAGCAATACGCTGGCGGAAATGCAGTAATTGCCAAAAGAACCTAATTGGGAAGAAAGTGTTTTTTGGGTTAGAGCGATTCCTTCCAATCCGGGGAAGGCTTGATAGTTTCCCAGCATGACGATAAAGGCCGTACAGCTGCAGATGCCCAGCGTATCAATAAATACGCTGAAAGCCTGAACGTAACCTTGCTTTACGGGGTGCGAGATATTTGCCGTGGCTGCGGCATTGGGCGCGCTGCCCATACCGGCTTCGTTTGAAAAAAGCCCTCTTCGGGCGCCAGTCATAATCGTTGCGCCTAACGCGCCGCCGGCTACATTGCGCAGGCTGAAAGCATCAGAAACAATCATGCCCAGCACGCCCGGCAATTTTTCCAAATTCATCAGCACCACTATCAAAGTAATAGCGATGTATCCCAGCGCGAAAATCGGTACGATAAAAGCGGAAAACTTGGCAATCCGTTTTAAGCCGCCAAAAATGATTACGGCGGTCAGCCCAGCCACCATCACCCCTGTCAAAAAGGGATTAATTCGGAAAGTAGCGTCTAAGGATTGCGCGATGGTATTAGATTGTACGGAATTAAAAACAAAAGCAAACGTCAAGGTAATAATTACCGAAAAGGCCATTCCCAGCTTTCGGTTTCCCAAGGCGGTTTGCATATAATAAGCCGGTCCGCCGCGGAAATGTGCGCCGCTTTTTACTTTATAAACTTGCGCCAGCGTGCTTTCGGCAAAAGCCGATGCCGCACCGATAACGGCGCATAACCACATCCAGAAAACGGCTCCCGGACCGCCCACCGTAATGGCAAGCGCCACGCCGGCGATATTGCCGGTCCCTACGCGCGAAGCCGTGCTGATGGCAAACGCTTGAAACGAAGAAATATGTCCTTTTTCTTGGGATGAATCTGTACGCCCCAACATAAGACGCCACATTTCTTTTGGCCGGGCGAATTGTACAAAACGCGTTGCAACCGTAAAATAAAGCCCTGCACACAGTAGTGCGGACATCAGCGCATAACCCAAAAAACGGTCGTTAAGCAGGGTTATGGCTTGCGTCAAAATATCAGTCATTAGAACTCCTTGAGGTGTTGTTGCAGGTATATAAAACGGGAATTTTTCCCTTACCCAATATATATTATAGCTTTTTTGAAGGAGGGTTGCTCAGGTTTTAACTGAAGCGGCTGATTTTTTGATCCAGCCATTTCTCGAAAATAAAATTATTCCATAAAAAATAAGGCGTCAATAATATGGTGCGGTAAATGGTGCCGCGGGATATTTTGATGCGTTTTTCGGGATTTAATAAATCGGTTGCTTGATATATCTTGTATAAAGTATCTGCCGTCCATAAAACAGGCCATCCGACGGCAGCCCGCTGTCCCGGATATTTTTTGGATAGTTGGCGGAAATAATGCTTTCCGTTCTTTAAATTTTCCACTCCCCAATGAATCCATTTTCGTTTGACCGGTTCGAATCGGAGCGTATTTTTCGGCGCCAGCAAATCAGCGGGCGACAGGCCGGCCTCGGTCAAATCCGTCAAAGGGAAATAACAACGTCCTCGCCGCAGGTCTTTTGGCAGATCCCGTAAAATATTAACGATTTGTAAAGCATCTCCAATCTGCCGGCCCAAAGAGCAAAATTCTTCTTCCGGCAGTTCGACGGGTTCGGTTTGGTAAATCAGCCGGCTCCAAAATCGGCCCGGTTCTCCGCCCATTAAGCGGCAGTAATGTTTTAAATCAAGGTCTTTCTCAAATGCTTTTGGAGAGGCGGTTTTTTCGATCGGGAAAAACGATAAATCTATTTCCATTCCTTCGCATACAGCTTGGACGACATCCATAATCGGATTGATCTGTTCGGCGGGGATGGCATTCAACTGGGACAAGCAGGTATCGAAATTTTGAAGCAACTCGGCCTCGTAAGGATTCTCGGCAGTACCGGAAATCTCTTTTACCAGCAGAGCATTTTCTCGCGGATTTTGTTCTTTCAGCAAGCGCGGAAATTGCTTGATCCAATACAATCGTCTGGCGGGATCCAATAAATCCGTATCCGCAATGGTGTCGGCATAACGGCATAGTAGATAGGCAATACTAAAAGCGGGCCGCATCTTCCGCGGCAGTACTTGGACGCTTAAATATAAACTGCGGGAAGTATTCTTCAAAAGGGTTTCAATATCCATATATATAAGGATAGCAAATTTGCCGGAAAAGCATTATATGAAACCTGTCTGGAAGCCTAAAAGTTGATGAAGCAAAAATTGTTTTTACCATAGATTTGAAAGTTGTACGAATTAAATAGTTTGAAAAATGTACGGGATACAACAAAGAGTCCTTTCATGTTTTTTGAAGTTCCATATTGATGATGACCAAAAAATTTATAGTTAAAGAAAGAGAGGCGTTTCTTTTTGGATAAAAATTTGATATATTCATTATGTAAAGCGGTATTACTTTTTGTCAGATAAAAATGATTTCAAACGCTGCCGAAAAACGGCTCAAGTAAAGCGGAACAGCTTTTTCTCCGACGGAGAAAAAAGAGTTGACAAATCGGACAAAATTAGTTATACTGAATACATAAGGAAACAAAAAGGATTGTTTCCGCGGAAGTTTTCAAGAACCCTTTTTCAGTTTTTGAAAAGAATAGAAAAATGGGTCTTGACATTTCTGTCTTTTTTTATTAGACTATATTGGTAGTCGAAATTGATCTTTGTAAACGAAATAACAAAACTTCTTACTTGTTTTTGCAAACCAACAGGATAAACAGAAAACTTTTCGGCAGCGAAACATCACCTTATATAAGAAAAGGCAGACGATGGACTGAGCCGAGCTGATCAAGTTAGTTTTATCGGGTTTGCGGGAACGTTAAAATAAGTCTTATCCCTTCGGTCCCAAGCGGCCATGACTTACTTGAACAATCAAGGAGTACATAAAGACTTATAGCAATACTTTAAAAGGGCCTAAAAGCGGGCGCTTGTTTGGATGTTTAAAAAAACGCTTGACAAACTTAAAAAAATATGCTTTAATAAAAGAGTAGTAAGAAAAGTCAGGCGGTGAAAGAAAGGTTTCACAAAAAGAGCTTGACAAAGTGAAATAAATTTTGTTATCCTATCTTTACAGCTCAAAGAAGAGTTGTGAAGAAGAAAAAAATAAATTTCCTATTGCTTTTTTCAAGCAGGAAAAAAGCAACGAGGGAGTTTCGTTCTCTGAAAATTTGACAGCAATGTGCGAATGGGCGATCTGAAAGGGACGGATCTATGGATCTGACAGTTCAGGGCTCATTAAGTAAGTCATATACTATATTATGACACCAAGTTAATTCAAACAAGTAGAGTCAAAAGTCAACAGCTCGCTGTTAGCGATTGGTTGCCTTTGAGCCGCTTGCGGTTTAAAGGTAATTAATTCTAATGGAGAGTTTGATCCTGGCTCAGAGTTAACGCTGGCATCGTGCATAACACATGCAAGTCGAACGGGACTTTATTCTGTAGCAATACAGAGTGAAGTTTAGTGGCAGACGGGTGAGTAATGTATAAGAAACCTACCTCTGAGTGGGGAATAACAGTCCGAAAGGATTGCTAATACCCCATAACATCTTTAAGCGGCATCGTTTAGAGATCAAAGATTTATCGCTTGGAGACGGTCTTATATTCTATCAGCTTGTTGGTGGGGTAACGGCCTACCAAGGCGACGACGGATAGCCGGCCTGAAAGGGCGACCGGCCACAAGGGCACTGAGACACGGGCCCTACTCCTACGGGAGGCAGCAGTGGGGAATTTTGGACAATGGGCGAAAG
>CALUYP010000006.1 GCA_944325055.1 uncultured Elusimicrobiales bacterium | reverse complement strand
CGTTGCAGGAGTGAAGAAAGAAGTGCCTGGGCTGCATGATGCTTCGGAAATTAGCGAAGTGGTTAGTGTCTTGCCTAGTTCCGAGGCGCCGGCTTCGGCGGATGATTTAATGAGTTTAAATGAGACGGAATTAGTGTCTGTCGCGGAAAAAGGCTTAAAACTGACCCTTGTAGATGAGCAAGGAATAGAACAAATTTTACCTGTTCGGTTGGAGGTGAGCAATCGCTTTCGTTTAAAAGGATATAACCGTATTGCCTTTGCTTCTAATCCGAATTTTACAAATAGATATATCGCAGAACTACGTAATCAGAAACAAGCGCCATTGCGGATGGCTCATTTTTACATTCGGTTACAATCGAATCAAGTGGGAGCGCTGGCGGATTTGATTCAACCTGCCGGAATCCAAGAGCTCCACTTAAAATTGGAAAGTATTGCGAATGTGGAATATAAAACGATCCAAGTTCCTGTATATGATTATTTAACAGGGAGCAAGCTCCCTTTAAAAGTAGATCTTCCGTTGAAAAATTATCCGGACAATGCCAAGATGGTTATTATGGAGAGCGGAGAATTAGGGCTGCTTAAAGAAGGGGAAACCACACCAGCTTCTTTGGAAGGTTTTTATGTACGGCTTCCCAAAAATCAAATTGCCAATTTTGTAGAAGTGCTTCGGTTTAGCCCAACCGTTTTTAATATATCTGTACATCCCACCCAGAACCGCGCCTCCTTAATTATCAGAGATGCCTCTTTAACCAATGTCAGTTTAGGCAAGACAATGGGCCCAGTAGTTAATAAATCGTTGGATATGCAAGTATCGGCGGCGAATAGTATGATGTTTACCATCAATTATATTCTGCCGGGGCTGGCTTCTTTACTCACTCCTATTTTAAAAAAATACGGTGAAAAGAAATTAATGGCGTTGTCTTTAGCAATGTCTACAGCAGCTGGCGCCTTGGCTAGTGCGGGAGGATTTTACGGATTTGTGGAAAACTTGTCTTTGGGACCCGTGTCCAAAGGGCTATTTATTACGGCTCTGTTTTTAATGAGCGGTTCAAGCATCTTAAAACAGGTGGTATCCAATATGCTTATTCGTGCGAATCGGGGTGAGGTCATTTTGGATGCGGCCAAAGCGGCTGTTAAAAAATCTGAAACGGAATTTACCGCACAGGAAAAACAGGGATTTGCCCAAATGGGGGTGCGCTTAAAAGAGTTTTTTACGAAAGAATCCGATGTCAGTTTAAAGGATGTGGTTCTTTATAACTTAAGTTTCGTCTATAAAAATATAGGAACGTTGGCGTTTTTAGCTTCCCCTTATTTAATTAATAGCGCCGTGTTATTGTCCACAGGAATTGATTTAGGGATAGACTATTCTATCAGCTTTCCAATTTATGCTTTGTATAGCGGTGCGGTGGCTTGGAAGGTATGGAGAGCTAAACTGAGAGATGCTTATTCTGCCAAGAACTTAGAGCAAAGCCAAAGGAATTTAGAGAAGACGCTTTCCTCCGGCGCAAAAGCATTAGCGGGGATAGAAGGTAAAATTTCGGATGTTCAAATTGATGATGCCGCTCGTGCTTTTAAAGATGCTTTAGATTCTGTGGCATTTGCGAATGTGAAGTTGACTCCGGGGAAGAAAAAGTCACAATTTTATGCGGAAGCAAAAAAATCTTTCTTGCAAAATTTAAAACAGGAAATGCTTAATACGCATCAGATGGATCCAGTAAGAGCAGAGGTAATCCTTTCCAAAATAAAAAGTTCCATGTCCATGCAGGAAAATACGGTAGGAAATATGCTTAAAATGTTAAGAGTTCCTGGTGTGACCTCTTTGGCTACAGCAATGACCTTAGCTACTGTGCATGAATTTGTGGTTTCCAGTTCTTTTGCTACCACCATGAAACAGCTGGTTGATCAAGGCGAATTTGCGAACTTTCTGATCGCCTCCTCCTTATATGTACCACTAATAGTAGGTCGTTTGGGAGGCAATTTAATTAGCCGTCGTATTAGCGCAGACAGCATGTATATCTTTTCTTCTGCTCTTTCCGCGTTAGGTACGGGTGTAATGATTGCGGCTGGAGACAGTGTAACCCAAATGGTGGCTGGAGCGGCTATTGCCAGTTTTGGGATAGGAAACTTCTTTACCCAAATGTATGATTATATTATGAACCGCTATCCCAAATATAATCGGGAATTATCTTCCATTTTGTCCTTTACGATGGCGCTTGCTGGTTTAGGAGCCATTCCGGCGGGGTATTTGGCGGCGATGACAGGGATAGATGCTTCCGCTTTGCTTTACGCCGGTGCGGCCTTGGGCGCCAGCTTGGTATTAACTCCTGGGATGATGCTAAATTCAACGTTGGTTAAAGGAGCAAAATACGAAGCTAAGCGGCTATGGAAAGGCGTCAAAAATTTATTTAAACGCAATGGAAATCGCCCGGGTAATCCGGGAAATTTAGATGATGCCGCGCCCATCTTATAATCAGCTTTTATTCAGAGTGCTCACCTTAAAAACCCCGGTCTGGTTACCGGGGTTTTTGTATGTTGTGAAAACCCCCAGCTAGGCTGGGGGATGTTTTTTTGTATTTCAAGTTTTTGCTTTTAGGTTTCTAACCGCTGAATTACTGGCGGGGAGATTTCTTGTGAAGTTTCTTACGATCTATCAATGAGGTTTGTATTCGGTGGGACTTTGTCTCTGGATCAATACAACTTTCCCAGAAAGCAGCCGTAGCGATTAGGAAAAGAGAGTCGTTTTATTCCAAGAAGTGCTGTCGCCCGCTGACAATTGATTCGGCGCGCATAAGAGAAGCGTCAATGTTTTTACAAATATGGTCTTCTCCTATTTTGCGTACGAAATCATATTGTTCCAGCGTTTTGCGTACCTGTTTTTGTACATGTGATAAAATGAGTTGAACGCCATCTTTGCGGCAACGGTCATAGATTCGTTCCAGCGCATGAAATCCCGTTGCGTCGATGGCAGGGACGCTTCTCATCCGCAAGATCAGCACTTTACATTCTTTGTGTCGTTCCAGACTGTCTAAAAACTTAGTGGCGGCGCCGAAAAAGAACGGTCCGTTAATTTCATAAACCGTTACATGCCGCGAGATGACTTTTGTGTCGATATCATCTTTCCGGTGTACTTCGTCCATGATATCATCATCTAAGTTTTTGATTTGATAAACGTCGGACATCCGTTTCATAAACAAGACGGCTGCCAAAACCATTCCAAACTCGATAGCCACCACCAAATCTTCCACAACCGTTAAGGAAAATGTGGTCAACAAAACGGCGATATCTCCTGCGGGTGCTTTAAATAACGCGGTAAAGGAGCGCCAGCCGCTCATGCGGTAGGCGACTAGGAACAAAATGGCGGATAAGGAAGTCATAGGAATAAGACCAATGTATCTCATTAAACAAAGCATCATAATCAGTAAAAATACAGAATGAGCCATTCCAGCGACGGGGGTACGTCCGCCGTTTTCTATATTGGCCGCGGTGCGCGCGATGGCGCCTGTAGCAGGAAGCCCGCCAAAAAGGGCGGAAGCTATATTGGCTGTTCCGGTAGCCACCAGCTCCATATTGGAGCGGTGTTTTTTGCCGATCATGCCGTCCGCCACAACAGCAGAAAGCAAACTTTCTATCCCCGCTAAAAACGCAATAGTAAAAGCCGGCGGCAACAGTTTACGTATACTTTCCCAAGAAATATTGCCGGGCATATGCGGCAGAGAAAGGCTCCCGTCCACTTGGCCAAAAGTAGAGGTAATGGTAGGGACGTCTAATTTGGCAAATTGCACAAGCAGCGTGGTAATCAACAAGGCCGCCAGCGAACCGGGGAAAGCACGCCATTTTTTGGGCCAAAAGATAATAATAGCCAAAGTCAGCAATCCTACTGCTAATGCCTGTGGATTGAGTTGTGTTATATGCTGGAAGTAGGTATGCCATTTGGCAAAGAAATCACTGGGAATATCGGTAAGTCCCAGCCCTAAAAAATCATTGATTTGGGTGGAAAAAAGCACCACGGCAATTCCGCTGGTAAAACCTGTTGTTACGGGATAAGGGATGAATTTGATGAATGTACCGAACTTAAACAGTCCCATTAATACCAGGAAAATTCCCGCTAGAAGGGTGGCTGTCAGCAATCCGCTCATCCCGAATTCCTGTATAATTCCGTATACAATAACGACGAAGGCGCCCGTAGGACCTCCTATTTGTACACGGCTGCCGCCCAGCAAGGAAATAATAAAACCCGCTACCACGGCGGTAATGAGTCCTTTCTCCGGCGTTACACCCGAAGCAATAGCCAGTGCGATGGAAAGAGGCAAAGCTACACAGGCCACCACTAATCCCGCGCTGATGTCCTTGAAAATACGGCGGGGAGAAAATTCTTCCGGACGGTTTTGCAAAAGGGTCCAAAGTTTTGGTTTTAAAATCATAAATTAACGGTTAAATAATTTTCGGAGCAATTTATCATAATGCGTTTGTGGAATTTGCATGCCGGGGGTGCTGTTACGTCCGCCGTGGGGTCCATGGTAATCGGAACCTGCGGTTGCAAATAAACCGTATTTGCGGGCGATGGAAAGCAAGTCTTGGCGCATGGTAAAAGTATGGGCGGGATAAAACACTTCTATACCGTCCAATCCCGCCTCTGTCCAAGCGGGAAAATTCCAATCTTCTGCTACTATTCCCGGATGAGCAATCACGGCCAAACCGCCTGCTTTCTTTATCTGTTGGATCGCTTTCACCGCACTTACGCCTGCGGAGGGTACATAGCCCGGTTGTCCGGGAACTAAGTATTTGCGAAATCCTTCCTGCCGGTCCCTTACAATTTTTTTAGCTTTTAATGCATCTGCCACATGGGCGCGGGAAACGGTATTTGGAGCGCGGGAAAAAACATCCTCTTCCGTGATATTGACCCCGGCAGCGATAAGTTGTTGTATAATTTTGCGGATCCGTTCCTTTCGGTTTTGGCGGTTCTGGGCGAGGAAAGACTGAAATTCCGGATTCTCCAAATCAACATTATACCCCGTAAAATGGAGATGGTCATGTTCCCGGGTGCTGATTTCCACCCCGGCGGCAAATAAGATGCCGTGTTGTTTGCATACCGTTTCGGCCTGCCGGACGCCGTCGGTTGTATCGTGATCGGTAAGGGAATAAACAGACACCCCGGTTTTTATTGCATTTAGAGCAACTTCTTCCGGGGAGCTGGTTCCGTCTGAAAAATCGGAATGGGTATGCAGGTCCACTTTCGGCATATTACACGCGTTCTACAGCGGTTACGCCCGGGACTACTTCTTTGATTTTCTTTTCCACGACGGCTTGCAGGGTCATCTGGGCGTGCGGACAGCCGCCGCAGCGTCCGCGCAGCCCTACGGTAACGATGCCGGTTTTTTCATCTACGCCGATTAATTCAATATCGCCGCCGTCGGCTTGAAGGATAGGGCGGATTTGGTTGATAACGTCTTGCACTTGTTCTTTCATAAAATACTCCAAAAAAAGGATTGTTTTTTAAATTATATCTTTTTTCAAGCTGGAAGAGAGCAGAAAAAAATCATAAAAAACTTGCAAAGTTTGAGTGAGTATTGCTATACTTTTGAAGTGGAGTTTTTAAGAAAATGTATAAATGTATATAGGAGACGAAGGTATATGAAAAAAATAATCGCTTTATGCACCCTTATGTTGCTTGTCAGTGCGCCCGTTTTTGCCCAAAAATATGCCAGCGTGAATGCCAAAAGAGCCAATATCCGCGCCTGTGCTGGTACAAAATGCGCTATCAAGTGGTATGCATGGAGATACACGCCAGTCATCATGTTAAAAACCAATGAAGATAAAAGCTGGGTGTTGGTAAAAGATTTTGAAGGATACAGCGGTTGGATTTCCGCCAGCTTGCTGAGCCCTAACGGAGGGATGTCTGCTAAAGTGGATTTGAACGTGCGCCAAAGCCCTTCCTCTAACGCGGATATCGTATGCACGGTGGAAAAAGGATATCCGTTTAAATATATTTCTAAAAAGGGCAGCTGGATTGAAGTGGAAGATGAACCCGAAAACGCTAAAGACGGCAAATGCAAAGGCTGGGTATATAACGTTAATTTGTGGGGATTCTTTAAGCAATAAGTTTTTTCAGTTTGAACAAGGGAACTCCTGTAAGAGGGGTTCCCTTGTTGTTGTCCCAAAAAAGAGCTTGAAAAACAAGTCTGGACGTTTATACTGTATAAAGCCTCTCTATGCAAAGGAGACCGCCTGTGTGTCTTGCCAAAGAGAGCTGAAAAAGGGTAAAATATAATTATGAAAAAGATTTTAATTGGAACGGCGGTGCTAAGCGTTATCGTATGCTTGTTTTGCTTAGCCCGTACGGTGAGTGAAGGACGTTTTAATATTTCCGGGACGGTCATCGTACCGGATCGGTTGGTCCAGTTAGCGGAAGCAGACAACAATTCATGTGCCATCATTGTAAAAAATGAAGCGGATGTTCCGGTTGCGATTAAAAGAGTAGTCAATCCAAAATTTCCGTTGGAATTTTCGATGGGGGAAGAAGATTTGCTTACCGCCAGCGTGGAAGGCTCTTTAAAATTAGAGGTACAAATTAACAATCATGGTCAATTGGGTGTAGTGAAAAAAGGAGATATTTTTGGATCGGTGGAAGGCCTAATTGAACCCACTCAAAAAAATATCGCTGTGTCGGCGGATAAAACCTTAGGACGCGTACGGCTCGCCCGTAACGTGAGAGGAAATTTTTTCCGCACGGCTGCCCGCTAAGCTGAGATTTGTTACAACCCGGAACAGGTCTTTGTTCCGGGTTATTTTTTTGAATAAAAAACGAGCGATTAACCGGGCTTGACTATCTTCTGTAGAAATAGCAAAATAAAGAAAGAAGTTGGTAGGAGTATTATGCATAAAAGTCTCTTGATTTTAGCCACTTTGGCTTTTTCTTCCGCTTTATATGCGCAGCCTGCCGGGGCGGTTTCTGCGCGTGAAAAAATATTGGATATTTTTTCACGATATAATGCGTCCGTTTTGGAAAATGCACAGAACAATGCAAATTACAATGCCGTTTTGGAAGAGTTTCTTTCTTCATATCAAGATTTAGAAATGTTGCCTTCCCGTTATGAGCTTATCGCGGCAGCCCGCAATTTTGACAATTCCATTTTGCTCGAAATAGTAACCACACAATATGAGGACGGCTATCTCTTTGCCCAAATGGGAGGATCAGAGGTCCAACCCTTCCAGACCCGTTTCCGAAAACAATTAATTCCTATTTTTGCACGGATTTGGGCGGTTACCGTACAGGTGCGCGAATACGAAAAGCAAGAAACCCGTCAGCATTTAAAAAGCGTCAAGAAAGAATCCGTTTCGGAACAAGAACGCGCCGAGAAGATTGAATTTTTAGAAAACAGAATTTCCTTTTTAAAGCAGGAATTAAAAAACCTGAAGAAAAATCCAGGGGAGCAAATTCTGCTGATTGTGGACAACTATATTGAAGAAACAAATCGCGAATTAGCCGCTCAATTACAAGTTGTCCAAGCAGAAAAAGCCCAAGCTGTTTCAAAACAAGCCGTTGAGTCCGATAATCTTCAAATAAAAACAAAAAACAAGAAACCGGTTGCCAAATAAGGTGTTCCCGTGCCGCAAATAAATACGGCTTCAATCCCTGCGTTGAGATTAAAAAAGAGAGGAACACCTAAATGATTAAAAGCGTAATAGATAAAATTTTTGGAACAAAGAGTGAACGGGATCTTAAAAAGATTCAGCATTATGTAGATAAGGCCAATCAATTCACTGCCGAATTTGAAAAACTTTCCGATGAACAATTAAAATCCAAAACCCAAGAATTCAAAGAACGTTTAGCTCAAGGCGAAACATTAGACCAACTGTTGCCGGAGGCTTTTGCCGTGGTGCGTTTAGCCGCGCAGCGCGTGATCGGGCTGCGCCCGTATGATGTGCAATTGCTGGGCGGTATTGTGCTGCACCAAGGTAAAATTGCCGAAATGGGGACAGGTGAAGGAAAAACGCTGGTGGCGGTATTGCCTTCTTATTTAAACGCTCTTACCGGGGAAGGCGTACATGTGGTTACCGTAAACGATTATTTGGCCCGCCGTGATCGTCAGTGGATGGGTCCCATACACGAATTTTTAGGGCTTACGGTAGGATATATCAGCCATGACATGGACAATACCGAGCGGCGGGAAATGTATGCCAAAGACATTACCTATGTAACCAATAATGAATTAGGCTTTGATTACTTGCGTGACAACATGGTTATCAATCGGAACGATCGTGTGCTGCGCCCGCTTAATTATTGTATTGTAGACGAAGTGGACTCTATTTTAATTGACGAAGCCCGTACGCCGCTTATTATTTCCGGTCCTTCTGAACAAAGTACGGATAAATATTATATCGTGAACCGGCTGATTCCTTCTTTGAAAGTCCGCTTGATTACGGAGAAAGATGAAGTAAAGGCCAAATATGAAGGCATTAAACTGGACGAAGGGGTAGATGCCGTTATTGATGAAAAAGCGCATACGGCTACCTTGACGGAAACCGGGATTGCCAAAGCGGAAAAATTTTTAAATGTATCCAACTTGTATAATGACGTCGAATCGGAATGGGTCCATCATATTAACCAAGCTTTGCGCGCCCATCATTTATATGAACGCGACGTAGATTATGTAATTAAAGACGGGGAAGTCATTATTGTAGATGAATTTACGGGCCGTTTAATGCCGGGCCGGCGTTGGAGCGACGGGCTGCACCAAGCGGTGGAAGCCAAGGAAGGGCTGCAAATTAAAGAAGAAAACCAGACACTGGCGACGATTACCTTTCAGAATTTCTTTAAACTGTATAAAAAGCTGTCCGGTATGACGGGTACCGCCATGACGGAGGCCAACGAATTTTGGCAGATTTACAAACTGGATGTGGTGGAAATCCGGCCGAACCGTCCCTCTCAACGGAAAGATTTTCCGGATTTGGTATATCTAACTGAACGCGAAAAATTCACGGCTATTGTAGACGAAGTGGAAGGCTTATGGAAACAAGGGGCGCCGGTTTTAGTGGGGACGCGTTCCATTGAAAAATCCGAAAAACTCAGCCATATGCTGCGTGCAAAAGGCATTCCGCATAAGGTGCTCAATGCCAAATACCACGAAATGGAAGCCCAAATTATCAGTCAAGCCGGCCGTAAAGGAGCGGTAACGATCGCCACCAATATGGCGGGCCGCGGTACGGACATCGTGTTGGGGGGGAACCCGGCGGATCCGGAAGAACAAAAACAAGTGGTCGCTTTAGGCGGTTTGCATGTGATCGGAAGCGAGCGGCATGAATCACGCCGTATTGACAATCAATTGCGCGGCCGCTGCGCCCGCCAAGGAGACCCGGGCTGTTCCCGTTTTTATATTTCGTTGGATGATGAATTGATGCGGTTGTTTGCCAATACAGCAAAGATAGCTTCCATCTTAAGCACTATGGGAATGAAAGAAGGGGAAGCGATCGAATCGCGTTTGATGACCCGCCAAATAGAAGGCGCCCAGCGGATGGTGGAAGGCCGCAATTTCGATATCCGCAAACAACTGCTTGATTATGATAAAGTCATGAACCAACAGCGTACCGCCATTTACGGGCTGAGAAATGCCATTTTAGACGGCGAAAACATGACGGAAAAATCCATGCAGATGATGGAAGAAATTGTAGACGAATTGGTGGAGCAGTATTATCAACCGGCGCATTTGCAGCGCAGTGATTTTGACGCTTTAAACGTAAATTTACGCAACTTTTTCCCGGGAGAGTTTCATTTTACGGCGGAAAATGTAGGGCGCAAATCACATGACCAGTTGGTTGATGAGATTATGGCGCAAGTGAAAGATCTATATCAGGCGCGCATATTGTATTTTACGGAGCAAGGAATCCATTTTGCCGAGATAGAGCGGATGCTTTTGCTGCAAATTTTAGACAGCGCTTGGAAACAGAACTTATATGAATTGGATCAATTGCAAAGCAGTGTCAGCTTGCGCGGGTACGCACAAAAGGATCCGCTGATTGAATATCAGAAAGAATCGTATAAGTTATATTCTTCCATGCTCAACCGCGTGCGGGATTTGATGGTGGGTTATATTTTCCGTTTGCAATTGCCGCCCCGCCGGACCGCTGCGGAACGGGCGCAAGATGCAGCGGCAAAGAATCCGAATAAAAACGCCGCTCCTGTTTCCAAACATATCGGGCGTAATGATCCATGTCCGTGCGGAAGCGGCAAGAAGTATAAAAAATGCTGTGGAGCAAATTTATGAAATTCAAAGTAAGGGAAATCTTTTTATTCTTATGTGCATTAGGCGCGCTGGGGTTGATTCCCCTTTTTATCAGCAAAGATGAGCCTATAGAGATCTCTATACCGGTATTAGATCAGGAGAAAATCGAAGCGCAAGAAGAGAAGGAAGAACAGCTAAGCCGGAAAGCTGCCGTTCAAGCGAAGCAGCGGCGTATGATCAGCTGTAAGGTAAACGAAGATTGTATTATTGTAGACAAAGATCCTTGCGGGTGTCTGATAGGGCCGGAAGGGGTTACCGCCATCAATGCGGCGTATACGTTGGATTTTAATAAACAGCAGGCACACCAACTGACCAAAACCTGCCCGGAAGGAGCGCCTTCGAGTGAAAAAGAATGCAGTCCGTCCGCCCAAGCGGTTTGCTTAAATCATATCTGTAAAATTACTTATTAAGATATATAAAAATGCGTGGATATAGACAGACTATAGCCGAACAAGATGCGTTGAAACCAAGAATTACCTTCAAACATCGGTTTATGAACGGGATAACCCAGCTGGGAAGGCATTTCTTTTTATTGTTGTGTGCCGTTGCCAGCGCCGGATTGATATACGCCAGTTATCCCAATATTTCTCACCATGAGCTGGCCTGGTTTGCCTTAGCGCCTTTTGTTTGGGGAGTGACTAAAGCTAAAACGTTTTGGTCCTCTTTTTTTTATGGCTGGCTGACCGGGTTTTTAGCGTTATCCGGTATTTTTTATTGGATTTATTATACTTGCTTGCATGGAGGGGGCCTTTCTCAAGGGATGTCCTTGGCGGCCTGGTGGGGATTAGCCGGCTTGTTGGCCGTTCAGTTTGCGTTATTTGGAGGGAGTTGTTATTTTTTAAAAAAGACAGGTTCTTTTTTCCCTTTATTGGCGGCTTGCGGGTTTGTCGCGCTTGAATGGCTGCATCAAACAATTGCTTTTTATGGATTAGGTTTTCCGTGGGTGATGTTGGGGTATACCCAATGGAATGCGCCGGAGATGCTGCAGATTGCTTCTTATACGGGAGTGTATGGGATTAGTTTTATCATTGCTTTTACGGGTGCATCCATTGGATGGGCTTTTGCTGTAGAGGGGGTAAAAGAAGGCGTGTGGCATATGTCCTTGGCGGCGGTTCTTTTTTTGGCGGTGTATATATATGGGTATTATGCTATTCCAAAAGATTCCCGTCAGAAATCGTTTAAACCTTTGCTGCGGTTAAATGCGGCGTTGATGCAGCCGAATATAGACCAATATAAGAAATGGAATCCGGAATACGAACAAGAAATACAGCAGACATTGAAAACGATGGGTATTTCGCTGGAAGGGAAAGACATCCGTTTGACGGTCTGGCCGGAGAGCGCGGTGCCGGGAAATCTTAGTGAAGAAAAATATTTTAATTTATTTAAAGAAATTGCCGAGCAAAGCGGTTCTTCTCAATTAATTGGTTCGAATATAGAGGAGATAAACACCCAATATGTCGGAGCCTATTTAATGGTACCGGGTGTGGATGCCTTACAGAGTTACAGAAAAATAAAGTTGGTTCCATTTGGAGAGTATATTCCATTCGAAAATTTAGTGCGCGCCATTTTTAAGGACGTGGCGGTGTTAGGCGAGCTGGGGTCATTTGCTCCCGGCCTGCGCGAGCAAAATCTATTGGATTTAACGGGGGTGCCGATGGGGATAAGTATCTGTTATGAATCGATATATCCCCAGCTGTGGCGGTTCCAGAACCGGAAGGGGGCTAAATTTTTTGTTAATATTACCAATGACGCTTGGTTTTTTAAAACGGCGGCGCCATATCAGCATTTGGCGGTTAATGTATTGCGTGCGGTGGAAACGGGCCGCCCGGTGCTGCGTGCGGCGAATACGGGTTTTTCAGCGGTCATAGATCCATTCGGGCGCATTGAAAAACAATCGGAATTGTTTGTGCGTGACATTTTATATACCTCTGTTCCCTTGGCGATAGACAGCCGTAAAAATTTCTATACCAATTGGGGCGACTGGTTTGCATGGTTGTGTGCGGCCTTTTATATCACACTGCTTATTTCTACGATGGTTTTTAGTTATGAATAATATTGAATTTAAAGATATAGAACAAAAATTAGAAGGACTTTCGGCGCGTGTTGCCAAAATAGAATCCATCGATGATATTGCCGGCAAGAAAAAAGAATTGGCGGCACTGCAGGAATTGTCTGCCGATCCCGCTTTTTGGAATGATACCAAACGGGCGAAAGAAGTCAGCCGGAAAATTGATTTTTTAAAAAATGCCATAGACACGTTTTACGTTCTTTGTAAAAATATAGAAGATGCCCGTGCCATGTTTGATTTATGTAAAGAAATGCAAGATCAGAAAGAATTGCTCTTGCTGAATGATTCTTTACAGGAAACCGAAAAACAAGTGGCCAAAAAAGAAGGGGAGATCCGGCTATCGGAGCCGAATGATAAGCTAAACGCCATTTTGACAATTCACGCCGGAGCCGGCGGTACGGAATCGTGTGATTGGGCGCAAATGTTGGTGCGTATGTATACGCGCTGGGCCGAACAGCACGGCTTTAAATTTTCCGTGCTGGATGCACAGCCGGGGGATGAGGCCGGCATAAAGACATTAAGCGCTATGGTGGAAGGCCCTTTTGCATACGGATATTTAAAAGGTGAAAACGGCGTACACCGGCTGGTGCGGGTATCTCCTTTTGACGCAAATGCCCGGCGGCATACTTCTTTTGCTTCCTGTGACGTGCTGCCCGATATTGATGAGGATATCAATATTGAAATTCCGGAAAAAGACATTCAGCTGGAAACTTCCCGCGCCGGAGGACACGGCGGACAGAACGTAAATAAAGTCGAATCGGCTGTTCGGTTGTTGCATATTCCGACGGGAATAGTTGTTTCCTGCCGTATTGAACGCAGCCAACTGCAGAACCGCCAAACGGCGATGAAAATGCTCAAAGCCCGGCTGTATGAAATGGAAATGGATAAAAAACGCAGCGAAGCGGAGAAGCGCTATGGACAAAAAGGCGAAATTGCGTGGGGACATCAGATCCGTTCCTATGTATTTATGCCGTATCAGTTGGTAAAAGACTTGCGCAGCGGGTATGAAACATCACAAATCAACGCCGTGATGGACGGCGATTTGGATCCGTTTATCTTTGCTTTCTTGAATTATGAAGCCGAACATAAAAAATAATGAAAACCGGTTTATACATTCATCTTCCGTTTTGTAAGCAGAAATGCAATTACTGTGACTTTGCGTCATTTGCGCATCGAGAGAAATTGATTCCCGCTTATTTGGGTGCGTTGGAAAAGGAAGCCGAACGTTCTGCCTTAAAAGCATTCCAAACACTGTACGTGGGAGGCGGAACGCCGAGCCTTTTGTCTGCGTCCCAGCTGCGGCGGCTGTGCGGAAGCATTTCTTCGTTTTTCGGCTCGATTTCGTCGTTTGAAGAGAGTACTTTTGAAGCTAATCCCGAGAGTCTAACCCCCGTAAAAATACAAATTTTGCAGAAAAACGGATTTAACCGCTTGAGTTTAGGATTGCAAAGTTTTAATGACGCAGAATTAAAGATTTTAGGCCGCGTACACGAATCAAGCACCTTTTTAAAGACCTATCAAGCGGCGCGTGCGGGTGGGTTTGAAAATATCAACGTGGATCTGATCGCTGGTTTACCGGGACAAACGCTGGAAAGTTTTTTAACGAGTTTACAGCAAGTGTTGGCGCTTCGGCCGGAGCATTTATCCGTTTATGGATTGCAAATAGAGAAAGGAACTCCCTTTTTCGAACGGGGCGTCGTATGCGACCAGCTGTTGATGCGCTGTATGCTGGAAGAAACGCATATTCGTTTGCAGGCGGCGGGATATCATCATTACGAAATTTCTAATTTTGCTTTGCCGGGTTATGAAGCAAAACATAATACGCATTATTGGGATAATGGGGAATATATCGGTTTAGGCAGTGCGGCGGCTTCTTATGTAGGCGGGGTGCGGAAACAAAATACCCCCGATATGGAGAAATATATTGATTGCATACAGGAAGGAAAAGACGCAACGGTTTTTTCTGAACGTTTAACGGGAAAAGCGCGAGAAGGAGAAACCTTAATGCTGGCGCTGCGCAAATTGGACGGGGTGGAATTGTCCGCACGGCAAGAGGAATTTTTTGGAAAAGAAATAGAAAGACATTTGCAGAACGGACTGTTGGAAAAAGACGGTAAAAAAGTAAAATTATCTTTTGAAGGAATGTTTTTGGCAAACGAAGTATTTCGCAGTTTTGTTGCACCGTTTGAGGAAATATGAAAATAACGCCTGTACGAACCCGTATATTTAAAGCGGGAGAAAATCTTCCCGGTTTTATTGCCGAACAGATTCCTTCCGTATCGGAAAAAACGATATTAACGGTTTCTTCCAAACTGGCGGCTTTATGGAAAGGATTGACTGTTGCGTATACCAGCCGGTCCCAAAAGGAAGAACTTATTAAACGGCAAAGCGAAGCGGCGTTGCAAACGCCGCTGGCGTGGTTGACGATTAAAAACGGAATGATCATGACAAACGCCGGAATTGACGAGTCCAACGCCGATGGAAAATTGATTTTACTTCCGGCGGATTGTTATGATTGCGCCGCGCAGTTGCGTGCCGAACTGAAGCAAAAATGGAAGGTAAAAGATTTGGGCGTAATTATTACGGACAGTATGATTTTGCCCTTAAGGGCCGGTATTATCGGTGCGGCAATAGCCTACAGTGGTTTTGAGGGAGTAAAAGATTTTCGCGGGAAACCGGATATCTTTGGGAAACCACTCAATGTTACAATGGTAAACGTGGCAGATGCTTTGGCGGCGGCCTGTGCTTTGACAATGGGCGAGGCGGATGAACGGCAGCCGCTGTGTATTGTACAAGACGCTCCGGTGACGTTTGTGGATAAAACCGATCCGGATGAAATTAAATATCCTGCCCAAGACGATCTCTATACGCCTTTATTAAAAGCGGGTAAACTGATCAAATAGGAGAACATATGTTTAAAGCAGTTATAAATGAATTTAAAAAATTTATCATGCGCGGCAGCGTGTTGGATATGGCGGTTGGTATTATTATCGGCGGGGCGTTTACTAAAATTGTCAATTCCATGGTAGCGGACGTTATGATGCCTCCTTTGGGTTTGTTAATGGGAAAAGTCAATTTTTCCAACTGGTTTATCGTTTTGAAACAAGGGGCTGTAACCCGAGGCCCTTATGAATCATTGACGGCTGCCCAGAATGCCGGAGCGACCACTATCAATATAGGCAATTTTTTAAATTCCGTAATCAGTTTTTTAATTGTAGCCGCTTGTATTTTTGTGTTGGTAAAAGCGATTAATAAGATTAATAAACATAAAACGGAGCCTGAACCCACTACGAAATCGTGTCCATTTTGTTGTACGGATATTCCGCTTGAAGCGGTACGCTGCCCGCACTGTACTTCCCATTTGAAACATTAAATCGTTTTTACAAAAGGCGGTCTCAAGCGGGAGTTTTCCGATTTCTGTTTCTTAGTCATTATAGAACGCTTGCTAAAAACAAGGGATATTTTTTACACTGGGGATATGATTTATTTTGCTCACCGAGGGGCTTCTGCCCGCTGCGTTCAAAATACGGTTCCGGCTTTCTTGTTGGCACGACAGCTGGGAGCCACTTGTTATGAACTGGATGTCCACCTTACTCAAGACCGCCAATTGGCGGTACTTCACGATTATTCTTTACGGGAAGTTGCAGGCAAAGAGGTGGAGATCGGTCATCTTTTACAGACTGATTTACAAAAGTATCCATTACGCAATCGCTTCAGCAAAGAGGCGGTGTTTATCCCGTTGTTAAAAGACGTTTTGCCTGTACTGGAGCCGGATTTACAGCTGCTCAATATAGAATTGAAAAATGACGGGAACCGCTATCCGGGCATTGAAAAAAAACTTTTGGAAGAGTTGACCGAAAACAATCCACAGCTGTTGTCTAAAACGCTGTTTTCCAGCTTTGATTTTGATACGCTTGCCCGAATCCGGGAGCTAGACAAAAACGCCCGAGTGGGGCTTTTAACGCGTTCTTTTGATGTTTCCAAAGCGCTTTATTTGGGTGCGGAGAGCGTGCATTTAAATCATACCCGTTTTACGAAGGGAATAGCCCACATCTGTCACGAAAACGGATTGAAAATATATGTATATACCGTTAATGAGAAAGAATTAGCAAAGCGTTTGCAAGAAGAAGGAGCCGATGGAATTTTTACAGACTGCATAGAAAAATTTTTGCCGAGCAAGATATAAAAAGAAAAGGACCCGCTGTCCAGCGGGTCCTTTTTAAATGCCTAATAATCGTAGTCGAAATAAGAAGAAGCAGATGGGAATTCTGTGTTACTTGCCCCCTCTTCTTCTGCTTGCGGCTGCATGCCGTAATATTGCTCCGGAGTATAACGCTTGGGCTTTTTCCAAAGTCGTTTTTCCTTTTTGTAATCGGATTCGCTGGGCTGTCCGGGTACCTTTGGCTGTTGACGGTCATCAAAGAAATAGATGTTTTTTTGTTCTTCCGGTCCGATATCAAAAATATATTCAGATTCTACATTAGGCGGCGTTTCGCGCCGCTCTTTTACCGCGTCTTTAGACAGATCTTCCAAGTAATCTTCTTCAGTCAGATAAATTTTGCGGTTATATTTTTCTTTTCTTTTTTCGTTTGTATTGCAGGCCGTTAAAAATCCGGCGCATAATACAAAAGCCAAGAGGATAGAGAGTTTTTTCATTTTTGCTCCTTAAGTTTCCTTTCACCAGATAGTATAATGTTTTCCAGCAGGCATGCAAGAGTTACCGGTCCCACTCCGCCGGGAACGGGAGAGTAAGATATTCCCCGTGCTTGCATTTCTTGGGGGTTGGCGTCGCCGCAAAGACGGTTTTCATGCCAGTTGGTTGAAATGTCCACAACTACAGCCCCGTCCCTTAGCCAATGAGTTTCCAACAAACCGGGTTTTCCGGCAGCCGTACAAATTAAATCTGCTTCTTTTACGGCGCGGGGCAAATCGGTTTTGGTATGGCAAACTTTAACGGTTGCATTTTGACATGTCAGCAAGTGCGCCAGCGGGCGTCCTACCGTGCTGGACCTTCCGATAACGGCCGTTTCTTTGCCTTCCAAACGGATACCGTGGAATTGCAACAGCCGTATAACGGCCATAGCCGTACAAGACACAAACCCTTTTAATGCTTGTACTTCAGCCCATGTTTTACATAAAAATAAATTTCCCATATTGATATTGGACATGCCGTCTATATCTTTTGGGGCCGCCAGTCGGTCGGCAAAATCCGTGCATGCTAAATGAACGGGTAACGGACGCGGTATCAAAATGGCTTCTGTATGGGGATCGTGCGAAAGCGTTTCCACTAAAGACAAAAAAGCAGCGGCGGTTGTTTGGCTGTCCACTTCAAACAATTGGGTTTCCACTCCGATTTTTTGGGCGGCTTCCACTTCCTTTTTTAAGTAAACATAAGCACCGTAATCTTCTGTTGAGCCGATGGCGCACAATTTGATGGGGCGTCCTAATTTTTGACAAACGGCATCGGCCCTATTCGGCAGGGACTCGCGTATTTTGGCGGCAAGAGTACGTCCTTCTAAAATCATATATACACTATTCTATCAAATAAAAGACTGACGTGTGGGATGTCTCATTTCGAAAAAATATTGAGCCGGTTCCTCTTTTTTGATATAGTAACAAATAATCATTTAGGGAGGAAAAAATGATTCGTCGTCCGAAAGGGTTTACCTTGATCGAATTATTAGTGGTGGTGTTGATTATCGGTATTTTAGCGGCGGTAGCGGTTCCGCAATATGAAAAAGCGGTTTTGAAGAGCCGCGTCAGCAGTATGTGGCCTCTTTTAAAAAGCCTTAAAACCGCTCAAGAAGCCTATTTTATGGCGAACGGCACTTATACGGATGACCTGGACAGCTTGGATATTCGGGTTCCAAAAGGAGATTTGCGCTCGGAGTCGGCCATCGGACAGGAAGATTATACCAACGGAA
>CALUYP010000005.1 GCA_944325055.1 uncultured Elusimicrobiales bacterium | reverse complement strand
TTTGTTTTTAGCTTCTTGTACGCGTGATTTCATCATAGTTATAAAAAACTCCGCACGAAAGGGCGGAGTTTACAAATTATTTGGCGGCTTTTTGGAGCGCGCTTACCTTGTCGGTCGCTTCCCAAGGGAATTCCTTGCGGCCAAAATGCCCAAACGAAGCGGTGGCAAGATAAATAGGATTTCTGAGTTTAAAATATTCAATAATTCCGCGCGGGGTAAGCGGGAAAATTCTTCTTGCAATTTGCGCCAGTTTTTCATCCGGCAACACGCCGGTTCCGTCTGTATCCACATAGAAACCAACCGGTTCTTCGCGCCCGATGGCGTAGGCGATTTGCACGGTGCATTCTTTTGCCAGTTTGGCGGCTACGATGTTTTTGGCGATGTAGCGCGCCATATAAGCGGCGGAACGGTCCACTTTGGTCGGATCTTTGCCGGAGAAAGCGCCCCCGCCGTGCGGACAGCGGCCTCCGTAGGTGTCTACAATAATTTTGCGGCCGGTAAGGCCGGTGTCGGACTGCGGGCCGCCAATTACAAATTTTCCCGTCGGGTTGATATAGATTTTGGTATTTTTATCAATCCATTTTTTGACGGCGGGGATAATGGCCGCGGCTTCAATTTCTTTTTTGGATTTTTCGGTAATTTTATTGCCGGAGCGGTCTAAAATTTCTTCGGTGTGCTGGGTGGAAACCACAATCGTATCCACGCGCACGGGTTCTCCGTCTTGATATTCCACCGTAACCTGGCTTTTGGCGTCCGGCCCTAAATAAGGCAGCATTTTGGTGCGGCGCGCTTTTTCCAGATTTTTCAAAATCTCGTGGGAAAGCACCAGCGACAGCGGCATATATTCCAGCGTTTCATCTACGGCATATCCCACCATCAGCCCTTGGTCGCCGGCTCCGCCGACGTCGACCCCTTGGCTGATGTCGGGCGATTGCTTGCCGATGACGTTGATTACCGCGCAGGTTTTATAGTTAAAACCGTATTGGGCGTCGTCGTAACCGATGTTTTTTATGACGTCGCGCGCGATCTGCTCTACGTCCACCCAAGTGCGCGTCGTGATTTCTCCGCCGACGATAACGAGCCCCCTCGTAATATAAGTTTCGCAGGCTACGCGGGCGGTTTTGTCCTTCTTTAGAATTTCGTCCAAAATAGCGTCGGAAATTTGATCGCAGACTTTATCCGGATGTCCTTTGGAGACGGATTCAGAGGTAAAAAAGCATTTTCCTTGTTTTATCATAACTACGGACTCCTGACGCCGTTTTGAGGGGAAGCGGCAGATTTAATTTATAATATATTATACCACTTTAAGGGAGTACACCAATGGCCAAAAAATTTATTTCGTGGAACGTAAACGGTATTCGAGCCGTGGAGAAAAAAGGATTTTTGGATTTTCTGTCTTCCTGCGGAGCCGATATTTTGGCGGTGCAGGAAACCAAAGCCTGCCCCGAACAACTTTCCGCCGCTTTGCAAAATCCGCCCGGCTACTATGCGTATTATTGCTGTGCCGAACGAAAAGGATACAGCGGTGTAGCGTGTTTTTGCAAGGAGCGTCCGCTGGCGGTTGCGTACGGACTAGGCGTGGAAGAATTTGACCAAGAAGGCCGTACGCTTATTTTGGAATATCCGAATTTTTATTTTTTGAATATTTATTTCCCCAACGGGGGGCAGGGGGAAGAACGGATTGCTTTTAAACTGCGTTTTTACGAACGTTTTTTGGAAAAAAGCAAAGAGCTTTTTAAAACGGGCAAAACCGTGATTGCCTGCGGGGACGTGAACACAGCCCATCAGGAAATAGACCTGGCGCGTCCGAAGGAAAATTCCGGCGTAACGGGATTCCTGCCCGAAGAACGCGCGTGGCTGGACCGTTTTTTTGCGGAAGGTTATGCCGACGTTTACCGCGTATTTGAAAAATCCGGCGGGCATTATACGTGGTGGGATTACAAAACCCGCGCTCGCGAGCGCAATGTAGGCTGGCGGATTGATTATTTTATGGTAAACGAAAAGTCTTTATCCAAAGTAACAGGGGCGGCTATTTTAACGGATATAATGGGTTCGGACCATTGTCCCATTCAAATAGAGGCTGATTTATAAAAAGTAATAGGGAATAAATTTTTAAGGAAGCATTTTTTAGATTGTAGTTTCTTAATAAAAAGGCCCTTTTGGGACCGAAAAAGACTTGACCTTCTTTTGGATTTTTTGTTACAGTGAGGTTACGGCTGGAGAAGGTTATAAAATTCCTACGATAACTTTTCCCGGCTTATAAAAGGAGATAAAGCTTATGAATAATAAGAAGGGTTTTACCCTGATTGAATTGCTGGTAGTCGTTTTGATTATCGGCATCTTGGCCGCGATGGCCATGCCCGCTTACTTCAAAGCGGTGGAACGCGCCCGCGCGGCTGAAGCCGATACCATGATTGGTACCGTCGTCAACGCTCAACAGCGCTACAAAATGAAAACCGGTAAATATGCTCAGAACTGGAAAAGCTTGGACGTTGCTCCGGCGAACGCTACGGCTACTGCCGTGTATTGCACCAAAGGCACGCAGGCGGCTAACTGCGGTGGTCAGAATGCGTTTGAAATTACCTTGTATGGAACTTCCGCTGCTGATCAGAACACTTCCGGTGTAATCGCCAAACGCGTGGGTACGGGTCAATATACCTATACCTTGGAAAAATTGTATGATTCCACCGATACGCCTTACTGCGTGCCGGGCAATACTGAGGAAGATTCAGATGATGTAGCCTTCTGCATGGAATACCATGGTGTAGAAAAGGCGGCTGACCTGCCTTATAAGAAAAATGTCCAAGGAGCAGCCGGAGCTGCTTGGCCGAGAGGTTATAAAAAACCGACTGCTACTGGTACTGGTGGTGGTGAAGGTGAAGGTGAAGGTGAAGGTGAAGGTGGTGGTGAAGGCTAATAGACGTTCGTTTCAACAAGTTTTACCCGCTCCCACACTTCGGGAGCGGTTTTTTTATGCCTTCTTAGGCAGGGCGCCGCGTGCGCCGATTTGCGCCGGCAAGGGCGGCGCCTTTTTTCGGGCGCGGGCGTGCCCACGGCCCCTGCAGGGCCTCTGCGACGCCGGGCGAAAGAGCCCTTTTAAGCAAACAAAAAACCGCGCCGTTTTACGGGCGCGGTTTTTGAAAGGGGGACAATTAGGCTTCAATGCCCGTAAACGTTTTAAGCGCAAATCCAATTAAAAAGCTCACCGCCGCCACGCCAAAACTTAAACACGTCATTTCTATAAAACGATGTTTAAAACTTTCGCCGCGCGCCACGGAATAATAAAACATAAATCCCGCAATTAACAGAAGCGCAAAAAACAGCATCAGCCCCAACGCCGCAAACACGTTGGACAATATCGCAAACGGCGCAACCAAAAGCGCTACCGTAAGCACATAAGCCCCGCTGGTGTATACGGCGGCTTTGACGGGATGTTTGCCGGAATCCTTTTCCGCTTTGGAAGATAAATACTCCGACGAACCCATAGAAAGGGCCGCCGCAATCCCCGTAATCGCACCCGTAAGGGCGATTAGTCTGGGGTTGGATAAGGCCAACGTAAACCCCGCCAGCGCGCCCGTAAATTCCACCAGCGCGTCCGACAGACCCAAAATGACCGAACTCATATACGCCAAACGTTCTTCGTTAATCAGCGCAATCAGTTTGCCTTCGTGCGCGTCTTCTTCTTCGGCCAGTTGGGCGATGCGGGGGTACTCCGTAAACGCGCGGTAGGTGCCGGAAGCGTGGTGTTCGCCCGATTCCATCAGTTTGATGGCAAACGTCAGTCCAAGCGTTCTGGCTAAAAAGGAATACCAAAAAATTTTAAAACGGTCGGGCGAGGAGGCTACGCCCGTTTCCTTTTTAATTAAATCATAATGACGTTTTTCGTCGATGGAAAGCGTTTCCAGCACGCGGCTGTTTTCCTCGTTTTTTTCGCGCGCGGCCAGTTGTTTATAAATATAGTGTTCCGTAATTTCGTTACGAGAGAATGTTTCCAAGTCTTTTTGTGTTTCTGCTAACATAGTATCCTCATTCAAATACCCGGCGTTGCCGGAAAAATAAAACGGTTTTATGGTTGTGGGGTGTTTTCTGCGGGCGGTTCGGGCGAAACGGAGGCGTTTTTTTCTTGCTGGGGCGTTAGCGGCAATAAGTCCTGCCCGTAGGCAAAGTCAAACACGATGCCGGCGATGAACTGCAGTTGGTTATAAAGATCTTTTTCGCTGATAAATTCATCAGGCGCATGGGCGGTGTTTTCCGCCAATGGATCCATATCCGGCCCCAGCCCGTAGGTAATCACGCCCAGTTTACGCAAAAACTCATTATCCCCCGAAGCGGGACTCATCCCCGGTACGGTAATGGCGTTCGGGAACAGTTTTTCGGCGGTTTTGGAAATGGACGCAAACAAATCGTCCGTCCCGTCCATCGGGGTGGGAAAAGGCGTTTGCGGACGTTCCAGCATTTCCAATGTCACATTGTCTTGTTCCGTAAAAAGAGTTTTTAAATCTTCAAAGAATTCATCCGGATCCGATCCCGGCAACAAACGTACATTCAGCACCGCACTTGCTTCGCCGCTGGCGGAGCCGGTGTCTTTGCTGGCGGAAAGGACGGTGGGGTTTAGCGTGTCTTTAAGCTGGGTTCTAAAGAAAGGGTCTAACGCCATAACTTCGGCGGCGGATTGGCTGTTTTGCGGGGTGCCGTTTAGCAAAAAGTCAATGGTGGTCTGGCCGTCTTCATCCTGCAGGGGGGCGATGG
>CALUYP010000004.1 GCA_944325055.1 uncultured Elusimicrobiales bacterium | reverse complement strand
ATATCGTACAGGAATGGATTTGTTCGACGGTGTGGGGAGTGAGCCGTTTTCGTAAATTTCCACCGGACATGAGGCGGAAACAGACCCAATTAATAGACCATGCGTGGCAAACGGTACAAGAAGAGATTCCTTTTTGCTCTTGGAAACAGCGGGCGCGTTGGAAGAGCATGATGTTTTTAACTCGATTTTGTGGACGAAAAAGTGTTTATTTTTGGAGTAAAATTTTTCGATGAAGCCTAATTTCCCAATAGATTTGGTCATTTTATGGGTCAACGGAAATGATCCGAATTTTATCAAAGCCCGAAATAATTGGGCTTTGCGTTTGGGTGAAAAAATCACTCCTGCCCGTTTTGTTCAGACGGAGGAATTAAAATATGTGTTCCGTTCAGTTGAAAAATATTTGCCGTGGATTACCCGCGTGGTCTTGGTTACGAACGGACAGCCAGTTCCGTCTTGGCTCAACAAAGGACATCCGCGGCTGAAGATACTGACGCATGCCGAATTTATGCCGCCGGACTGCCTGCCTGTTTTTAATTCTTGCGCCATTGGTGTTAGCGTAGTTCTCTGGCCCGGATTATCGGAACATTTTTTAGTTGCCAATGACGATACTTTTGTTTGGAGGGCTCTTTCTCCTTCGTATTTTTTTAAACGAGGAAAGGCCGTAAACCGGTTTGTTGAGTATGCCCATAAGGATTATACGTCTACGGCGTATGGCAGGCAACTGTTGCGAATGCTTGCTTTATTAGAGAACAATTTCCCGTGTGAAACTTTTCCGCTGGAACCATTTCATAATATCGGTGGCTATATAAAAAGCGGATGCTTGGAGGCATGGCAGTATTTTTCTAAAGAATTGACTTGCACGCGTTCTTCGCGTTTCCGCCAGGAAACAAACATGAACTTGTTTTTATTTGCGGGTGTTTCAGCTGTTTTAGGCAAGGCAATCTGGAAACACAGCCGTTGTTCCTGTTTATTGGGAAGTGATGGAATGGTATGGGAATTATGGCAAGATTACGCCAAACAACTTAAAAAATACCGTCCCAAATTAGTATGTTTGAACGATTCGGATGTTTGTTGTGATGCGGATAGAAAAAAGGCGGTTTCTTTTTTGGAAAAACAATTTCCTTTCCCTAGTTCTTTTGAAAATGAATCTAGGTAAATTAAAAAGCAAGTTGAAGGAATTGTTGGTTTTAACAACGCAACAGACGAACAAAAATGGCTGCCAGGAGGAGAAGTCCATTCTCAAACCAAATAATAGGGAGAAAATTTGCTACTATATAGGCACCATTTTAAGCTTGTGTTGCTTTACCGTTAGTTAATATTTAAAATGGCACAAGTGGAGAAAAAAATGAGAAATTTGGATATCTGTTTTGCCTCCGATGAGGGATATGCTCCTTTTATGGGGGTGGCCATATCGTCCGTATTAGAAAATGCAGCCCCGGATGAATTCATCCGGTTTCATATTTTGGATAACGGTATCAGCAAATTAAATAAACAGCGCATTGATTCGTTAAAAGAAAAATATTCTTCTTATTCGGTATCCTATTATCCAATAAACCCTTCTTTATTTAGAGACTTGCCGATAATAAATTCCCATCTAAGTCATACCGCATATGCCCGCTTATTTATAGGAAGCTTCCTGCCGGAGGATCTTGAACGTCTTATATATTTGGATTGCGATATTTTTGTGAAAAGTTCTTTGTCTGACTTGTTTGAAACGCAATTAGAGGGATGTATTTTGGGCGGAGTGCCAGACATGGGAATCATGGAAAAAGCCCGCAAAGAAGAACATCCTTGGCCTTATCAAGAGGGAATGTATGTGAATTCAGGGGTGTTATTAATTGATTTAGTTCGTTGGCGAAAAGAAGAAGCCGAAAAAATACTGTGGCAATATGTAGAAAATCCCCGGTATCCGTTGCAGTTTGAAGATCAAGATATAATCAATTTTGCTTTATGCGGACGGATTAAAGAACTGCCGTTTACGTGGAATGGCCTCATGTCAATGGGGAATGCTATTTTTGATAAAACAACAGGTATTCGGTCCTTGCGCCGCAGTTTACTTGATTGCAAAATTGTGCATTTTGCTTCTCCTGCCAAACCTTGGATGAAAGATAGCGGCTGGCATCCTAATATCAAACAGTATCAGCAATTTATGAAAAAAACGCCTTGGGCGGAGCAAATGCGTTGTATTCCTGCCAAACAATTATGGCGCAATATTTTTCGTTATTGGAAAGTACACCCTGTTTTCTTTTTAAAGCCGAAGTCTTACCGAAAATTATATTGGGAAGGCGTAAGTATTTTTAGATGAAGTTATTTTTGAAGAGCGTAGTATTCGGATTGAGAGCGAGAGGCGTAACCCGATGAGTGGCGGCATTGGTTTTATCTAAGTCTTTATATTCTGCAATTATTCGGCTGCAATAAAATGTAAAAAACAGCAATATAAAGAGGCGCAAAACGCTGAGGCACTGCGTGATGTCGTACAATGCGAGATGCGCCCCTTTGCGTCGGACGGTTAGTCCGCGCAAAAACCGATCGCGCGGATACCGCTTTTGATAAAACACCCCGCGCTTGCGCGGGGTGTTTTAAATCCTTATTTAGCGTTTACCATTTTAGCTCTGGAGATATCGCCCTTCTTATCTAAGAAGTAGAGATATCCTTTTTCTTTTTTGATACCGCATTTTTCTACTTTTTTCGGTTTGCCGCCTTTTTTGCCGCCTCTAGCCATTTGTACACGGGCGATGTCGCCGTCTTTGTCAATGTAATAGAGGAAGCCGTCTTCGCGGTCCATTCCAACTTTAAGTACTTTTTCTGCCATACAGAAATCCTCCTTTTAAGGAAAACAGTCTTACCGAAAAAGTTTAATAAAAAAATCCTTTCTTTGCAAGCGGTTTTTTTCGTCGGGCTTTCTTCGGGGACTTTTTTCTTCGTACGCGTAAGATAACGGGCGGACGATTCTCCTATAGAGCAAGTGGAAAATGGTATAATCAAAATATACCTGTCTGAGGAACCTTATGTATTTAAAAGCTATTGAAATTATTGGTTTTAAATCGTTTGCCGAGAAATCCCGTTTAGAATTCGAACCCGGCATTACTTGCGTAGTAGGCCCCAATGGATGCGGTAAATCGAATGTGATTGATTCGGTGCGTTGGGCTATCGGCGAAATGAGCTGGAAATCGCTGCGTTCCTCATCGATGGTGGATATTATTTTTAACGGTACGGCAAAACGCGCGCCGCTGAATATGGCGCAAGTGAATATGGTGTTTGATAATGCATCTCGCCAATTGCCGCTTGATTTTAATGAAATTACGGTCAGCCGTAAGATTTTCCGTTCTGGAGAGAGCGAATACTATTTAAATAAAGTACAATGCCGGCTGCGTGATATTCGTGATTTATTTTTGGATACCGGTATTGGCGGAGAAGGATATGCCATTATCGACCAAGGCGGCGTAGAAAGTGTATTGTCTGCCTCAGCGGAACAGCGCCGCGAGATGTTTGAAGAAGTGGCGGGGGTCTCCAAATACAAGGCGAAACGCGAAGAATGTATTAAACGTTTGGAACGGGTCGATTTGGATTTAGCGCGTCTTAGCGACACGGTGGCGCTTATTGAAGAACAAATTAAAAAGCTCGACAGCGAAGCAAAAAAAGCGCGTTTGTACCAACGTTACCGCGAAGAGTTAAAAGAAAGTGAGATTGCCATTTCCGTTTGTTCCATAAAAGAGGCGGATGCCCTCATTGTTAAGCATACAAACGAATTAGAGCCGGTTTTACGCAAAATGGAAGATTTGGAAGCGCGTATTTCCGCCCAAGAAGGTACGGCGGCGGCTTTGGATTTAAATCTAACGCATAAACAAAAAGAAGCGGCGGAGTTTAACGAAAAAATTTCTGCCAGCAAATATCAAGTGGGCTTATTGGAAGGCGCTATTAAAAATTGCGACAATTTAACCGCTGAACTGACGGCCCAAATTGCTTCTTCCGGCGCCGAATCCCAGCGCGGGCAAAGCCGTTTGCAGGAATTGGCTCCCGCTATTGCCAAATTAAAAGAACAACTTGAAGCGGTTGCCGCCGAAATGGTGCCTTTGCAAGAACAATATAATGCACAAGTGGCGGTTTCTCAACAGTTGGAAACGGATTTGCGTTCCGCTGAATCGGAACGCCAGCGCATTTCCGGGGAATTGATGGCGTTGGTCCGCAAACAGATGGAAGTTTCCAACCGCATTTCTTTGGAAGAATCTTCCGCCCAGCGTGAAAACGAGGATTTGATTACTGTAGAAAAAACCAGTCAGCAACAAAATGCTGATTTAACGCAGCTTCGGAAATCCTTGGAAGAAATTTCCAACCGCATCAACATCCAACAAACCGCCGCAGACCAAACGCGCAAAGAGATTGGCGCGGGAGAGGAAAAGCAGCGTCAGTTACAGATCCAACGCGCCGCATTGAACGAGAAACTTTCTGCCGTTAAATCCGCCCGCGCAGCGCTGGCGGCAAAATTGGAAATGATTCAAACCCAAGGAAAAAACGACCCCTATTGGGTAGGGGCTAAAGCGGTGGCACAAAGCGGGATTTCCGGCGTCAAAGGGACGCTTCGAAAAGCGCTGAAGTATCCGGCGGAGCTGGGGGTAGCGGTAGAGGAAGCATTTGGTAAATATTTGGATGCGGTGCTTTGTACGGATGAAAACGCCTTGCAGCAAGCGCTGGAGGTGTTGAAACGACACGGCCAAGCGCGCGCTAAGTTTATCGTGCTTTCCCAAGTGCCGAAAAATACATCTGCGGCGGACGGGTCGTTAAAGAAACAAATTTCGTACGCTTCGGAACTGGAAGATTTAATCAATTATATTGTGGGCGGTTATTCGTATCGGGACGGGACGGTTACCGGCGGATTTTTTGTCAGCGGCGGTGCAGCAGAGGTGCGTGCCCCGGAAGCGTATTGGGGAGAAGAAGAAACCGTACGCGCCGAAATGGAGTCTAAAGCGGAGGAAGAAGAAGTCGTTTCTAAAGAAATTATTTCTAATTACGACGCATTAACCCAAGCAGAGGAGTCCTTAAAAAATCTTCGTCTTAAATTGCAAGAAGCGGTTTTGGCGTTGAATTCCATACAGAATGAGCACACTAATAAGGAACGGGAACTGCATATGTTGCAGGAATCTTTGCGGCGCGCCGCCGAACGGAAACAGGAGATTTTGCTGCGGGTGGAAGGCCGCAAACAGCAGGTGCAGACGCTGAAACAAGATTTAGAAACATTTAAGAACAACCAAATACAGCTTAGTGCAAAAGGCGAAGAATTGGAAAGCTCTCAGATGCAGCTGCGTGAAAAAGCCGAAAAAACGAAAGGCGAAATTAATGCACTGAGCGCGAAATTATATGAAGTCAAGATCAAGAAAAATAATATTGAATTGGATTTGAAATCTACAGAATATGAGTTTAACAGCCTGACCGAAAATGAAGGAAAGCGCAGCGAAAAGATAGCTTCTTCCAATTTGCGTCTAAAAAGCTTAGCCGAAGAAAAACTGGCTACTCAAACGAAACTGTCCGTTGAACGCGATACTTTGGCTAAATTGGAAGTGGATGAACATAAAATGCGTGTGGAACTGGAAACTTTGAAAAAAGAATTTAACGACAAAACCGCCGCTTTAAATGCCTGTAAAAAGGAATCATCCGAGTTGGCCATTCAAAAGAATGATTTGGAAAATGCGCTTGCCAACGCCCGCCGCCAGCGCACTACGGTAACGAATAATTTGTTTGAAAGCTGGAATATTACTCCCGAAGAAGCACAGATGAATTATGGCGATAAAACGGTGGATTACGAACGCGTTAAAATGATGCGTAAACGCATTGAAAATATGGGTGCGGTTAATATGACCGCTCCGGAAGAATATGACGCTCTGGCCGAACGGCATGCTTTCTTGCGTACGCAAATGGCGGATTTAGATGGCGCCAAGAAAGATTTGAAGTCTGCTATTAACAAGATCAATCAAACCACGCGCGAAAACTTTAAATATACGTTTGAGCAAGTACGCATGCACTTTAAAAACATTTACCAAACGCTTTTCCGTGGAGGGGAATGTGATTTAGTGCTGACACAGCCGGAAAATCTGTTAGAAACCGGCATTGAAATTTATGCCCAGCCGCCCGGTAAGAAATTACTTAATATTACTTCTATGTCCGGCGGGGAGAAAACGCTTACGGCCATGTCGTTGTTGTTTGCCTTCTTTACGCACAATCCTTCTCCGTTCTGTATTATGGACGAAGCCGACGCCGCATTGGATGAAGCCAATGTGGAACGTTATGTAAATCTGATCAAAGAATTTTCTAAAACCACCCAGTTTATCGTAGTTACCCACAACAAGCGCACAATGGAAGCCGCCCGGATGTTATATGGCATTACGATGGAAGAAAGCGGTGTTTCTAAAGTAATGTCCGTGAATTTGGCGGATCGCTCGAACCCGGAAGATCTGAAGAAAAAAGAAGCGATTGAAGCGCTGGCGGAGGTCTAATGCGCATTGGCGTGTTTTCTGATGTGCACGGTAATTTGGAAGCGCTGGACGCCTGCTTGGAACGCTATGCTCAAGAAGGGGTTCGAAATTTCATTTATTGCGGGGATATGATTGGTTATGGCCCCGATCCTGAAAAATGCGTTCGTAAAATTGCCGATCTGAAATTAATAGCCTGCGTGCTGGGAAACCATGACGCTGTGTTTGTAGAGCCGGAGTTGGAGGCTTTTTTTAACTATGATGCAAAAGTTGCATTGGATGTGAGTAAAGGGCTATTGAGTGAAAAGTCCGTTCGGTATTTATCTCGGTTGCCTTCTGTGGAACGAGGGACGGATTTTACCGTTGTGCATGGTACTCCGGCGGATCCTATTAAAGAATATTTCTCCAGCTGCTCCCAATTCCGTGCTTGTTATGATTTATGGCAGGGTTCTTTCTGTTTCGTGGGGCATACACATTTGCCTTTTTATATGAAAGGGACCCGCCGCGCCTGTTCTATTTATTTAAATAAAAAAGAGGATGTTTCGATCCGCTTGAACGAAAAGACCCGTTATGTGATTAATCCGGGTTCCGTAGGCAAACCGCGGGATAACAATCCCCATGCTTCTTTTGGCATTTGGGATACCGAAGAAAAGACTTTTCGTTTTATTCGGCAGCCGTATGATTTTCGGTTGACGCAAGAAAAAATGGCAGCCCGCAAATTCCCTTCTTTTTTAATAGACAGCCTTTCTTTAGGGCTGTAAATAAAAGAGCTGGTAATTATCAGATCTTTTTGGCAGGCCGCTTGATATGTTTTATAGAGTCGCTGAGCATTGCGGCGGCCGCGCCGGCGGTTATACAAAGCACAAATTCAAACGGTGCGCGGAAGCGGGCATACGCTCCAAAGAAAGTGGATCCTATCCCCCAAAAGTATAAGCAGTAAATTGCCAAAAAGAATGTTTCTGCTTTTTTCTTCTTCCATAAAAAAATAAACCCCACTGTTCCAAAGAAGACGGTAAGGAGAACTTGTCCGGCCGTAGCACCAAACAATAGTTTAGCCGAACGGTTTTCCAGCCAATTGTGGTGGACGGCTTGCGTATGATTGAGCATTTCTCCGTCCAGTAACGCGCCCGTTGCGTGCCCGCCGGATACCAAGCGCGATATATGAATAAAATTTGCGCCAAATAATGTTTTAGCGGCCCATAAGGGGGCGTGCGTAAGCTTATAGTGAAAACTTTCCTTAACAAGCGGCAGGGCCATGGCTTGATAAATGCGTACCTGCTCTTTGGCGGGCAGCGCGTTAAATCCGGGGGGGAGAGCTTTTTCCAAAGCTTGGTGTGCCTGCGTGACGGGGATGTTGAATTTGTCGGCGAGATAATCTTCGTTCCACATATATAGATTATAGGCGTTTACGGAACTAAATCCGCTGAATCCGGTTTGGCGGAAATTTCGTATATGCCAAGCTCCAATGAATAGGCAAAGAGGCAAAATAAAAGCCATTACGATTTTTCGTACGGGGCAAGATACTAATTTGCCTATACTGAAGCAGACCAAAATAATTGCTGAAGCAAACATAAAATAGTAAGCCGCCGGCCGCACATAGACCGCCGCGGCCAACAGTAATGCGGCTCCCAACAAACTATGTATATGCGGAGCGTTTAAGAAACGGATGATTAAATAGACAAACCACGCTAACAGAAAAGTACATAATATTTCCGTTAGAACGGCGAAAGAGAGCGAGAAATATAACACGCTTATGGCACAAAATACAGCGGCCCAGCGTGCGGCGCGGAGTCCCGAAAGTTGCCTGGCTGTTAAATAAACGGGGATTAACAGCAGCAGCGAGAGCAAATTTTGGACCGCCGCTACCGACCAAGTAAGATTTCCGGTTATGAATTGTATGACAGATAAAAAGAAAGGATATCCCGGCGTCCGCAGCAACATGGGATTAACGGTCACGGCCTCCCACATGTCCGCGTATTGCAGAAATGTTTGGGCGGGATAAACATAAGTCAGCGAATCCGGAAAGATCAATACGGCTTCACCCAGTGGATTAGCGTAATAGATATGGCAAAAAGCCGCTGTTTTACACAGCAGTAAAATAATAAAAATCCATTGGAAAACCCGGTCTTTATAAAAAGGCATATGGATATTGTATGAAATTACGCTCCGAAGAGAGACTGTTTTAAAAAACAAAACCCCGTACTTAGACGGGGTAATTAAAATGGTGGACCTGACAAGGATCGAACTTGCGACCTCCTGCATGCCATGCAGGCGCTCTCCCAGCTGAGCTACAGGCCCTTCTTATCTACATTATAACACTTTTTGTTTGAAAGAGCAATTAGCCGCCGAAAAGAAAAGGCCCGAAAGGGCCTTTTCTTTGATTATTAGAATTCAAACGAGATGTTTACTTCTCCTCCAAAACCTTCCCGCTTTCCGACTTGCCCGTAAACGGTTAATACCGTATGCAGCGGCAGGAAAGCGTCGCGGTTATGATAAATTAAGGAGAATTCCCCGCGTCCGCTCATACCTTTCAGCGACGCGTCGTCATTTTTCATGGAATCCACCGTCACAGAAGATTGACCGTCCATTTCATAGATCCCGCTCACACCCAAGGCTGGCGTCAAACCGCCCAAGTCCAAGGAGTTAAATACATAGTCCGCTCCGAAGCGCAGGGCTAAGCTTTGCATGGCGTCAAATTGAATCTTTTGATTCAAATTATCTGTGATATCTTCTTTTTCCTTTCGCAACCATTGGATATTGGCAAACAAGTCTAAATCTTCCAACAGATTTTCTACGAATCCTGCGGTGGCTCCATAATACAGGCCTTTGCTGTCAAAAGAGGAAAGCAATTCGCTGGAGTTGAAATCCATATCCAAATAGCCTGCTTCTGCGCTCATTTCAAAACGACCCGTCTCGCTGTAGCGCAAGGAGGTCATTAAACCGCCGCCAAAAGCGTTGGCATTTCCGGAAACTTTGATGGGGAAGGTATCATAAGAACCACCCGCATACTTACCGAAGAATCCCAATACCCAGTCATTGGTAACTTTTTTCCACGCTCCAGCGTGTACAATACCGGAATCTAGGTCAAAACCGCTGCCTGTTTTATAGCGCGTATGATGATAGCCGCCGTTGACAAAAGTATTCTGGTCCGTTTCGCTTTGCCAAATATCATTCATCGTTTGGTTCAGCATTTCCGGCCCTTCGCTTACTAGAGCCAAGCCTACCAGCGGAAGCTGTCCGTACATTTCTACGTTGGCTCTGTCTTTTTGGCTGGAGAGCGTCCATTCCAATACGTTGTCGTTTAGTTCCGGCGTCAGTGTAAAAGAATAGGCGCCCAGTCTGTTATTGGTTAATGATACGTCCGAAGTATATTTAATACAATTGGGATCCCCGTTGCATTCCACTGGGCCGTAACCGTCTAAAATTTCGCCGGGGGTGCGGATGATTTGGGCCGAGGCTTCTTTCATGGCGGTGGAATTTAAGGTTAAGGTAGCATGTATATCTCCGCCCGTTACTTCTAAGCGCGTGTCAAAATCGCCATAAATAGAAACCAATTGGTTAAAGTTTTTGAAATTATTCATATCATAGGAAACGAAATTGTTTCCGTTGGCAATATTGTTAAAAACCAACTGGTTTGTTTCTGCATAAAAGGGGTTGCTGCCGCCATATACCATACCGTTTATTTGGGTATTTCCGGATAGAACGACGGTATTATTTTTGGCCAATAAATTTTCCTGTTTAATTTCTGCCCCGTCCACATAACCGCCGTATACATTCCCGTTTAACGTAATATCTTTCAAAATGACGGTGTTATTGGAAGCGCTGAGCGTTTCATCATTTTGTTCGGCAGTGTCTCTCTGAGGATCTCCTGGTGTAGCCGTTTGCGCGCCGGTAGTTTCGTCATAAGTATAAGTGGTGGTAGTAGTGGTGGTGGTTAGCCCCGTTTTAATTACTTCTACTTTTTCGGTTATCCGGCCTTGTTCATCAGTTTGTTCGGTGGTATAATTTACTTCCCGAACATAAGCCGCAAAGCCGCCGATCACATTGGCGTTGATCGTTCCGTTTTGCAATACTACGGTGTTGTTGTCAGCAGCCGAACCGAATCCGAGGATAAATTCATCGGGTTCTTCTTTTGATGGAACGCTGTTTGTTTTGCTTGTATAGTCTGCTGTAGCACCGCCGAAAATATAGCCGTAATCCGTGTTTAACGCAGGGGTAATGACATTCCCTTGAGCTGTTTTGGTACCGATGAGTTCTTGATTCTCTAATGCTTGAATATTCATCATGCCGCCAAAAGTTTTAGCGGTATCGAAGTTTAAGGTAATATCTGATCCGCTGATATTTACGGTATTATAACTTGGGTTTCCAGTATAGTTAATGGCACCGCCAATTTCATAAGCATCCATGGGTACATTATCAATCGTAAGGGTATTGTGGTCTGTCGCGCCGGCAATGGTGGCGGTATTGTCTTCTAGTCCGTGAATCATCTTGACGGTATACAAAGAACCGTTAGAAACGGTTGAATTGGCGATATTCATTGTATTGTAACTGGCATTGTTATTGGAGGCGGATACCGCTGCTGCAGATTGGACGATGCTTCCGTTTAATAAATCCAGCCGGTTGTAGTTAAAGGTGCCCACCGAAGAGGTTCCGTCATAGAGCGTAAAACCGCTTTGAGCCGCAAATACGCTGCCGTTAATGGTGGCGTTATCCAAAATGACGGTATTGTAATTACCGTTTACTCCTCCATATGACCCGTAAACCGTGCCGTTGACGGTGGAATCCTTGATGTTTACCGTGTTATTATTGTTATTGCGGTCTGCAGTGATATCAGAATGATTATTTACTTCTTCTTGAGTGGTTTGTACATAAGACAGTCCTCCCACTACACCGCCCGTAATGGTGGAGCCGGTAATATTTACGGTGTTTCCTGCCGCGTCTCCTACGAAAAATTGCGTGGCGCCGCCGGCTACCGCTACAGGCGATCCATTCATGAAAAATACGCTATTGGTGGTTTGTGGATTCACATTTACGGTCGCGTTTGTGATATTGACGGTATTGTTGGTAGCATGACCGGTATTCCACTTTTCTGCATCTACGGCATCTGCACGTCTCGTGCGGGCTAATCCGCCGGCTACCGCTCTTCCGGAGAGGTCTGCCCCATTGATGTTGACTGTATTTCCGTCGGCGGTATTGTTATATACCGCACCGCCGGCAATATAATGGTTGTATTGTCCTTCCGGAACAGAAGTATCGGTTTCTGCTATATCTGTGGAGATGGTTACGGTATTGTTTGTGGCGCTGCTGTTATTAGAAGCACCGCCGGCTATCATCATATTGGTGGCTTCTTGGGCAAGAGGGGTGTTGATTGTTAATTTTTCCCCGTCTACCTGACCAGCTTTTTCAATTGGAATAAATGTTTGGGCTGCTGCGGGAGCAACCAAACAAAACGCAAGAATAAGCCCTGCTGCCAAATTCTTCATGAATCCTCCAGTAGTTCTAAATAAAAAGAAATATAATTCTATTATACAGAATTTAAGTTGAAAAAAAAGTCTTTTTTAAGGAGAGAGTCTTTTGCTTTGCTTTTCTAAGAAATCCGGGCTGATTAATGCCCGCCTGCCTAGCGGTTTTCCGGTATTTTTAAGTTATAATAAAAAGAATGGAATCTATTTATACAAACGGTATTTATTTACAGAAAAACCCTAATTGGCACAAGCAGGATGCTTCGTGGAAATTGCGGCATGTACTGCTTGCTTTGCGAAAGGCGGGGTTGCCCGGACAAATTAGAACCGTTTGCGACGTGGGGTGCGGCTGTGGGGAGTTATTGAAACAATGGGCCCGTAAAGAGACGGAAGTACATTTTACCGGATATGAAATTTCGCCACAGGCTTATGCTTTATGTTTGGAACAAGCTCCCAAAAACGTCTCTTTTATCAACACAGAGCCCACCTCAGAAAGCTGTTTTGATGTGGCGCTGGCAATAGATGTATTGGAGCATGTGCCTGAGCCGGAAGAATGGCTGTCTGTTTTGGAAAAACAAGCCGAAGTATTAGTGCTTCATATACCGCTTGATTTATCATTCAGGACTCTTCTCCAGCCGGAAATTTTAGAACAAGAACGTCAATCCGTCGGGCATATCCATTTCTTTACCGCGCCTTATTTAAAACGCTTGTTTAAAGCGCGTGGATATACGGTTTTAAGTTGGCACTATACGAACAAATATGTAGAATGTCCTCCCGTTTTAACCCGTATACGCAGCCGGGTAGGGATGCTGATCCGCAAGGCGGCGCATGTGATCATGCCCCATTCTTGGGCGGCGTGGTGGGTAGGCGGATATAGTGTGATGGCGGTATGCGCTGTCAAAAGAAAGGCTGACTAAGAGTGATATAGACCGCGCAAGAAGGCAATTTCTCGTTTGTAACCCGCTAAGTCTTGAGGCGTTTCCAAACAGAAAGGCAAATCTTTTAAAACGGGGTGGTTGATAATCCGTTCAAAAGTTTTGGCGCCTATTTTACCGGCGCCAATGGGAGCATGGCGGTCTTTATGGGAGCCGCGTGGATTTAAGCTGTCATTGAGGTGGATGGCTTTTAAGTATTTGAGTCCAATTTGCTTGTCAAATTCGGCTAAAGTGCCGTCCAGAATCGCCAGTGAATAACCCGCGTCGTGCACGTGGCAGGTGTCTAGGCAAACGCCCAGCTTGCCGTTTAATTTGACACCGTCCAGTATTCGTTTCAGTTCCTCAAAAGATTGGCCGATCTCCGTGCCTTTTCCGGCCATCGTTTCCAATAGAACGGTAGTATGTTGGTATGGAGTTAATACTTCGTTTAGCGCTTCTGTTACGAGGCGGATGCCCGCTTCTGAGCCTTGGCCCGTATGGCTGCCGGGATGAAAATTATATAGATTGCCGGGCAAATATTCCATGCGGGATAAGTCATCCGCCAATACATCCAAAGCAAATTGGCGCGTTCTGAGATCGGAAGAAGCCGGATTAATCGTATAGGGTGCGTGTGCTAAAATCGGTGCAAAACTATGCGTTTCTAATAAATTTCGCAAGCGCTGAGCGTCTTGGGGATCTATTCTTTTTGCTTGACTGCCGCGCGGGTTGCGCGTAAAAAATTGGAAAGTGTTAGCCCCTATTTCCAAAGCGGTTTTCCCCATCGTTTCGAACCCGTTTGAGCAGGAAAGATGACATCCCAGATAAAACATTTTATTCCGCCGCATATTTACGGATATCATTGGCAAGCTGCAATGCATCTTCTTCGCGCGTAGCCCAGCTGGTACAAATGCGTATGGCCATCAGCCCGTGATCCAAGCGTTTGGTGTGGGCAAAGGAATAATCTTCTTCCAGTTTCTTAATAGTGCGTTGCGGAAGAATGGGAAATTGTTGATTTGTCGGAGAATCATAAAGAAACGGATATCCCGCTTCTTCACACGCCCGCCGGATAATTTGGGCCATTTCATTGGCGTGTTTGGAAATCCGGAAATACAAACCGTCTTCAAATAAAGCCAAGAATTGTAATCCTAAGAGACGCCCTTTAGCCAGCATCCCACCCTTTTGTTTGGTGAAATAGCGGAAATCTTTCTGTAGCTTGGGGTTTACAATGACAACCGCTTCTCCTAATAAGGCGCCGATTTTGGTGCCGCCAATATAAAATACATCACAACAGGCCGCAATATCGGCTAAAGTTAAATCGTTTCCAGGGGCTTCTAAACCGTATCCTAAGCGCGCCCCATCTATAAAAAGATACAAATTGTTTTCATCACATGCCCGGCGGATGGCATAGAGTTCTTCCTTTGAATAAAGCGTACCGTATTCAGTAGGGAAAGAAAGATAGACTAATTTGGGCTGCGGAGCGAACTCCGGATTATCATCTTGCCAATGTTCTTTACAGCAACGGGTAATTTGTTCGGCCGAAAGTTTGCCGTTAGTTTCATTGAGGGGAATGATTCGATGTCCCGTTGCTTCGATGGCGCCGGTTTCGTGTACGTTGATATGTCCGGAAACAGCGGAAAGCACTCCTTGGTAGGGCCGCAAACACGCGGCAATGACGGTAAGGTTAGTCTGGGTGCCTCCCGTTAAAAAATGTACCTCCGCCTGAGGAGTTTTACACAACGATTTAATTAAATCCGCCGCTCGAAGGCAATAAATATCCTGCCCATAACCAGGGGTTTGTTCCAAATTTGTCTGAGCTAATTTTTCTAATACAGCCGGATGGGCTCCTTCGCTGTAGTCACAATTAAACCGAATCATAATCTTTTGTATATTATAACTTTTTTCAAGCGTTAGGTCTTATACGGAGCGTTTCTTTTTCTAGCCCGCAGCTGGGCATGCCGCTGTCGGAAGAGATCCAACTTTGTATAACGTATCATTAATAACAGATCTACCAGCACCATGATGAAGTTTAAAATATAGAGACCGAGAATCCAGTCCAAGCTGTAGAGTATCTTATGAATTATGCCGCATAAATAAGCCAGCTCAATCGTAATCATAAAGAGGAAACTTTTTCCGGCTGCCGTTTTGGTGCGAAGAGAGCGGCTGATGTTAAAAGGCCACGCTAATCCGAATCCAATCATCATCAGCGCTTCAAAAATACTCATACTATATTTTTCTCGAATTTGTAAATAACATATTATATCAAAACGGTATGGATGAAAAACCACCCTTGCGGGTGGTTTGAAATCTGCCCAGTATAGGGATCGAACCTATGACCTTTCCCATGTCAAGGGAACGCGCTACCGCTGCGCCAACTGGGCTTAAATCGGTAAAAATTACTTATCTATTATAGCATATCCAACCGCTTGGGAAAAGTTCCTCTTTGGCAAATTTTTCCAAAACAGTTTGTCTTTCATCCGGTTTTATTTAAAACTCCAAGCATTCCCCATGCTGTTTTCAATGTAGTCCAGCAACCCTTTATGCAAAAGAATGGTTTTATCGGTGCGGATTCGGTGTATCTTTTTTGGATTTTCCTTGGAAGGAATTTCTAAGAAAACGGTGGTAACACCCCGGGTCATATCTAAATAACTTTTTAATTTCTGCAAGGCGGTCTTGGGATAGTTGGCCGGGATGCGTATAGTAAACTCTTTAGCTACGCTGGCAATTAAATCCGTGACGCTTCCGGCATCTTGTAAATTCAGTTCCACCCGCGCGCTTTCATCGTCGATGCGTATGTCCCCCGAAAAATGCAAAATCGCGTTAGGTACCAATTTATGGGACATCTCACCATAGGCCCGTGCAAAAGCGTTTACCATAATGGAGCCCGTACAGTCTTCAATCACCATTTGGGCCCATTCTTTCTTTTGTTTATTTTGTCTTTTCTTGAATAAGGTAATAATACCCAATACATTTAGATGTCCGCTGGCGCGTCCTTCCAGAATATCAATAATCGGGGTGCAATGGAGCTGTTCCAGATTGTTTTGGTATTTTGCCATAGGATGCCCGCTCAAATACAATCCCAGTACTTCTTTTTCATAATTAAGAAGCTCGCTTTGGGTGAGCGGTTTTACGGAAACGGGCGCAGATTGTTTAACGCTGAGTACGGCGGTAAAATCATCGCCAAACAGGTTGCCTGTATTTTTCTCTTTTTCTTTGGCTACCATATGCGCCAAATCTACGGCGCTGTCTATCCCGGCCAGAAGAGTAGCGCGGATAACTTTGGGGTCTTGGTCTGGAGCGGTGCTGTCTAATGCGCCCGCTTTAGTAAGACTTTCGATGGTTTTCTTATTGGCTTGGAACAAATCGATTCGGCTGCAGAAATCTTCCAATGATTGGTAAGGCCCGTCTTTTTCCCGCTCCCGTACAATGGACAAACAACCCTCTTCCCCCGCGTTTTTAATGGCTTCCAACGCATAGCGGATGTACTCTTTGTCTCCTATTTTTTCTACGGAAAATTCTGGCTGGGATTTATTGATATCCGGCGGCAAAATTTCAAAACCCATACTGCGGGCTTCTTCCAAATAGGTAACGATTTTATTTTCCTTGTCATCCGCGCCAATGGCATTGTGGCCAATTTCATTGGTAAGGGCGGCACACATAAATTCAATGGGATAATTGGCTTTCAGATAAGCGGTTTGGTACGAAACCAACCCATAGGCAAACGAGTGTGATTTATTAAATCCGTATCCGGCAAACGCTTTCATTTGTTCGTAAATATGCACAGCCGTTTTTTCCGATATATGGTGCGCTTTGCAGCCTTCCACGAATTTTTTGCCGAATTTTTCCATCACATCCATTTTCTTTTTACCCATGGCTTTGCGCAGCGTATCGGCTTCGCCAGGTGTAAAACCGCCCAGCCGTTTGGAAATTTCCATGATTTGCTCTTGGTATACCATGCAGCCATAGGTGTCTTTAAGCGATTCCGCCAGCAGGGGCGTTTCGTAGACGATTTTTTCCTGCCCGTTTTTACGCCGCACGAACATATCCATCATTCCCGATTCCATCGGTCCCGGCCGGTACAGCGCCACCAAGGCCGATACGTCGCTGAATTTGGTCGGCTGCAGCTTTTTGATCAGATCCCGCATGCCGCCGCTTTCCAGTTGGAATACCCCTAATGTTCTGCAGGCGCACAACAGATCAAATGTTTTTTTGTCGTCCAGCGGAATTTTATTGATGTCAAAATCGGGGTTATGGCGCTGGCGGATCATTTTTTCGGCGTTGTCGATAACGGTTAGCGTACGCAGGCCTAGAAAGTCCATTTTTAATAAACCCAAGTTCGAACAAGGCTCCCCTTCAAACTGGGTGGTAATGGCGTCCCGCGCGCCGCGCGCCAGAGGTACATATTCGGATACGGCTTCTTTGGTAATCAAAACGCCGGCGGCATGAATACCCGTATGGCGCTTTAACCCTTCTATTTTGCGCGCCATTTCAAACAGCCGTTTGCTGCGCGGATTATTTTCCACTTCGTTTTTCAGTTCATTGATTTCCAACGCCTTTTCCAATGTCATTTTAGGATCGTTGGGAATCATTTTGGCAATCCGGTTGGCTTCCGCCACGGGGATTTCCATGGCGCGTGCCACGTCTTTTAAGGCCAGCTTGGCTTTCATGGTTCCAAAAGTGATAATTTGGGAAACTTTATCGTGTCCATATTTTTCGCGCACATAATCTATGACGCGTTCCCTTCCCGCGTCCGACATATCAATATCCAAATCGGGCATACTAATCCGGTCCGGATTTAAGAACCGTTCGAAAAGCAGTTTATTTTGGATGGGATCTACGCGGGTAATATCCAAACTGTATGCCACTAAAGAACCCGCTCCGGACCCGCGCCCCGGCCCGATAGGAATTCCGTTGGCCCGCGCCCAGTTGATGAAATCCTGTACGATCAAAAAGTAACAATCAAATCCCATGCTGATAATTACGTCAAATTCATATTCCAGCTGTTTCCAATAATGTTCCGGCACGTTGCCGTCCATTTTTTTGCGCAGGCCTTTGCGGCATAAATCTTTGAAATACTCGGCGGAGCTGGCAAATTCCGGCGGGATATCGAATTTAGGCAGGATAAAACCGTGTTTTGGAAATTCCAAATTGCATTTTTCGGCAATGGCCAGCGTCTGGGAGCAGGCTTCGGGAGTATGGGAGAACAGAGCGCACATTTCTTCGGGTGATTTGAAATACAATTCATGCGACATTTTCATCCGGTTCGGGTCGTTTAACGTTTTTCCGGTAGCGATGCAGACATGTACATCATGTGCTTCCCAGTCTTCTTTTTTCTCGTAGTGGCAGTCGTTAGTCGCGACAACCGGAATCCCCGTCCGCTTGGCAACATCTTTTAAAAGCGGCAGGGCTTCCATTTCTTCCCGAATGCCGTGATCCATTAGCTCGATATAATAGTTCCCTTTTCCGAAGATATCTTCGTACTCTTTTGCCAAACGGCAAGCTTTTTCAAACGCGCCTTCCCTTACATATTGGGACAGAAATCCTTTCAGACAACCTGACAAACATAACAATCCGCCGCTGTATTGGGCGAGCAATTCTTTGTCTATACGCGGATGATAATAAAATCCGTCCACCCAAGCCAAAGAATTCAGCTTAACGAGGTTTTGATATCCTTCATGGTTGCGGACTAAAACGGTTAAATGACCGGTGCGGGATTTGTCTTTTTCGGTATGTTTGCCTTCCGTAATATAGAATTCGCATCCGATAATGGGTTTGATCCCGGCAGCGCGGGCTGACTCGTAAAAATCCAAGGCGCCATACATATTGCCATGGTCGGTAATAGCCATAGCGGGGATTTTTTGCGCCGCAAGACTTTGCAGAAAACGGGACGGTTTATGATTTTCCGAAACGCGCAGCATTCCGTCTAATAGAGAGTATTCCGTGTGGTTGTGCAAATGTACAAATTCAGCCATAAAACAGAAATTCCTTATCCAAAGGCGGATCGGCGCGACAGGCGCAGGACTGGAACAGTCCAAAATGTTATAAGATGTTTATATGAAACATTATAGTAAATTAAAAGAAACAAGAATTTCTTCCAAAACTTTATTCCGCGGGGTTTTAGGCGTTAAGTTAGATACGGTCAAACTTCTTAACGGCCATACTTCCACCCGCCTTTATTTTGACCACCGCGGCGCCAGCGGTATTTTGCCTGTGGAAGACGGATATGTATATTTAGTACAGCAGTACCGGTATCCCATTCGCCAAGCTACTTGGGAAATCCCCGCGGGCAAACGGGAAAAAGGACAAAGCTTTTTAGCTTGCGCCCGGGCGGAATTAAAACAAGAAACCGGACTTTGCGCCAAATCGCTTAAAGAGATTATGGTTTTTCATCCCTGCAACGCTTTTTCTAATGAGGAACAACACCTTTATTTAGCCACCGGGCTTACCCGCGGCAAAGATCAGCCAGATGATGACGAGTTTTTAAATTTGCAGAAATTTCCGCTGAAAAAAGCGTACCAAATGATTGAAAAAGGCGAAATTACCGATGCCAAAACCATTCTTACCCTGCAGTGGTATCGTATTCATTTTGGCAAATAACATTAGTTCCAGTCTTTTTTCTTCCCGCCGTTATAAGCATAGCCGAGTCCGCGGCGGATGAGTTCTTCCGCCAAATCCCGACCGCCGGCGTCGGTAACGCTGCAAAGCAGGCGGAAGTATTTATCTCTTCCACAGTCGGTCAGCGTAATGGGTTTTTGGGACAAAAATTCTTTGGTAAAAGCCTTGGCCTTTTGTGCTAAGGCCTTTTCTTTTTTGGTTTTCCCTTTGATTTCCGGACAGTCTACCCCGCGTACCCGTACGGGTACTTTTTCACAATAGACGGCAAAAGAACAGTTTAAGTTGATTTTGAAAGTGTCTCCGTCATAAACCGACGCGATGGAAACATTTCGCAGCGTTTCGCCGTTTTCTACGGAACCGGTCTTGTTTAAGGGTTTCCCTTGCTGTTGCATCAAAAACAGAAGGCAAGCCGTGACAATGGACCCCCAAAATCGGAGGCTTCGGCTCAGCCGGATAGAAGAAACTCGTTTTCTCTTTTTGGGCATATTACAAACAGGGCCGCCATACTGTAAGAGCGTTGGGTTCAATGCGGATTTCCAATTGGTCCTTGGTTTTTCGCGGCTCACCGTCTATATGATAAAGAATATTCCCGGGCAGGCTGATCTGGGCGTATTGGACCTGTTCCGTTTGTGTAATGCCAAACGGACGCCAATGATCGGTAAAAAAAGAAGGAGCCGCTAAGGCGAGTTTCCATTTAGGGGCGTTTAAGACGGTAATCATATCGAGTTTGCCGTCGGATAAATTAGCGTCTGGCGCTATTTTAAAATTGCTTCCGTATTGTTTTCCGTTGGCAAAGACCAGCGTCAGCGGGGCGGCGGTCCGTACTCGGCCGTCTGCTTCTAAGGTCAGCGTTTGAGGATGGTAGGTCAATGCGGTTTTCGCGCCGATTTTAAAATAAGGCCACATCCCGCGGGATCCTCGTTTCCCTTGTTCCATAAATTGCCAGGCGATGTCGGCTTCTATACCGATTCCCGCCAAGTTTAAAAAAAGTTCCCCGTTGGCGCGTCCGACGTCACAGCGAAACGCGCGCGGTTTTTGCAAACGGGATAATGCTTCTTCGAAAAGAAGAGGCATTCCCAATTCCCGTGCAAAACCATTTCCAGATCCGTTTGGAATAATTCCCAAGGCAGTAGCGGAACCCGCCAGCCCGCAGGCCGTTTCGTTGATGGTGCCGTCTCCTCCGATGGCAACAACCGCTTCATAACCGGCCGATGCGGCTTCGCGGGCTAATTGGGTGGCGTGGCCGGGAGCTTTGGTCAGGCGCATATCGGCGCCGGGAAAATTCAGTTGTATAGCGTTTCCTTTTGCTTCTATTTTTTCAGGATCGCCGTTTAATTTGCCGCTGTGAGGATTTAAAATAAACAAAATTTTCATAATTTTTTTAGGGTTTCCTTCTCTTGGGTGGCTTGCGCATTTTCCAATAAGGCCTCATAAATGCGTTCATTTTTAAGCATTCCGTTGCCAATCCCGGCGATCTTGCTGCCTGCGGACAAAACAAAAACCATAAATATGGCAAAAAGACCTAAATTAACAACTTGGCTAATGCTTTTCATCGGAATTTGAATCAACCCGTAGGTGGTATTTAATTGTAAATCCGCCAGTTGTATTACCGGTACTACCGCATTGCCGTTTACGAATACTTTATACATTCCGATCAGTGAAAAGAAAATCAGCAATAACCCTGCGCAAATGAATAAATAACCGAATATTTTGTGCATAGAATCTCCTTTAAAAATTATAACAAAACAGATAATAAATCCGGCAACCCCGCAATCTTTAGATAAGGGGGATTTTCCGGTTCCGGCATTTGCTCGTGTTTCCAATTGAAAGGACTGGGCAAATAAGCGGCCTGCGCGCCGGTTTCCAAAGCGGGGAACACATCCGATTTTAGCGAGTTTCCCACCATCAGTACTTCTTGCGCTTTGGCGCCCAGCCGTACGAACAGGGCGCGATAGGAAGCGGGGGTTTTGTCGCTGACGATTTCTACATGGTCGAACAGCGGCGTCAGCCCGGAATTTTTCAGTTTGCGTTCCTGGTCCAACAGGTCGCCCTTGGTAATGACGGAGAGATGATATTTGCCCGTTAATTTTTCAAGCGTGTCTTTCACGCCGGGCAATAATTCCACCGGTTGCAAAATTAACCGTTTTCCGATTTGTAAAATAGCGCTTACGGCGTGCGCCGTTTGTTGCGCAGGAAGATGTTCCAAGGCGGTTTGTACCATGGAAAGCGTGAAACTTTTGGCTCCGTAGCCGAAAGTTTCCAGATTGTTCATTTCCGTTTGGAAAAGGAGATCTATTGCTTTTTGCTGGCTCCAGTATGGAGCCAGCAGGCGGGCAAATTCTTTTTCAGCTTGGCGGTAGAATTCTTCGTTTTTCCAAAGGGTATCGTCTGCATCAAAACAGACAAACCGGATATCTTGGACGGTAAGTGGCATTTTGGCTCCGTCGGGAACCGCACGCAGCGGCTCTCGTAATTTGATATACTTTATTATATATGTTTTAACGCAAGAAGGTTTTATGAAAACAAGTCAAGAAATTAGAAACGGTTATTTACAATTTTTCCATTCGAAAGGGCTGCCGGTTATCGCTTCCAGCTCGCTGATTCCGCATTCGGATCCCACTTTATTATTCACTTCCGCCGGGATGGTTCAGTTTAAAGCCAATTTTTTAGGTATTGATAAATCTCTTAAAAATGCAACTACTTGCCAAAAATGCGTCCGCACGACGGATATTGACAGCGTGGGGTTTACGGAGCGGCATTTGACTTTTTTTGAAATGCTGGGAAATTTCTCCTTTGGCGATTATTTTAAAAAAGAGGCGATAGCATGGGCTTGGGAATATCTGACGGAAGTGTTGAAAATCCCGGCAGATAAGCTTTCGGTCAGTATCTATAAAGGCGGAATCGCCCCCCGTGATGAAGAAGCCTATAAAGAATGGCTCAACTATGTGCCGAAAGAGCGTATTTTTGAACTGGGAGAGGCCGATAATTTCTGGACGATGGGTCCCACCGGTCCGTGCGGGCCGTGTTCGGAAATTTATTATGATTTTGGGGATAAAGGCTGCCAAAACCCGCATTGTGATATCACGTGTGATTGCGGAAGGTATGTGGAAATCTGGAATTTGGTGTTTACCCAGTTTGACCGCCAAGAGGATGGTACTTTCAAGCCGCTTCCGCATAAAAATATTGATACGGGTATGGGGCTGGAACGCCTTTGTATGGCGATGCAAAAAGCCAAAAATGTGTTTGAAACGGATCTTTTTACGCCGCTTACCGCCCAAGCCAAAAAAGATTTGGGAATTCAAGGCCAAACCAAGGAAGAGATTTCTGCGCTTCGTATTATTGCCGATCATGTGCGAAGCTCCAGTTTTTTGATTGCCGAGGGTATTTTGCCTTCCAACGAAGGACGCGGTTATATTTTGCGCCGTTTGATCCGCAGAGCCTCCCGCTATGCCAAACTGATGGGCAATGAGAAACCGTACTTGTATACGTTGGTGCCGGTGGTTCAGTCGATTTTTAAGGGGCTTTATCCGGAAATAGATAAAAATTTATCACACATTCAAGACGTTTTAAAACAAGAGGAAAGCACTTTTCTAAAGACCTTGGTAACGGGAGAAGAAAAATTGGCCGAATTAATGGTTTCCTGCGGGAAAACGCTGCCGGGAGAAGAAGCGTTTCATTTGCATGAAACTTACGGATTTCCGCTGGAGCTGACGAAAGAAATCGCCGCTTCCAAGGGAATCACGGTAGATGAATCCGGTTATGCAAAAGCCAAAGAATCCGCACAGGAAAAAAGCCGTTCGTACGCGGATGAATTTACGAAAGGAAAAGCCGTGATGCTTCAAAAAATCGAAAACGGTTATCCAGCCACCCGTTTTACGGGATATGATTTGTTGGAAGACAAGGCGGAAATATTGGCTCTTCTGAATGAAAAGTTTGAGCTTACGGAGAGTTTGTCCGGCCAAGGATATGCCGTTTTTGACCAGACTCCGTTTTATGCCGAGTCCGGCGGACAAGTAGGGGATAAAGGAATCGTCTTGTCGGATGGAGTAGAAGTCGCTCGTGTGGAAGATGTACAAAAACCGTTGGGGAAGGTATACTTGCATAGGGTAACCGGTTCTTTGAAAAAAGGACAGCGCCTAACGCTTTGCGTAGATGCCGCATTACGCAAACGCTGTATGGCAAACCACAGCGCCATCCACTTGGTAAACGCCGCCTTGCGGCAGGTGTTTGGCCCGTCCGTGCATCAGAGCGGTTCGTATGTATCGCCGGAACGGTTCCGTTTTGATTATACGCTTTCTAAGACGCCTTCAGCTGAAGAATTAAACCGCGCGTGGCAAATTGCCAACCAAGCGGCGGAAGAAGGACTTGCGGTCACTTGTCAAGAACGTCCTTTGGCGGATGCCGAGAGATTGGGCGCGGTCACTTTATTGGGCGAAACTTATGCCGATCCGGCCCGCTTTGTCATGATGGGCGGCGATTTTGAACATCCGGAAAATAAATACAGTTTAGAACTCTGTGCGGGAACGCACGTAAAAAACACGGCAGACGTTATGACCGTATTGGTTTTAAAAGAAGGTTCTGTTTCTGCGGGAGTGCGTCGTATTGAAGGGGTGGCAGGTCATGCCGCATTGGATTATCTGACCGCGGTCAACCGCCAAGCGGACCAGCTGGCCACCCGGTTGGAGGTTCCCGCCAAGGATGTGTTTCTGCGGGTAGGCGCCATTATGGATGAGCTTAAAGAAGTTAAAAAACGCTACACCCAGTTTCGGGAAAAAGCTTTGGCGGCTGGCGGTATGAACGAGATTTCATTTGTGATGAAAAACGGTTCGTCTCTTATCATTCGCAATGCAGATGGCGCCGAGCCAAGGGAATTGCGTTCTATTGCGGATACGGTAGCGCAAAAGCATCAGCAGGCGTTGATCATTGTTACCAGCGATAAAGACGGGAAACGTTCTTTTGTAGTGAAGATGGCCGGCAAACTGCCCAATGCCGATGCGCTGATGGTAGCCAAGCAAATTGCGAAGGATTTAAATGGACGTGCCGGCGGACGGCCTGATTTTGCTCAAGGAGGCGGGGAAGCAAAACGCCCGTGGCAGGAGTTGGTAGGCCAGTTGAAAGAGTCGCTGTAAGATTCGATAGAAATATAAAAGCACCCCAGGTTAACTGGGGTGCTTTTATATTAGTACTGCAATCATCCGCTTATTTTAAAAAGCGGGATCAAGAAATTCTAAAAAGCTTCTTGCAAATTTTAGATCTTTTCAGAATCTTAATATTTATTTTTTTGTATATCCCCGATTCTTATCTTGAACCAATATTCTTTTTTTTGCGAAGAATTTCTTGAAGAGTTGCTTTCTAGTGAAATCCGCGTGGTCTAAAGGAGTAAGAAGAGAGAGTCTTGATTTGGGGAGGCCAAGCTTTGGCCTGTTGTTTTGTAAGAGTGCGACAGAACAGAAACAGTGTGGCTTAAACCAATCAGGTTAACGGGCATAGAGTTGGGAGGCCAAGCTTTGGCCGGGGGTACTTTTTCTTACAAAAGAAAAAGTACGAAAAAGATTGCCGCCCCAGCGTCCTATAAAAATCACTTCCAAACGGGCCATTTTATAA
>CALUYP010000003.1 GCA_944325055.1 uncultured Elusimicrobiales bacterium | reverse complement strand
AATGATCAATACGACCACCAGCAATTCAATTAACGTAAAACCTTTTTTCATATTTTTATCTCCTTTTGTAATAAGCGCACCCATTTTGATAATTACACCCAAAATACGCTTACCATGTATAGTTTAGCTATATTTCAGCACTTTTTCAAGACTTTTTTCTCTCCCTTTTCAAAATGCTATAATTAAGTATATGATTGATAGAATAAAACGATTGGAAACCCTTTTCTTAGAAGAAATTAATACGCTGATTACCAAAATGGCCGCCAATGGCGATTTTGGCGGTTTTGTAACGATTACTGCGGTACGTTTATCTAAAGACTTGACTAATGCCAAGGTTTTCTTCTCTGTATTTGGCAGTCCGGAAGACAAAAAGAAAACGCAGGAAGCATTAGCTCTTTTGCGCAAGGAAATCGGAGCGAAACTGCGAGGAAGGCTTCATTTAAAAAGGATTCCTTCCTTTAGCTTTGAATTTGATGATACGCCTGAAAAAGCTGCACGGGTAGAGTCCATTTTTCAAATTATTGAAAAGGAAAAAGAAAATGGAAAATAAACTGGACACCCTGCAAAAAATCTGGAAAGCGATCTCGGACGGCAAAAATTTTTTTATTGCCGGTCATTTAAATCCGGATGGGGATTCTTTAGGCTGTACGCTGGCCATGACTTCTCTTTTAGAACGGTTGGGTAAAACCGTCTATCCCTATGCGGCGCCAGTCATCGGCAACGATTTAAAATTTTTACCGGGACTTTCTAAAATCCATGTAGGAGTTCTCCCTGAAAAGCCTGATTTTGATACCGTGATTCTGCTGGAATGTTCCGACCGCCAGCGCGGAGGCGATTTGGAAACCGTTCTGAGCAAAGCAAAAATGTTGGTTAACATAGACCACCATCTTGTAAGCGATGAATATGGAAACGTAAATTATATAGACTCGAAAGCCTCTTCTACGGCAGAAATTATTTTTCAACTGTTTGAATCTTCTTCGGAAGAGTGTCCTCTTCTTCCTACCGCGGACGAAGCCACCTGTCTGTATACGGGTCTCGTCACTGATACCGGCCGCTTTGTACATTCCAACACTACCGCTGAAGCTCTGCGAGTAGCGTCGGCGTTAGTGGCGTTAGGCGCGGATGTCAACAAGATTAACCAAGTCATTTATTTCACTAAATCTTACATCGAATTAAAGCTGTTGGGCCGGGCGTTGGAAAAAATGGAAATGCGCTTTGACAACAAATACAGTCAAATCATTTTAACGCGGGGTGACTTTGAGGCCTTAGGCGCTACAGCAGCCCAAACACAAGGAATCGTCAGCCAGCCGACCATGATTCCGGGCGTGGAAGTATCGGCTCTTATTAAAGAAGAGCCGGATAAAGTTTCCGTCAACCTGCGTTCCCGCGGCTCCGTAGACGTAAGCCGTATTGCCCAAACGTTTAGCGGCGGCGGACATGCCCGCGCCTCCGGGTTTAAAATTGCCGGCAAATCCGTCAATGAAGTGGCTGACCAACTTTCCAAAGTGGTGTACGATGTCGTTAAAGATATCGAATAACCCGCAAAAAAGCGGCCTTTTGCTAATAGATAAACCGGCAGGTTTTTCGTCTCATGATATCATCGCCATTAGCCGGCGCGTTTTGCAAACGAAAAAAATCGGTCACAGCGGTACTTTAGATCCCATGGCTACCGGATTGCTTATTTTACTCGTTGGACGGGAAGCTACCCGCCGTCAAAATATTTTTTTAAAAATGTCCAAAACTTATTCCGCCCGTTTAAAACTAGGCATCGAAACCGATTCTTGGGATGCCTATGGCAACATATTGCGGCAAACGACGGTTCCCTCTATCAGCCAACAACAACTCGACGATGCCGTCTTATCCCTTACAGGAACCGTCCGCCAGCCTATCCCGTTTTTTAGCGCCAAACGTATTCAAGGAAGGCATATGTATGAACTCGCCCGACGGGGAGAATCATTGGAGCAACGTTATAATGAAGTGGAGGTAGAGTGGAAATCCGTATCGCTCCACTCGCCGGATGAGATAGATTTTACGGTCCATTGCTCCTGCGGCACTTATGTGCGTTCCCTAGGATATTTGTTAGCACAGAAACTGGACTCTACCGGACATCTAACCGTTTTAAGAAGGGAAAAAATCGGGCCTTATCATATCGAAAACGCTTTGAACGGATCTCTGTTAAAAAACTATCCGCAAAATGATTTATATGCGCGGATACTACCACTTGAATTATGACAAAAAAACATTTTATCACTATCGGCACTTTTGACGGAGTACATATCGGACATCGATACTTATTTACCCATTTGGAAACACTTGCCGTCCGCTATCTGCAAAAACCGCTCGTGTTATATTTCCCTATTCCCCCAAAAACCATTCTGTCGCCTCATCCGGAAATGACCGTCTTATCTACCCCGTCCGAAAAGAAAATGCTGTTAAATAAATCTTTTTCCAATATTTTTGAACTTGATTTTCAACAATGCAAAAATATGGAACCCAACGATTTTTTTGAGAAAATTTTATTGGAAAAATATCAAATGGGCGGATTAATCGTAGGCCCGGATTTCGCGTTTGGCAAAGACAGAAAAGGCGATCTTTCATTTTTGCGCAAAACCTGCGCTAAACTAAATATCCCTTTTGAAACGGCTCCTTTTTACCAAATGGACGGTGAGAAGATTTCCTCTTCGCTGATTCGTAAAACACTGGCCTTGGGAGATATTGAAAAAGCTAATTTATTTTTAGGCCGCCCCTATGAACTGACGGGAACTGTAGTTAAAGGCCATAAATTAGGACGGAAACTAGGTTTCCCGACTGCCAACCTAGATACGGGTATTTATAAAATTTTACCGCTTGGCGTATTTGCCGTAAAAGTACGGGTAGGCCGAAAATTTTACAACGGATTTTGCAACATCGGCTTCCGGCCAACGGTAAACACCATTCACTCGGGTCTGCCGTTGGTAGAAGTCAATATATTCGACTTTCATCAAAGTATTTATGGACGGAAAATTACCATCTGGTTCGCCGGAAAATTACGGAATGAAACTAAGTTCGAAGGATTAAATGCTCTCGTATCGCAACTTAAAAAAGACCGTCTGCAGGCACAAAAAATATTGGCTGGGAAATAAACTCGTTTTTACCTATAAAAAATCCTCCGCTAGGGAGGATTTTTTATTTCTCAAAACTTATTCTCCCAATTCGTCTTCCGGTTCTTCGTAATAATTACGCACAAACAATACGATATACGCCAACCAAGTGGATCCGAAAAAAATCAGAAAACAATAGGAGAACCACCATACCTTGTTTAGCGGGTTATAATCCATAATTATGGAGTCAATAAACAACGAGCACAAGATAACCGCCAAATACCCCCATATAAAAACAGCCAAGAGCTTCAGCAATAAATCAAAAGTGCCGACAATAAAACCTTTTTCCGAGTACGGTCTTTTTAAATATTCCATTAAATGTTGCATAGCACTATTTTAATCTCCCTTTTACACTTTGTCAAGCTACGGCTGTTGCATGGCGGGGTCCGTAGCATTATATCCAAACGACTGTTCTCCTGCCATCAAATCATCTGCTAAAAATCCAGACGGCGCTGCCCCGGAGGCATTGGCTGAAGGTTGGGAAAGCGGATTGTTTTCTAATGCATAAGCCTGTTGAATTTCGTTTGGAGGCGTTTGGGTGGGGACGGAAGAATTCATGGGCTGCTTACCCGCTGGCAAGCTGTTGGTATTATATTCATTAACAACAGATTGATGCGTCTGCGTGGTTCCTTGTCTAAAACGTTGCGCCTTTCGCTGACGGGCGGACTCCCCTCTTTCGCTTTCCTTTGCCGATAAAGCAGAATCCCCGGTCCTACTCGGTTTTTGGTAACGCAAAGCAAGTGCTTTTCTAGCGTCTTCTTGTGCCAGTTTTTCCAAAGCCACACGTTCCTGTTCGCTTAAAGTATCGTTTTCAAAAGAAGGGAAATCTGTTGTCCCCTTAAACTGTTTACTTACAGATACGCCGTCCTTATCAAAATAAACGGGAGCAACACTGGAAGAAACTTCCTCCTCCTCTTCCATGGGAGAAGTATCTGTAACGCCGTAATAAACCAATGACGGTCCGGCAGGAAGGGGTTCTGGCGGTTCCGGCGTTAAACAATAAACAACACGTTGTTTAGTCGTAGCATCAGGATGGCTGTCCACGCGGGTTTCGCAAGTGGAAGCGGCTAAAAGAGGGACAGAGAAAACAAAAATCATAATAAAAAAAGCAAAGATTCTTTTCATAATAGCTCCGTATTTTTATCATAGTACATTTTCGTTCTTTTTTCCAGTAACAAGTCTTTCATGCTGGATTTGCCCTACCCATGATTTAAAGAATTATCCCATAAAAAAACGCTCTTCAAAGACGAAGAGCGTCAAAAACATGTCACCGGGTGGGATCGAACCACCGACCTAGCGCTTATGAAACGCTCGCTCTAACCAGCTGAGCTACGGTGACGTAAATCTACAATACTTATTATAACAAAAGGAACCACTCTCATGCAACTTTTTTCACCCTAAGTGAAAAAAACATTTCAATCAATCATCGAATATACATTCAGCTTCTCCGGCATCTGACCGGATTTGGCTTCTTCAAAATCTTTCTGAGCCAAATCGCTTTTACCCATTTTTTCATATACAACACCGCGGGCATTAAACACCTCGGCGGCGGGCGCTAAATTAATAACGGACGTATAATCTATAATTGCCTCTTTATATTGCCCCAACATAAAATATACGCCGCCGCGTGAAAAAAAGATTTCCGGCTTTCTTGGATCTAACTTCAATGCTAAATTAAGCACGGTAAGGGCATTTTCAAAATCTCCCTTTGCCGCCAAGGTGCTGGCGTAAGCGGTATAAGCATCCACCTGATATGGATTACCTTTCAGTACACGCAGGAAATCGGCTTCAGCGCGGTCATAATCCCCAGTAAAAAAATAAACGGACCCGCGGGAGGCATATCCTTCCAAATTATCAGGATTTAATTCTAGGGCCCGGTTATAAGATTCCAAAGCTTTTTGCGGATTACCATCTTTAAAATAACCGTCCCCGCGCAATAAATATTCGGATGAAGTAGGCAATGTCGTACAAGCTGCCAAGAAAGAAAAGAAAAGAAGAATTGTTTTTTTCATAATATTCGCTCCATTACGTAAGTCCTAAAAATTATACTACATTAGGCCTAGATTTTCCTAGGCATAAAAGTGCGTGATTGCTAGGCATTTATTTTTAAAAAATTGGGTCCAAAGACCCTGTTGATTCAAAACAATTAAGTGTTATGATAAAAATATAGAAAATGTTTTGTATTTCATCCAAACCGCTGTAGTCCCAAACCCTGCTACAGCGGTTTCCCTTTTTATATCTTGCTTCGTTTCTTTCTTTTGAAATGCTACAATAATGATGTATGAATAATACCCCTATTACCCTTTTTATTATTGCACGGAATGAAGAATCTAAGATTGCCAAATGTATTCTGAGTGCAAAAGGGCTTGTAAACGAAGTGGTCGTGGTAAACGGGTTGTCTACCGACAAGACCGCCTTAATCTGCCGCGATTTGGGAGCGCAAGTATTTGACCGGGAATTTGACAGTTTTACCAATCAAAAAAATTATGCGCTTTCAAAAGTACATTCGGAGTGGGCCTTAAACTTGGACGCCGACGAAACACTTTCTGCGGAATTAAAGGATGAAATCGCACAACTCATTCAAACCACCTCATTAAGCGGTTTTGAAATTCCCTTTTGTAATTATTTTCTAGGCAAGAAAATGCGTTTCAGCGGGCTAAATAAAGAAACGCACCTGCGGCTGGTACGCACCCATAAAGCCAAATATGTGGGAGGCCTTGTGCATGAGGGATTGGAAGTGGATGGGAAAATAGGCCGGTTAAAAAATCCGATTAACCACTATTCCTACGATACGATTGAAGCTTATTTCCTAAAATTTAACAAATATACCTCTTTGGCCGCAGAACAAATGTACCAAAAAGGACGCCGTTTTTCGCTTTTGTTTGTGTTGGTAACGCTTCCTTTTGAATTTCTAAAACGTTACTTGCTTAAAATGGGTATTTTGGATGGACTGCGCGGCCTGTTATGGGCTTCTTTTTCCACCTTCTACGTATTTGTGAAATACGTAAAGCTTTGGCAAATTCAGGAGCAAAACGAAAAATGATATTTGCTTGGATTTCTGTATTGGTTTTGATAATTTATCTTTTTTGGCGGTTTCCACAACTGCGAAAAACATGGTATTTGCCTAAAAGAAATGGTTTTGTCGCGTTAATGTACCATCATGTGGGCATAGTGGACAATCCGGAAGAAGAACAATTCCCTTTTACCATCCGCCCGGAAATGCTGGAGCGGCAAATTTTATTTTTAAAAGCAAACGGATATACGCCTATCTCCCTGACGGATCTTGAAAACGCAACCCGGGCCGGCAGAACTTCCATCCAAAAACCCGTCATGCTCACTTTTGACGACGGCTATCAAGATAATTATACGCATTTATTTCCGTTACTCAAAAAATATAATATTCCGGCTCTGATTTTTCTGATTACAGACCGTATTCATTCGCCCGGCTATATGTCTTGGCCGGAAATTAAAGAAATGCAAGAAAGCGGACTAGTCCGTTTCGGCTCGCATTCTTGTTCACACCGGCGGCTGCGCAGTTTAAAAGACGAAGAAATTTTCCAAGAACTGGCAGAGAGCAAACGCCTGCTGGAAGAAAAATTAAATACTCCCGTAACCGCTTTCTGCTATCCATACGGTGCAGGCGGTTTTGACAAACGGGTGCGTCCCCAAGTGTTTAAAGCGGGATATCTGTTTGATTTCAGCACCAAAAAAGGAATCAATCCATGGCCTTGGAAAGGAAAATCCACCTTACGCCGCGCGTTTCCCCGCGGGGGCGAAACGCTGTTTGATTATCATCTGCAGCTGACGCGCGGACAAAGCAAACTCTAATGACCCTCTTTATATTTTCATTCGCTGCTGCCATATTGGCAAGTTCTGTTTGCTTTTTCCTGTTTCGCAAACTCTCCCCTGCTTTGATTGTATTGGCCTACGAAAAAATAGGATATCCTCCCCCCGGCTCCCAATTAAAAAATGAATGGATATCCCCAAAAAAATTCGAAGAAACACTTTTATGGCTTCGGACGCACGGATTTTCCCCTATTGCGCCTGGCACGCTGCACAAACGTACTAAGCTTCCTAAAAAACCTGTTTTATTTGCGTTTATGGGCGGATACCAATCTTTTATAAAGGAAATTTTTCCGTTGTTGCTAAAATACAAAACACCAGCTGTTTTGTTCATTCCGCCGGATCTCATAGGAACGTATAACGCTTGGCAAGAACCCACGCAAGAATCTTGGCAAAATTTACTTACGCAAGAAGAAGTCAAATCCCTTCAACGCAGCGGCTTAATTCACTTTGGAGCTTTATCTTTGCGAGGCGAAGATTTAACCTTGCTTTCTAAGGAAAACGCTTCTTATTTAGTCCAAGAAAGTTTTTTCCGCTTGCAAAGCCAGTTAAACCTTACCCCGGAGGCTTTTGCCTTTTGGCCTGCTAAAAAGTTTGATATAAAAACAGCTGCTGAGGTCCTTCCCAACGGATTTGATCTGCCTGTTATTACCCCACAAATAGGATTAAACGCTTATCATAAACAAATGGATTTCTTAAACGTTTTACAACCAGCTAAAAATCCCTGGGCTGCCCGCTATACGCTGTGGAAACACAGATAATGGTTATTGATTAATAAGTCGGGCGAAAGGAATGGCCGCCCCCTTATTAAAGCACTATGAATAAGAGCGTTAAAAAGAAGGAACTCTTACCGTCCAGCTGGGAAGCATTCCGACGCCATCTTCACCAACGCTGGGATTCGTACCAAAAACTTTACTGCAATAATCGGTGCGGCTCCACACATAATCTGCACTGGTACAATAAAGCG
>CALUYP010000002.1 GCA_944325055.1 uncultured Elusimicrobiales bacterium | reverse complement strand
CTGTCTAATAAAGTATCATTTTCCGTTAAATCCACATCGGCTGCCAGCGTCATAAACGAGAAAGGATTGACCGCCGCGCCCATACGTACTTGCGGGCGTAGTTGGTATTGATCCGTATTCCAATGGGCAATGATGGCCGGATCTAAATCCACAGGAGCGGCTGGCCGGTCGAACTTGGGAGCGTTAATATTCTTAACAGCCAACCCGACTTGGGGATTAAGCAAAACATCGCGGTCCAAGGCGCGGGATAAATTAAACTGGGCGCCCAAATCAATACCCAGATTTACGCTGTTCTTTTTATTATCGTACGCTTTCTCAAAAATATCTTTAATATCTTGGTCGTCGCTCAAAATCATCACACCGCTTTGAGCCGTATAGCCGTCGATTACTTTGAGGTTAGCGCCCAGTTTCAGTCCTGGAATTACCTGTGCACCGTATCCTAAAGAAACTTCGGCAAAAGTAGCGGCGTCGGCCATGGCAAGCGTTTGGTTATCTGCATAGAAACCGGAAGAAGAAGCCGCTTGGTTGATGATTTCGGCCGCGCCGCCCATACTGGCAACGGCGGCGTTTACCGCGTCGGCTATTTGTTGGCTGGTACCTCCTGCTGAGGCTGCCGCATTGATAAAAGCATTTGCCAATTCTTGGCTGTTTGCATATCCGCCGCCCAGCAGACTGTTCAATGAATCAAACACGCCATGAGACTCAATGGCTTGGGCCAATTGATCTGCCGCCGTTTGATTCCCGCCAGCCGAAGCGGTCGGCCCCAATTGCAACCCTTGGCCGGCGCCCGCCAGTCCGATATTTTTGGTATCTACTATCGGCATAATCGCCATATTCCCCAACGCCCTCGCGGTAACGGCGAAATTCTTCATTTTAAAACCGATACCGGCATCGGCGTCAACCAATGCGCCCATATCTTTTCCGATTAACTTGGAGATATCGTCTAATCCTTCAAAAATAGTGCTTAAATTTTCGGCGCTTACGGTCTGTCTGTTATCAATGGCATTGGCTAAATTTTTATAACGGTCTGCCATATCCGTCAAATCGCGCACCCCTTCTAATACATTTTCAGTTGCCTGCATACTGGCCCCTGCGTAAATGGCAAAACCGCTGTCGTTTAAATCTGTGTCATCTTGGGCAAGTCCTGCCGGATTCCAATACTGGGCGTCCAGCCCATAGGCCGTTGCCACCCCGGCTCCGCCCATACCCATGGCACGGGTACCGACCATCTGCCAAGATTGTGCTTTAATGTCTGATACAGCTAGAAGAAACATCAAACAAACGGCGCATAAAAACCAATTTTTTTTCATGTACTCTCCTTTAAAAATAAATTTTTTTTATTTTGCCAAATCGTATATGGATTGTCAATATGAACGCTATATCAAAAAGCCCCATCAGAAGACGGGGCTTTTTGATAAAGGATATTCCTCGGTTTAAATGCTTACCAATCCACGCGAAAATACATAAACAGCCGCTAAGGCAAGCAATACCAATAACACCGCCACCGCAGTTTCTCCTTTGCTAAACACAGATTGACCGTCTTTCTGCTGCCGCCGGGCCCACACAAACACCGGAATTCCCAACACCAGAAAAATCACCGCCAGAAACAGATATTTAAGTCCTGCCGCATACACCAGCCAACAACCATACAGCGTACCCATGGTAGAGGTAAACAATGCAGCCGCGCGGCCTTTTGACGCGATCTTGGCAAATTCGCCATCCTCAGTCATTTTCCACAAATACGCCGTACTGGCAATATACGCCGGCAACACCATAACCCCTGTGATGGAAAGCATGGTATTCCACGCATTATTGGAAAAATATACCATCAAAATCGCCAGCTGCATAATGATACTGGTTACCCACAACGATACCGAAGGAGACCCATTTTTATTCTGAATGGCAAACTGTTTGGGAAATGTACCATTTTCAGCGGCGGCGGCCGGAATTTCAGCCGCAATCATCGTCCACGCCAGCCAGGACGAAAGTACCGCGATCAAAAGTCCGATATTCATTACCCACGCTCCCCATGGACCGACCACTTTTTCCAATACACCGGCAGTGGAAGGATTGGCAACCGCCGCAATTTCTTCCTGCGTTAAGAATCCAAACGGCAGCACTGACAATCCAATATAAATAACCAAACAACCTAAAAAGCCCAGAAATGTCGCCTTACTGACATCGGACTGGCTTTTGGCACGGTTAGATAATACAACCGCCCCTTCTATACCGATAAACGCCCACAACGTTACCAACATCGTACTTTTCAGCTGCGCTGACAAAGATCCTAATGTTTTGCCGCCTTCGGGCAAATGTCCCCAGAAATTAAAATCAAACTTATCCATATGAAAACAAAACAACAGAATCAAAATAAATAACAGGATAGGTACGAGTTTGCCTATAGTGCCGATAATATTTAAAACAGCCGCCTGTTTTACTCCACGCAACACCACAAAGTTAAACACCCAAATCAGCACTGATCCGCACACAATGGAAAGCAAATTATTTCCGCCCGCAAAATAGGGGGGGAAAAAATAATTCAGCGCATCCATCGTTATCACGGCAAATCCAACATTGCCGAAAATCTGACACAGCCAATATCCCCACCCAATCGTAAAACCGATATACGGTCCGAATCCTTCCCGTGCATACATATAGATACCGGAAGTCAAATCCGGTTTCACTCGTGAAAGGATACTAAACGTGTTGGCAATAAAATACATTCCTATCCCTGTAACCACCCACGCCAACAGCACCGCTCCGGCGCTGGCGCTGGCCGCCATGTTTTGGGGGAGCGAAAAAACGCCTCCCCCAACCATGGAGCTGATTACAATACTCGCCAGACCAATAATGCCCAGCTTGGAAGCCGTATTGTTTTTATCTCCCATAAATTCCCCCGCAAATTTTCACGTTAATCCAACGCTTTTTTATTCGGAACTGCAATCGGCGCAAACTTGAAGTTTAAAAATCCCATTACCGTCAGACAATAGGCAAAAGGCTGCGTAATGTTGATATAGTTATGCCAAATTTGAAATTCACTGTGTTTTTCTACTCCACGGATTTCCAATTCATGGTTTAACGATTTATTAAGCCACATATGCGCGTGTCCAGCGGCAATTTCATCATCAATAGGCGTATCGAAATATTCCACATATTCCGCTGCCCAGCCTCCGATTAAATTGCCTTTTTTGTCTTTACCCCAGCACACTCCGACCCCGGTAGCAATGGCTTTATGGTCCTCAATACGGGCGCCGTTTCCGGCCATAATCACTTCCAGCACCGCGCCATGGGTAAACTGATCAGCCACGGCATCCACCGGATAGATATTTTGGTATAAATCTTTCGGCAAAACGGACGTGTACGGAATTACATTGAAATCCTGAATTTTCGCTTGCTGCAAGGCCGAATCATAACAAAAGGTTTCAAACGGTTGCGGCGGAATACCGTCGGAAGCTTGCCCGGCCCCGCCCGAAATAAATGCCAAGGTAGGATATCTGGTTCCCAAAATTAATTCTTTTTCCATCATATATTTCTCCTTTTTTATTAACTTAATTTACCCCACTACAACATCACTGTTGTACGCAACCCGACCACGGTTGTTAATCCTTGGTCCGGGTTGGATCCGGCCTTCGGATAAAGTTGCAAATCCGGAGTAACCGTTACAAATTTGCCAATGCCCCATACCCACTGCAATTCGAATACCGTCTCACTGCTGCGCATTTGGACGGGATAACCCAGTGCTTCTGCACTTAAACGGTTATAGGCCGCTCCAAAAGTAATCACATCCAGCGGATTACGTTCTAGAGGATTTATCCAGGAAAGACCCAACGCATATGAATTTTTAATCGGCACCGCTCCGCCGGTAGAACCGTTGGCCCGTCCAAACACGGCCCATTTGCTGCCAATATTTTGTTGGGCGTTTATCGACCAACCGTTGACGTTTTCATCCTGTTGTGCTACCGCCGGTTGGTAATAATATAAAAAGCTATATTGCCCGTCGCCCAATTTAAAAGAAGGCGTCCAGGAAACAGAGCCGAATCCGGTATATTTCCCGTCAAAAGCGGTTTTACCATGAATTTCCGCACCGGTAATATTGGTTGCATCCTGATACCCTGCCGCCACCGTCCACTGACTGCTTTGCGCCTGTACATACGCACCCAACGAAGCCAACGGATAGGCCGAAGAAGCATTTTGGGCAAGCGCATAGTTCATTAAACCGGTTTGTTGGTTATCTACATATTCGGTGCCGTCAAAGTTATACAGGGGAAATTGCCCTAATGTGACGGAAAGCCAATCCCATTTTCCCGGCAAAGTATGGGTATAAGTCAGCTGCGAAAAGAAGTATTGATTTTCGGTATAGTCGTTTATTGGAGTTACCAAATTACCGCGGTTTTGCAACACCGAAGCTTGCTGCCCCCAGTAATGTATGTAGTTATAGTTTACATTGAGTACGCCCGAACCCAAAGAATGGTCTTGAAAAAGCGTCCACGTCACATAAGGATAATAGATACCCTGTATGGCCGTTTGCTTTCCGCCAGGGGCCACACGCTGGGCGGTATAAGAAATATCCAGCCCTATTTGCAGGCCTAGTTTATCCGTTAAAAAATTTTTGGCTTCTATGTAATCCTGTCCTACATTGGAAAAGGGATGTTTTTCCACCCGTTGACGGCTGGCTTGACGCTGTTCGTGTCTAGCCGAAGTTTTGACGGAAACAGACGATGGCGCCGCATATCCTGCGCTGTTTATTCCTAGCAAAACCAAGAAACAACACATCCTCTTTAATAATCTATTCATCATTCTCTCCCTATTATCAATTTCTCCCACTTCTTGCCTGCTAAAATTCTCCAACAGCTAATCTTAACTACGATTAAACTTAACACTCTAGCCTCCAACGTGCAACTCAAAAAATAGATTAGTTTTCCCGGAAAAAATAATTTCTCGAATATAAAAATCCGCCTTTTCTAAAAATAATCCTTTATTAAGGCACTCAAAAGAGGGTTTGGTTCGAAATACTTTTTGTATCAAAAATATTTATTGTATATAGCAGATAAATGGACTGTTTATGTTTTTTGAGTTGATACATCTATACAAAAAACAAGCAGGCGGAGAGGGAGCGGAAGATTGTTTTTACAGATAGCAAGCAAAAGATTTCCTCACTCTCTATTTTAGTTCTAACCTAAGGTCCTGATGAACACAACAAAACCCGCCTTCCGGCGGGTTTTGTTTATGAATCGAAAAGTCCCTTCTCAGCCTCTTCCGGCAAAGCAGGCGGGGGGGAAGACTGCCTGCTTTTATGCCCGGTGTAATTATAGTTCATACGCTTCAGCAAGCGGGCATTATCTTTGGTAAGAGGTACTTCATAAATATCTACAATCCGCTGGGCAACGGGTAAAAAAGCACCTCTGTTTCCGTCAATGTGCCCGCGCGCGGTTCTGACGGCATCCGCCGCATTGGCTACAGCATTTTCAGCTTTGGCAAAATTTACCAAAAAATCATTAAACTTCTCCATCAGCTTCAGTATATCTTCCTTAAAATCTTCCATATACTCGTGCTGTTTGTCTATATCCCACAGTTTTGAAACCATTTTCAGCGTACTCATCAGCGAAGTGGCGGAAACAAGGGCAATGTTGTTCTTCCACGCTTCATTTAGAATTTCGGGATCCGCCTCCACCGCCGCCAACAGCGCGCTTTCCGGATATACAAACATCAGCGTATAATCGGGCTGCACTTTATCGCCTTGGTCCTGAAACTTTTTATAATATTTTTTGGCGCTCAGATCTTTAATGGTCTTTTTGACATCTTTTACATGCTCCGATAAAAAACTTTCCTTTTCTTTCGGGTCCTGTGCATTAAAATAACGGGCATAATGGTTAAAAATCGTTTTAGAATCGACCACAATCCAACGATCCCCGGGCAGCGCAATCTGGACATCCACGCGCTTTCCTTCATCGGAAACCTGTTGGTAATAGTCCAATCCTTCTTTCATGCCGGCGGCATCCAAAATGCGTTTCAAGGTTTCTTCGCCCCAGCTGCCCCGCACAATGGCTTCCCCTTTAATAGCATGGGTTAAATGAAGCGCGCTTTGATCAATTTTTTCTGTGGATTTGATAACGTCTGAAAGCCCTTTTTCCAGCCGTGCCTGTACGGCCGTATTTTGACGTTCCATCTCGGCCACTTTTTTAACAAAATTTTCCAAATGCAAAGTAAGCGGGCGAAGCGCCTCTGAATTCTTGGCCTCCAATCCTTTTGTTTTATCCTCCAGAATTTTCGAAGCCAACTCCGAAAACTGTGCTTGATAGGTAGAGGACAATTCCTTAAAATTTTTTTCAATCAGCATTTTTTCGCGTTCCAAGGCAATTTTTTCCTGTTCTAACCGCGTTTTCTCCACCAATAAACCCGCTGTTTCCGCACGCAAACGGTTTACTTCCGGTTCCAATTCAGCCAGGCGGCGGCTCTCTTGCACGGCTGATTTGACCCGGACAGAAAGCAATACCCACCCAAATAAAAATCCTATACCCAACCCAATAAGTACGGCCAAAACATAAAACATAAAAAATTCTCCTTCCTTATTTTTATTCATTGTACAAAGTTTTTTATATCCATATACTTAAGCAAAATCAAAAAATAGATTTTTTATTTTTAAAAAATATGTTATAGAATATAATAGTTAGTTATAAAAGGAGATATCCACATGAAAAAAATATTACTTCTTGCTGTAACCGCTGCCGCATTTTCCGCCGGCTGCGCCTCGACTGAAAATACCCAGCCGACCGCCGCCAACCAAACGCTTACCTTAGAACAAGCGCTCCAAAAATCAGCTGAAACACGCCAAAAACTGTTAGATGCCAAAGAATCTTACGAAAATGCCAAATCGGCTGCTGAAGTAGCCAGCGGACAGAAATCGGCTGCGGACGTTGCAAAAGAACAAATTCAAGAAAAAATCGACACTGCCAAACAACAAATCCAATCGGAAAAAGACGCTTGGGCCGAATTGCTCAATTAATCTATTGTTCGCTGTAAAAAGACAAATCCCCCGTGTTCCAGCGCCGGGGGATTTTTTCATGCCAAAACACCCAAAACCCATTCTGTTTCTTTTGCCAAAAAATCCGCACCTTCTTTTGAACCTATCCATAAAAAAGTTCCGGCCCGTCTATACAAACGGAGCCGGAACATTGTAAGAGCTTCCAAACGCTTAATCGGCCGGAACTTCTTCGGGAGCAGGAGGCGGCGGCAAAGCTGGACCGTTCCCTTTCCCTTTAGGACCCCCTTTCGGACCATGTCCCATATGCGGACCGCCTTTGGGACCGGGCCCCATACCAGGCCCGAATAAAACATCCAAATCCCCTTCTTCGGCAATAACAGCATCGGTTTTTTCATCTACCCATGCTTTTTTATCCGCTTTTTCGTCTTCCAAATTCTTTTTCATTTGTTCCAAACGTTCTTGAAATTTGGAAAGTTGTTCTTCCTTGAATTTAATCTGTTCATCACGGATAGAAGATACTAATTCGGCAATTTCGGCTTTTTTAGCATCTTTCTTCTTGCCCGCTTTGAGTTTGTTATATTCCGCCACCAATTCTTCCATTTGTTGTTCGGTGGCTTTCATTTTCGCTTTATGAGCTTTGCGTGCTTTTTTAAATTCTTCCGCCCGCTCATCTTTTTTATCATTTTTATCCTGCACCGCTTCGGCTTTTGGGCCTTTAGGCATAGGACAATCATCTCCTTTGCAACCGCGCGGTCCTTTGGCAAAAGCCGGAACACACAACGCGGTAAGAAGCACTACTATCATCAGTTTCTTCATACATCCCTCCTATTTTTTAAAATTCCTGTTCAAACAATGACAAATCATTGGAAAAATTCAGGTATTCTTCGTCCAAATTCTCGCTCATATACGCAATGACTTCAGTGGCGTCGAAAGCGGCTTTGTCCGGATGCAAACCAGCCAGCACCATAAACATACCAACCCCCAGCAAGGCCGTTCCTGCCAAAGCGGGTTTCCAACCGGCAAAAAATGATTTGCGGCGGCTGGTTTTGGCAAACACCTTTTCTACTACTGAAGCAGGTGCAGCCGGGGCGGCCAATGCCCCGTCCAACCGGCGCAACAGGTCCAATTCCATACGGCAGGATGGGCAATTGTATAAATGCTTTTCAAAAGCAGCCTTTTGTTCTGCGTCCAATTCATTGGACGCATACTGCATCAATTCTTCACAATACTTCATAAAGTTACCTCGTGAACGGCCGATCCCTGCGCCGCCAAAATATGCTGCATCTTTTTAACGGCCCGGTGACAGTCCGCCAACACCGTCCCCAACGGCCGGTCCAACATTTCCGCAATTTCCTTAAAAGATAAATACTGTCTCAAATAAATCATTTCTCGTTGGCGGGGCGGCAGTTTTAATGACGCACGCCGGATTTCTTCTTCCGTTTCCCGACCGCTTAATTCTTCCAGCAAAGAGGGCTTTCCGTCAGACAGCGTGTCATGAAAATAGGCGTTTCCCTCTTCGTCGGTCTGATCTAAGGAAGATAATTTATCCCTGTCCCGGAAAAAATTTAACACCCGGTTACGGGCCGCCAAAAACAACCATGATTTAAATTTGCCACGTGATTCGTATTTATCGGCATATTTAAAGAACGAAATAAAAACTTCTTGGAATAAATCCCCTGCTGCTCCTTCATCCTGTACCATCGTCATAATATATTGGTACAACGAATTCTTATAGCGATACACCAATTTTTCAAACGCTTCTGAATTCCCGGATTTAAACAGTTCAACAAGTTCATCATCCGTTTTTTCAATTAATCTTGGATCCATATTTTTATAACCCCGGTTTGATGTTTTTTATTGCATTTTTTTAAAATCATCAAATTACCTCTTGATATAATGTATAAAATATAGTAGGATATTAAAGAAGAAAAAGAGGTTAATAAAAAATATATACTTTTTTTTAAAAATATGTTATAATAATAGTGTGGTTAAATTATTTTTATTTTTTTTAGTGGTAACAAATGCAATACAAATCTCAGATTTTAAAACATTATATTGGACATCGTTCTGTGCTAAATACCTTGGTTTTTGGCATGGGGTTCGCGTTTATGCATAAGGAAACCGGGAGAGTTTGTATATAAGATAGTATGAATTTGTTTTAGTTATACAAACCCGCCCTTAAAAAAAGAGAGCGGGTTTTTTAAATTAAATTTTATAGCATTAATCATAATAATATAGAGGAAGAAGAAAGAAAATGAAAAAGGTAATAGCGTCGTTGGTAAGCATCAGCATTGTAGCACTCAGCTCCATCCCGGCACCAGCCCAAGGAGCAAGCGCTTTGGTACGGGGAGCAAAGGCCATAACAAAATCTCCCGTTTCAATAGTAACAAAAGGTGGCGTCCGCTTACCAAGCAATATTGAAGCAATCAATCCTGCTATTAAAGCGCTGAACAGTTTGCCTGCCCAAAATGGCGCTCTGTCTGTTAATCCATACACTGGACAAATAGAAGCGGCCGAATTAGCCGAGCAACAAGCAGCTATTTCTAAAAAAATCGAACAGCTGGCTAAAGGACAGGATCCTCTTCAAAATCTTTCTTATGCGCAAATTGCCAAATTAGTAGATGCCGGAAATACTTCGGGTCTTTCGGACTTAATCTTGAAATATCCGAATGAAAATGTACGGCAGGGGATGTTGCGCAATGAATTTCTCCAAGTGGCGCTGAAGGGAAACTCTTCCGTCGGCCAAGTAGCGGAGGCAGCAGATTTTTGGCGAAAAGATTTAACTTCTTCGTTGAATAGCTTTTCTTCCATTCCGGAAGGCAATTTAAAGGCATTAGTTGCAGCATACAAGCAAAAAAACGCTTCTTTGGTTGACGTGAATGAAATGCTGGCTGATGTAGCCGCCTTAGGCTTGTACGGAACGAAAGCAGATGCCGCTGCCATATTGGACTTTTACCAAAAGGCTGCACCGACTGTCTTTGAACCCTTGGCTGCAGCCGCGTCCGCCAGAGCTATCTTAAATCTAGGAGCAAAAACTGAACTGGCGCAGTTAACGGAACTGGCCGGGAGTGAAACGCCCTTTTGGAAAAGTATTGTCAAAGCAGCTCAAGAGCAAGGTATTACACTGAAACTGCCATCTAAACAAGCGGCTCAGCCTGAAGTGGCGGAATTCCTGCCCGCGCTGGGTGTATTTGGAAAAGTAAACCGGTTGGCGGCTGACCCGGATCCAAAAGCTACCGAATTGTATATCAAATTGGGTAATGTTGCCAAAAAATCGATCCAACCGGAAAACGTTTTAGGCAACCAACAGCCTTTACAACCCATTGCAACTGCGGACCTCAAACTGGCTGTTCCGGAAATCAACATTCCATCGCTTGCTGATAACTTGAATCCAACCGCCTTACAACTTAAGGAATTATCTTTTCCAACGACACCCGAAACGACCGTTTCTGGAGAAACGATTCCAACAGCAGGAACGGCTGTGGCCGCTGCTGCTAATTTAACGGCTTTGCAACGGGCGGCTCAGCAAGTTAATAAGGTTAAAAATCCTAGTGCTGCAACAGCGGTGTCCGGGAAGCCAGCGTCCAGAGCCTCTATTTCTTTCTTTAGCCGCAATGCAAAACCGGCTGTTTCGGATAATTCTGGCACATTATATGGTGGAATTCCAGTACCCGCTATATGGCAAGGAGCGAAAAAGGCGTTTTCTTCAATTAAGAAAATGTTCGCCTCTAAACCGGCAGCCGCACAATTGCCGGAACTGATACCAGGCCAAGCGAAACCTTCCAATTTGAAAGCTGCTTTCCAACGGGCTAGCTTGTATATGGCGTCTTTCGTAATGGGATTGGAAGTGGCAACGCCAGTAATTGCGAACTTTGGGACAAGCTTCGGTTTATCTCTTAGCGACAATATCTTAGTGGCTGTTGCTACCTATTTGCCTTACTCTGTAGGTGCGTTCTTCTCTAACTGGCTGAAACAAAAAATTGGCAGAAAAGCCTCTATGAACTTGGGATTGGCCTTAATGGGAACAGGATTTACCGCCGGGGTTACCTTGTTTGGATTAAACGGTAATTTTATCCCTTGGGAAAACACGATGGCGCACTTCTATAATATTTTAGCCTGCATTACGATAGCCAGTACAGGCGGTGTGTTTGTACATAACGCAGTAGGCCCCATGATGACGGCTTTAAGCGCAGGAGAAGAAGAAATAGTAGCCCAGAAAAGGACTTCTTTCACAGAGTTAAGCCGTGCTCTAGGTATGGCGGCCTCCTTTGCCTTCCCCTATTTCGTTACCAAAGGGTTAGACATGGATTGGAGTTTTACATTTGCGATGCCTATACCGTTAGTCGCGCTAGCGGCATTAGGAATCAATGTGGCAAGAATTCCTAACACAAAACCTGTAATTGAAGAGAAATTAGCGGCACCGCCTATGCCGGTAACGATCGCTCAACGGAACAGAAGGGCCTATCAGTTAACGTCTTCTATTTTAAACAACAGCTACGTCCGCTTGCTTAAAGAAGAAAAAGGCGTATTACCGCTGTTAGCCGGACTGTTAACTATGAATGCAGTGGAAATGGCTTATAATAATGGATTCTTGTTCTTATTAGAAGATCTCATGCAAAATTCGCCCTCCAAATATCTATTTGGATTAGTCCAGTTTGCATTTCCGTTCTTGATCGGACGCTATCTGGCAAGCGGATTTTTGAAATGGTTCCCAAAGAGCAACATGACAGTAGCCACCTTGATTTCCGCCTTGGGAGGAATGGCAGCAGTTCCTTTTGCAGATAATGTTTATGCCTTAACAGCGGCATTGTTCACGGCGGAAGTGGGAGTATCTACAGCATTTACGTTGGCTTTTGCCCGGTCTGCTAGAAATATACGGACACAAGACCGAATCGTTTCTCTAATTGTAGCAAGCGCCATCTCATGTGCTTTTGGACCGATGCTGTTAACCAATTTAGCTGAAAAGTTAATGAGTTTTGGCATGGTCGCATCCGACGCTACTACTTACGCTATGATTGGTGTATCAGCTGTTCTGTCCTTATTCTCGGCAGCGCTCTTTGCAAGAAGCGACCGAGCAGCACAAGCAGCATCCGATATAGGGCAAGATCTTGTAAAAAACCAAAAACCAAATTGGTTTAAAAGAATGATGAACCGCTTCTTAGGAAAATAAGAAAAACCCCCGGATAAAAATCCGGGGGGTTTTGGTTTGGGTGCATAAGTCATCTAACTTGATATGGAAACGTTTCTCATTATCTTTCCTATTCCTAATAATCCATCATTGCAGGAAAATTTTAAAAAAGGTAAAATATAAAAGATATGTTATTTAATTCCGTTGAATATATCTTTTTCTTCCTTCCCTTTGTATTTTTTACTACATTTATACTGAATAGATACAATCGTTTCACTGCGGCGAAATTATTTCTTATCTTAGCTTCCCTATTTTTTTACGCTTGGTGGAATCCCGTTTATTTACCTATCATGCTAGGTTCTATTCTATTCAATTACGGGTTTTCATTAGGAATTCAAAAATATCAAAGCAAAATTTTGTTGATCTTAGCTTTGGTTGGGAATATAGGATTATTAGTCTATTATAAATATGCAGATTTTTTAATTGCGAATTTTAACGCAATTTTTGGCACGCAAATATCTTTCTTACATTTACTGCTACCCTTAGCAATTAGTTTTTATACCTTTCAAACCATTGCTTATCAAGTGGATTGTTATAAGGGAATTGCACAAAATAAAAATTTTATTGATTTTGCTCTCTTCATTTCATTTTTTCCACAGCTTATTGCCGGGCCAATTGTGCATCATAAAGAACTGATTCCCCAACTGAATGACCCGAAATTAAAAAAAATAAATCTTGAAAACATCTCTAAAGGCATTGTATTGTTTGTAATTGGATTAGCCAAAAAAGTACTAATAGCAGATTCTTTATCAACATTAGTGGCACAAGGGTACTCCAATACGGGTGTCCTGTCCGGATTAGAAGCTTGGCTGACTGCTTTTGCTTTTATTATCCAGATGTATTATGACTTCAGCGGCTACAGTGATATGGCCCTTGGAGCCGCCCGCATATTTAATATACATTTGCCTATTAACTTTAATGCTCCCTACCGAGCTACTAACTTGCAAGATTTCTGGCGAAGATGGCATATGACACTCTCACAATTCCTACGGGACTACATCTATATTCCGCTCGGAGGAAACCGAAAAGGATTTTCCCGTCAGCTATTAAATGCATTTATGGTGTTTTTTATTGGCGGTTTATGGCATGGAGCCGGTTGGTTATTTGCCATTTGGGGGGCCATGCACGGAGCGGGCATGGCCATACACGGGCTTTGGAAAAAATGTGGATTTTCCATGCCTAAATACTTAGGTTGGGCTATAACACTATTATTCTGGACGGTTTCTATGGTTTTTTTCCGCGCCCCCACCTTAGCAGATGCAAAAAATATGTTAACCAAAATGTTTAATCCCAACACTTTTATGCTACCGGAAATACTGAAAGGGAAACACCTCGTTTTCGGTGCCAGACAATGGGATGATGCTCTCTGGCTATTGCTCTTAGCAGCAGGCGCCTTGGCTTTAGCTATCTACCGTAACTCAAATGAGATAGCAGACCGCTTCCGATTTACTAAAAAAACTGCCATACTAATGGCTATCTTATTTATGGCGGTTATTGGGAATTTAACAAAAATATCAGAATTTTTATACTTCCAATTCTAATGGATTCTTGTTATGAGGCTCTACCAATCTTGGCTTAAAACTTTTTTTATTGTTTTCCTTTCTCTCTTATCTTTAACTGTATTTTTAAATGCATTGGGAGACCCCATGCTCGTGCTTCCGTTTGTACACCGTTTCAATAACCGTGTCCGTTTTATCAATGAGCGACAACAAAAAACAAATCAGCTTTTCTTTACTTTCTATTATGGAAAGAAAGATTTTGATAGTATTATTTTGGGTTCCAGCCGATCAACCGGTATAAATCCTGCTTTATTTGAACCGGAATATCACACATATAACTACGCAGCAGCCGCATTCCGACCAAGCGAAGCCCTCACTTACTTGAATTTTGCCCAACAATTACACGGAAAAGATCTAAAGCTGATCGTGTTAGGGCTGGATTTTATGGCTTCAAATGGACAGCCGAGCAAAAGCCGTGTAAAGGGGGGAGAACCCGTCAGCTATATAGAAGATGTACACAAACCGTTTTTTACATTGGCTCATTTATTCAATCTCAAAGCCCTGCATCTTTCTACCCGTATTCTACGGGCTAACCGGCGGCCTACTAAAGAATTTTATTATGAGCGAAAAGAGATGAGAATCGTTGAATATTTCCGTCCGGGAAAAGAAGAACAACAAGCCGCGTTCCGCGATACGATGAATGTGTATCGCTCTATATATAAATCTTTTCGTTATAACCCAGATTATAAAATGTTTTTACAGGAAATAAAAAAGGCTTTTCCAAACACGCAATTTCTGGTATTTACTACCCCTGTGGCACTGCCTCATCTACAAATGATTGAGGAGGAAAACATTCTTCCTCAGTATAAACAATGGCTGCGTGATATAACAGATGTATTCGGTGAAGTCTGGCACTTTATGGATAAGAATACCATCAGCCAAGATTATACGCTTTATTTTTCGGACTCACATCATCTCTATCCGGAAGAAACCAACCTTCTCGTTCAACGAATGTTGAATAAAAATGGGGAGCAAGTACCCGCAGACTTTGGTAAAAAACTAACAACCGTCAATATAGACGCTTATTTAGAAAAATTATCTTTTTGAATTTGATTTCTAAGGAATGAACTAGATAAGAACCGTCCCGTACGAATAAAATCTGTACGGGACGGTTCTTTACATAAACACTCCACGTTAAATTATTCATAACGCAATGCGTCAATAGGCGTTAGCTTGGAAGCTTTGTAAGCGGGATAAAAACCGAAGAAAATACCCGTTGCAGCTGAAAACCCAACCGACAATAAAACCGCCGATATGCTCAGCTCCGCCGGAATAGATGAATTAGCCGCCACCACCATCGTAATAATCACGCCCAAAACAATCCCTATTAGCCCGCCAATGCAGGAAAGCGTAACCGATTCCACCAAAAACTGCATCCGAATATCCCAGCTGGTAGCGCCAATGGCCATACGAATCCCGATTTCGCGCGTACGTTCGGTAACGGACACGAGCATAATATTCATTACTCCAATACCGCCCACAATCAAAGAAACCGCGCCGATAGCCCCTAACAAAAGACTCATTGTCTTTCCCATGGTTTTAGCTTGTTCAATAAACGAGGCAAAATCGTCCAGTTGGAAATCATCCTTCCCCAGCGGGTGAATCCGGTGGGTATTGCGCACGGTATTTTGGATATCCACTTTGGTATTTTCAATCGTATTAAAATCCGCCACTTTAATGACCACGCGGTCTAAGGCGCGGCGGTCGGAGCTGTTCCAACCGGCATTCATTTTTACTTTTCCGGTAGTATAAGGAATTAAAGCGCCTTCATCCATATCAAACCCCATCCCGCTTTGTCCCGTTTTTTTAACTACACCCACTACTTTAAACGGGATATTGTCCAACACGACCGTTTTATTAAGCGGATCTACGTCGCTGAAAATGGTCTGTGCGGCGGACGCTCCCAATACAATCACTTGGGCATAATCATCCACTTCCCGTTGGGTAAACTCCCGACCGCTTTCAATCGGCCAATCATAGGTCAGAAAAATATCGGGATCGGTAGCCAGTACGCTTAACGCTACACTGGTGTTGGAATACTTGACGTCAAAGCTCGTGGTAATATAAGGCGCCGCCGCCGCTACCCCGTCTACTTGGCGGATGGCATAGACGTCATCCATCGTTACGTCTTTGGGAGAAGAAATGCTTTCGTCCAGATCCCACGGCTGGCGCAGAAATAAAATATTGGTACCGAAACGGGCCACGCTGTCGGTCACGCTTTTTTGCGCGCCCGATCCGACCGCCAACATCGTGATCACCGCCGATACGCCGATAACGATACCCAAGCTCGTCAGCGCGGCGCGCATCTTGTTGGCAAAAATAGCTTTAAGCGAAATTTTAAAAATAGCGTAAAAAGAATCCCACATATTATTTGACCTCGTCGCTTATTTTTTCGCCGTCTTTAAACTTAATTAACCGCGACGCATATTCCGCGATATCCGGCTCGTGCGTAATTAAAATAATCGTTTTGCCCATTTCTTTGTTTAAACGGGTAAACAACTCCATCACTTCAATACTCATTTTCGTATCCAAGTTACCCGTCGGTTCGTCGGCAAAGATAATCGGGGCGTCGCACACCAAAGAACGCGCAATCGCCACGCGCTGCTGCTGTCCGCCGGAAAGCTGATTGGGCAAATGCTGCGCGCGCGACTCCAACCCGACCGCCTTTAACGCCTCCATTGCTTTCTCGTGCCGAAGATGGGCCGGAGTATGATTATAAATCATCGGCAGTTCTACGTTTTCAATAGCGGTGGTGCGTTTAATGAGGTTAAACCCCTGAAAGACGAAACCGATTTTGCGGTTGCGTACGCCGGCTAATTGGGATAAATCCGTAGCGGTCACATCAATCCCGTCCAAAATATATTTTCCATGAGTAGGCTTATCCAAACAGCCCAAGATGTTCATAAAGGTGGATTTGCCCGATCCGGAAGGGCCCATAACGGCCACAAACTCGCCTTTTTCAATAGACACGCTTACGCCGTTTAAAGCCTTCACTTCCACATCGCCCAACGTATAAATTTTATACAAATCACGCGTATCAATCAGCGCCATAACGCCGCCTAGCGCCGTCTGCCCGGCCGCGGCGGTCCCATTTGAGTGCTGGCAGTGCTGGCTTTTAAATTATTCTCGCCTACGATTACCATATCCCCTTCTTCAATATCGCCGCCCGTGATTTCGGTCTGTTTGGTGGCAATAATGCCTATGGTCACGTCCACCCGCTGTGGCTGCATACCCGGTTCCACTTTCCACACGCCGGTATTTTCGTATTTCTTGGCATTGGTGGAGGGGGAGAAACGCAACGCTTCATTC
>CALUYP010000001.1 GCA_944325055.1 uncultured Elusimicrobiales bacterium | reverse complement strand
GAGGGGGGATCGAACCCCCGACCTACCGCTTACGAAGCGGTTGCTCTACCAGCTGAGCTATCTTGGCGAAAAAAATCCAACAAAGATATTCTACAAAAAAACAATGTTTTTTGCACAGGACTTATTTCTTTTGGTTGCTTTTCTCTAAAGAGGAGCGCAATGCTTCAACTTGGTTTTGGAGTATTGCGAAGCGGGGATTTTTTTTGTTTTTTTCCAAGAATTCAGGTTCCGTAACGCCTGCCGGTCCTGCACGGTAAGCGTCTATCCAGTGTTGGGCTTGTGCCGGGTTGCGTTCCATCAAGGCGATACTTGTTAAGAAAGCGTAAGTATCTGGATTAACGGGATCTAATTTTAAGGCATGTTTAAAAGCCAGTTTGGCCTGTTGCATATTTTCGCGCGCATATTGACTCAGGCGCTCATATTCCGCTATGCCGGATGCATTTTGAGTGCTTTGGGCTTGCCGCAACGCCATGGTATAGTACAGTTGTCCGATATTATGATGAAGTAAAACGTGATTGGGCGCTTGTTGGCGTACGGCGGCAAAATCGGCCAGAGCCCGTTCGTAATCGTTGGAAGGACTTTTTTTATCTCCGCGAAGGGGGGAAAAGGTATCAGTCAGGTTAAGCGTCATCGCTAAAGTATTGGCGCGGTATTGGCGGTATTCCGTTTGAAATGGATTTAGCGTGATGGCCTTTGTAAAATAGCCTAAAGCGCCTTCTGCGTTGCCGCGGGATACCAAACTGACGCCCAGACTGTAGTAATGGTTGGCTTGAAAGAATCCATAAAATACGAGTAAAAATGGAATAGAGGCCGCCAGAAGCAGGTTGACGGAGGCCTGCCGGCTTAAAAATCCACTTCGCAGATAAATGAAAGAAACTCCCAATACGCTAAAAAGAAATACCGTCCACGAAACAACGATTAGAAAACCTTCTCCGAAGGAGCTGATGCTCAACACTTTCGTTAATTGGGAAAATTGTATCAATACATAGCTCGTTCCATATGCCAATGCGCCGCATAATATAACACGGGCGGTCCAAAGCAGCCAACTGGGAGAAGGCGACGGGGAGAAGTTTTCTGCTGTTGATTCTTCTTTGCACAGCGCCAAAATAACTCCGCAAAATATGGCAAAAAATAATCCGCTTGAAGCAAAACGGAGACTGATATCCACAAAAGCGTGCATCATTAAGCCGAATAAAGCGCTGGCATAACCCAGTAAATACACATTCCGTTCAAGCAGGGATTGGTCTGTCCGTTCATTCCGGGTTTCTTTTAAATTACGTAAGGCGCAAATGAAGATAAATCCAACTAACCATAAAAAAACAGCCAGTCCCACGGTACCGGTAGTGGCCCATTGTTCCAAGTATTCATTTTCGGCGTGTTGGGTTTCGGTATTATGGGAATTTTCGATATAAAAAATTTGCGGACGTCTATACGCCGGGTAAATGATTTTAAAGCTGCCGGGTCCTGTTCCCATGACGGGAGCATCTTGCACCATTTCAAAAGAAGAAAGCCACGTAAACGTGCGGAAACTGACGGATTGGAATCGTTTTGAAGCGTAAAAACCGGTTCCCGCTAAAGCAACTAGTAAGAGACATAAAGCCGCCCAATTTATTTTTTTAAGATGCTTTTGGGTTGTTCCGTGCATTAAAAAGTTGGTATAGATGCCCGCAAAGCACAACAGTGTAGCCGCATAAGCCAGCCAAGCTCCTTTACTTTCGGTAAAAAATAAACCCAATAGTCCGATTCCCAATAATACCAGCAGGCTTTTCTTCCGTGTAAACAAATATTGCGCACCCGCCAGCGCGGAAGCAAAAATAACAAAGGCTCCAAAAAAGTTAGGATTGGCGTGGGTGGAAAAAACACGCCGCATAAAAAATCCGCGCCATGGCATAAAGTCCGTACCCGGGAAGAATCCGTCTATCATTTGCAGGATGGCGTAAGCAAAGGAAATCCAAGCGGCCGCCAGAATAAATTTTGTCAATACGCGCACTTCCCGGCGGCTAAATTCGCATGCAATCAAAAGCGTAATGCCGCCGTACATTAAAATACGGATAAATTCTTCGGCGGCTTCCAGTTTGTAGGGAAGAAATAGAAAAGAAAATATATTCCACGCCAAATAAGCAAAAACCGGCAGCAGAAAGGAAAAATTTTTGCGCGTGAACGGACTCTTATGTTCTGCCGCTTTTAAAGCCGCCCACAGTGCCATTAATACCGTAGCTCCGCAGTGCAGCAGCGTCAATTTTACTTGTGCGGTGTCATAAGTGGCGGTAAAAAAGGAAACACTGACGAGCAAACACAGCCATCCCGTTACCTGCAGAATCGCTTTTCGTAAAAAAACCGCCGTACGGCTAAGGACCGCATCATTTTGACTGGGAGTTGTTTGAATCGTGTTAATTGGAGAAGGATTCTTCTTTTTAGCGGACATATTTACATCTTAACAATTTTGACAGTCCGCTTCCAGCTTTACTCCTTCTTTATTACCTATATGAATTCACACGTCAAAGAGATTAGCTCTTTAGAGCGGCGCAAATTTCTTCACCTTGTTTGCTTTGCGGCGTACAGGTAACGGGCCGCGCGTCAAACGGATAATACAGCGTATATAAAATATCCATAGTATGGGTGCGTACATTTGCTTTCACGCCGCCTGGTTCAAGTAAAAGTTCAAACCCTTCGCAGGAGAGTTTTTCCGGACTGATTTTTTGGCAGTTGCGGTAATCGCCCAGCCAGACACGCGGATCTGCCAACGGTTTTTGCGCTTCTTTGAGTTGTTTTCTTGCGGCATAATCTAAGATGGTAAGTATGCGGGAAAGTTCTACTTGGCGTTTAGTTTTTTGGTATTGAGGCAGTGCTACCGTTAGCACCATTAACGCTACGAACGACAAGGCCAGCAGCATAGAGACAATGCTAATAGCGGTAAAAGAAGCCTCTTCTTCCTCTTCTTCATAAGCGTCCGGATTGAATTCGGTACGTTTTGAAATTACGGCACTGCGGCTGATCCGGTCATGCAAGGTGCGTTTTTTCTTATCGAAAGCCGCGATAAAAAAACCAAAATAAAAGGTTATATTCGTTACTAATTTTGAAAAAATGCGTTCTGTGGCATGCCAAAAGCTAAGCCGTCGGCCTTTCCGGTCCACTACTTTTATTCCTACAATCATTTTTCCGATACTGGCCTGCAGCGGAGAGCTTTCCAACAAAGCGTAATATAGCCAAATCATTACCAGCAGCACCAACGAAACCGAGGCGTTGCTCATTATTTGGGAAAGTATCCAAAATAAAATTAAGAAAATAACGGCATCAATTACAAAAGCAAAGAAACGTTTCCAAACGCTTGCATACATACAAACACCTCCCCCTTTTACTCTAATAGTATACATGTTTGGTGATTTTTCGCAAGGGAAAAAGCAGGCTAGCAAAGAGGAGCCTCTTGGGCGGGTACGGCTTTTAGTAAATCTTGCGGGCTGATTTTAATTTGCAGCCCGCGCAGTCCGGCACTGATGTAAATAAAATCCCATAAAATACAATCTTCATGAATAAAAGTGGGAAAATGTTTCTTCATACCCAGCGGACTGCAGCCGCCGCGTATGTAACCTGTTACGGGCATCAATTCTTTTACGTGCAGCATTTCGCATGATTTATTGCCGCTGGCGCGGGCGGCGGCTTTCATATCCAATTCCGCTCCACCGGGAATTACGCAGACGAAAAAACCCGTTTTATCTCCGCGCAGGACAAGCGTTTTGTAAACTTGGTCTATATGTTCTCCCAATGCGTTTGCCACATGCACCGCACTTAAGTCCGATTCGTCCACTTCATAAGGTATTAATTCATATGGGACATTTTGTTCATCAAGTTGTCTGGCGGCATTGGTTTTGTGAATTTTATTTTTCATATGCTTCCTATTTCTTAATTATAGAAATTTTATTATTCCCAGTAATTTGGAATTTTAGGAGCTGGTAACGCCTGATTCCTGAAAAAATCCTGAGGTTTGTCTTGTTTTATAAAGATCTTTTTTCATTATAGAAAAAGGACGAAAAGACCGTCTCCCCAGCGTACTATAAAAATTATTTTCAAAAAGTATATTTGTACTTTTTCTTACAAAAGAAAAAGTACGAAAAAGATTGCCGCCCCAGCGTCCTATAAAAATCACTTCCAAACGGGCCATTTTATAACTCGCTTTGCTCAAACAATAAAATGGCGAATCCGTTTGGA